>JAFDZE010000021.1 GCA_018267155.1 Bacteroidota bacterium | reverse complement strand
AAGTGGTTCGACAACATCGGCCTCACCTGGAGTTCGCAGTTCGACAACCGCATCAGCACCACCGAGGACGTGCTCTTTTCCAGCGGCATGGACCGCGTTCTACGACTCATGCGCAACGGCCTGCGCCACACCGCCGCCATCAACACCTCCTTCAAAACGCGCGCCTTTTCCATCAACCCCGAGGTGCGCCTCACGGACCGCATGTACTTCGACCAGGTACGCAGGACCTACGATGCGGAGGCGGGTGTGCTCACTACCGACACCGTGGCCCGCTTCGGTGCGCCACTGGACTGGAGCGCGGGCGTCTCGCTCACCAGTAAACTGTATGGCATGTTCACCTTCAACAAGGGACGACTGAAGGCCATCCGCCATGTGATCACTCCCACCGCCGGGTTGAGCTACACGCCCGGTAACGATACCCGCATCACCGGACCTTTCGGCACCGCTGGCGCCGAGGCCAGCTATTCGCCGTACGAGATCGGCATCTACGGCACGCCCTCGCCCAGCGCCAGCGGGCTGCTCACCCTCGGACTGGTGCAGAGCCTGGAGGCCAAAACGCTCCTGCCCAGCGGATCGGGAGCTTCGCAGGACAGCGCACAGCAGACCACCCGCAAGATCAAACTGCTCGATTTCCTCGGGGCCACCACCAGCTACGACATGCTGAAGGACTCGGTGAACTGGAGTCCGATGAACGTGAACGCCCGAACACGGATCCTGGACCGTGTGGATGTGAACGTGACCAGCGTGTGGGATCCGTACGCGACGAACGAACAGGGTGCCCGCATCAACCGGTCGCAGCGCGAACTGGACGGCCGCCTGGCGCGCCTCTCCAATGCCAACCTCGCCCTGGGCTTCGAATTGAAGAGCCGTCGCTATGGCCAGAGCACCACCGACACACCGGTGAACAACAATACCGAAAAGGTAGTGGAAGAAGCGGACCCGGACAAGGGTGCCCGCATGAACTTCAACCTGCCCTGGCACCTGCGCGTCAACTACAGCTACGACCTGGCACGTGCGTGGAAGCAGAGCGACTTCACCGACACACAACGCCAGAGCGTGCTCTTCAACGGCGATGTGACCATCCTGAAATGGTGGAAACTCGGTGCCAGCAGCGGCTACGACCTCACCGCCGGTGAATGGACCCCGACCACCATCAACGTGTACTGGGACATGCATTGCTGGGAGTTCAATGTGAACGTGATCCCCCTGGGCACCCGCAAGAGCATCGGTTTCCGCATCAATGTGAAAGCCAGCGTGCTACGCGATCTGAAGTACGAATGGACCAGACCCTTCGGGAATGACGGGCAACTCTTACGGTAGCCTGCAGTATCGTTGAACCGACCACCCATGCTCTGGCGAACGCTCGACTCAATGAACAGGACGATCAAGATGATCGTCGGCGGCGCATTGGCACTGGTCGTTCTCGTTTGGACCGTGCATGACTCCTTCCGGCAGCACCAGGTGATTGATACCGATGACTGGAAGACCGAACTGCGTGCGGACGCAGCCGGATACTACATCTACCTTCCTGGCGTCATCCATCACGGCATGCGCCCGGGGTGGCTTTCGGACGAGCGGCTGCGCATCATCGGCAGCGGGATCCAGGAGGATACCGCACGGAACATCATCCGCACGAAATACACCTACGGCACCGCACTTATCGAACTCCCCTTCTTCCTGGCCGCCGAACTGATCGTGGGCTGGGGGAACTCCGATGGTTTCACGCCCGTGCACCATCGCGCCATGGACGTGGCGGGGATCGTGCTCTGGTGGAGCGGACTGCTGCTGCTCTGGTCCGCCTTGCGGCGAAAATGGCCCGTGCCCGGCAGCATCGGCCTGGCGCTGCTCTTCCTCATGAGCCAGGGCACCAACGTCTTCTACTATGCCTTCCGTTCCCCGGCATACTCGCACATAGGTTCGTGGGTGTTGGTCTGCCTGGCGCTCTGGTGCTGGGCCCACGGCGTATCTGGCCGTGATGGCCGGTGGCGCGGCGCACTTTTCCGCATCGCCTGTGCATGGCTCATCCTCATTCGCCCACTGGACCTCCTTCTGGTACTGGCGCTGTACGCCCTGGTCCTCGCCGATGAACCTTTCACCCGCCGCCCGCGTTGGTTCCTGGGGCAGATCGTCATCGGTATCGCCTTGGCCCTGCCCCAGATGTTCTACTGGCAGGCCGCTTATGGGGATCCGATCGTCTTTTCATACCAGAACGAAGGGTTCACCAACTGGAGGACTCCTCACTTGCTCGCCACTTATCTTGCGCCGAAGAACGGTTTGCTGCCATACGCTCCCGCCTTTCTACTCCTGCCTGTCGCGGTTCTTGCCGCGTGGCACCGCGAGCGAACCAGGACGATCATTGTTCTTTTCATGTTCCTACTATACTGGTACGCCGTCTCATCGTGGTGGGACCCCGCCTTCGGGTGCAGCTTCGGCCAGCGGTCCTTCGTGCAGACCGTTCCGCTGCTCGCCATGATCACCTGGTGCGCCGTGCATCACTGGTGGCCGCGACGCCCCGCGATCGTGCTTCTCCTGCTCGCTCCCTTTTTGGCCGCAGCATTCATCAACAACATGCTCGCACACCTGTACGACATGTGCTACTGGTCTACCACATGGGATCCGACACAGTGGCTCGGGAATATCCGGCAGGTGTTCAACTGAATCCTCACCCGCCTTAGTAATTCGCCACGTAGCCCTTGCGCAGCCAACGGTGCACGAGCAGCCCAACGGCCATGGCCACCGTTGCAAGAAACACCACCGTGCCCCATTCGCCCGTGGTCGGCATGGCGCCCTCGACGAGGATGGAGCGCACCAGCGCGATAAAATGGTACAATGGATTCAGCTCGGCGATCCAACGCAAGCGTTCGGGAACCAGGTCGGGCGGATAGGCAATGGGCGTGAGGTAGAAGAAGGCCGGGAGCAGCGCATTCCACAGCAGGCCGATGTCGCGGAAGAACACGTTGAGCGCGCAGAGGCACAGGCCGATGCCGAAGACGAACAGCGCGAACAGCGCGGTGGCTGGTACGATCAGCAGGTGCTGCGGTGCGGGTCGCCATCCGAACCACACGAGGATGGCCGCCAACGGCACGAAACTCAGCAGCAGGTTGAACAGCCCCGCGAGCAACTGCCCCAGCGGGAAGGCCAGCGGCGGCACCGCCAGGCTTTTCAGGATCGAAGCGTTCTCTACCAAAGCTCCCAGCACGTGCCCGCTCACCGTGGCGAAGAAGGACCAGAACACCAGGCCGGTGAGCGCGAAGACCGCATAGTTCGGTACCTGTGGGAAGGCGTTGCTGAAGATGAGCAGAAATATACCCAGAAATATCAGCGGATTCAACAGGGTCCACACGAAACCGAGCATCGAACTCTTGTAGCGCAGCCGCACGTTCTTCCACGCCAAGGCCAGAAGCAGCGGCGTATGGGCGCGGCCAAGGCGGGTGCTCCGGGTGGTGCTGGCCATCGGTGGGCGTGCAAGGTAGAAGCTCGTGGCGGTGGTCGGCCCTACCGCACTTTCAGGAATTCTTCCGGTGCCACATCCGCCTGCTTGAGAATGGCCCGTAACGTACCTTCCGGCATGTCACCCGCATGCTTGGCGATCGTGGTGAAACGACCGGAACCCGGACAATGCTGGATCTCGTGGCTCCCAGCCGCCTGACGATGGAACTCGGATCCGAATGATCGGAGCCTGCGCACAATGTCGCGGTAGCTGGATCCGCCGAGCCTTCCCATCACAGACCCACCACCAGCGGATACTCGAAGCGGTCGCCGAACTCCACGGTCTGCGGCAGCGATCCGGGAGCTTGGGCTTCCAGCGGCTTCTTGGCGACATCACGCGCGATCTCCAGCGTTTCCGCGATGGTGCGCCCTTGCGCAACCAGGCCCTGAACCGAGTCTGACGTAGCCAGGTATACGCCTTCAGGCAGCTTTTCGATGTGCAGGATGACCTTGTGTTCCATGCGTTGCTGATGGTTCGTCGCAGAGGTTCCGTCTTCCTTCGCCAATGGTACGGCATGTGCATGGTCGGGGCGGCTGCCTCGCACAGTGCTGGCCATCGGAGGACGTGCAAGGTGGATCCGGCCGCCCAACGTAGCTTTACGCCATGGAAACCCTGCGGGTGAAGGTGCCCACCAAGAAGGCCAAGGCCCTGCTCGAACAGTTGGACGGACTTGGCGTGATCGAGATCGAGCACGAACGCGATGATGCCTCGTTGGAGACCCTCGTCGCCACCATGAAGCGCATCCGTGCCGGTATCAAGGACAAGATGACGGTGAAAGAGGTGGTGGCCGAAGTGGACGCCGTTAGATCCAAGCGTTATGCCGCATCCCGGAAGGCTCAGACTCGTCGTTGATACGAACATCATCAGCTACCTGCTGACCAGTTCGTTCACATCCCTGGTGAACGGCTGGCGGACCGGGCGCTTCGTCGTGCTGTTCTCGGAACCGCAGATCAATGAACTACTGGACGTTCTTTCGCGACCGCGCATCCGGAACCGTGTGCCCGAAAGGATCGCGAACACCTTCATCACGGCCCTTCGGCGGAACGCCACCCGGGTGGAGACCACCAGCATCGTGGACGTGTGCCGCGACAAGAAGGACAACTTCCTGCTGGCCCTGGCCCAGGACGGCCTGGCCGACCTGTTGATCACGGGTGATGAGAATCTGCTCGTCGTTGAGCGGTTCGGCGGAACGATCATCCTTTCGCCATCGGAGTTCACCTCAGCATTCAACTGACCAACAAGCCCTCCTGCACCTCACAACAGCATGTCGCTCGTCATCAACGGCCGCTTTCTGGCCAGGCCGGTCACGGGCACTGAACGCTACGGAAGATTGTTGCTGCGTTTGATCGCGCAGGCCTGGCCCGATAGCCGCGTGATCGTTCCCAAAGGTTCACCGGAGAAACTCGATGCCTGCGGGCTCGCGGTGGAACGCGTGGGCAACACCTCCGGCCACGTTTGGGAGCAAATGGAATTGCCCCGTGCTGCAGGTAAAGGCGATGTGCTCCTCTCCCCGGCCAACTCCGGTCCGCTGAGTGTCGCACGTCATGTGCCCGTGGTACACGACCTTGCCTACCTGCATCACCCGGAATGGTTCAATAGCCGGTTCGCCACCTGGTACAAATTGCTGATCCCGCGCATGCTGCGCCGCGCTGAACGTGTGATCACCGTGAGCGGCACCGTTCAGCAGGAACTACAGCGCTACTACGGCATTGGGCCTGACAAGTCGTTCGTGGTGCCGCCCTATGTGCTCCCATCCTTGCTCCCGGCCAACGGGAGCGCACCGGAACATCGTCCTTACTACCTGATGGTCGCCTCCCTCGATCCGCGCAAGGGCATCGATCGCGTACTCAATTGGTACACCGGTCTGCATCGGCCGGCATTCGACCTGTTGATCGTGGGCCGCAAGCATCGCGCGTTCGCACCGGTAACGATCCCCGACCATCCGGGTCTGCACATCCTGAACGACGTGGATGATGCTCGCCTCGGTGGTCTGTACCGCGATGCCATCGCCTTGATCCAACCCTCCTACTACGAAGGATTCGGACTGCCGATCCTGGAAGCCATCACCATCGGCACCCCGGTGATCACCGGGCACCTGAACGTCTTCACGGAGCAGTTCGGCGATGCGGTGATCGAGACCGATATCGGTTACACCCGCAGCATGATGCGCGCCATGGTCACCGTGAACCAACCGCAAATGCGTGCTGAACAAGTGGCCCGAGGCCATGAACGCGCCCGTGCCTTCTCTGAAGAACGCACCATGGCCGCCCTGCGTGAGGTGCTGGGGCCCTTGATCCAGGGGTGATGCGGGTGGCCGTTGTGCACGATTGGCTGAGCGGACCCGGTGGTGCCGAGAAGGTGACGCGCGAGCTGGTCCGACTCTTCCATGCCGATATCTTCGCTCTGGTGGACCTGTTGAACGATGCGGACCGAGCGTGGATCCTCGGGGGCCAACGGGCACGCACCACCTTCATTCAGAACCTTCCCTTCGCCAGAGCCCACTTCCGCTGGTACCTGCCCTTGTTCCCCAAGGCGATCGGGTCCCTCGACCTGCGCGGATACGATCTGATCCTCAGTTCAAGTTATGCCGTTGCCAAAGGTGTGCGCAAGCGACCCGGCCAGGTCCATGTGTGCTACATCCATACGCCCATGCGCTATGCCTGGGTGGATCAGGACGGTTATCTGCGCGAACATGGCATGCACTCCTGGAAAGCATGGATCATTCGCCGGGTGATGCGCCGCATGCGCGCCTGGGACACCGCCAACAGTGCGCATGTGGACCACTTCATCGCCAACAGCGCCAACGTGCGCGAGCGCGTACGGCGCATCTACGGTCGCGAGGCGGATGTGGTGCTCCCGCCCGTGGACCCGAACGTGTTCACGTTGTACAACGGCCCGCGTGAGGGTTACCTCGCGGTTTCACGGCTGGTACCGTACAAGCGCATCGATCGCATCGTCGCGGCCTTCCGCGACCTGCCGGAACAACGGCTCACCATCGTGGGTGCAGGGCCCGAAGCGCAACGCCTGCGCGAAATGGCCACGCCCAACGTGACCTTCACCGGGTTCCTACCGCAAGCTCGGCTCGTGGAACGCATGCAACGTGCCCGCGCATTGATCTGCACCGCCAACGAGGACCTCGGCCTCACCGTGCTGGAAGCCCAGGCCTGTGGCACGCCCGTGATCGCCCTGCGCCAGGGAGGATACCTGGAAACGGTGAATGAGGAACACGGTGGACTTCTATTCTCCTCGGACAGCCCGACGGACATCCGCCAGGCCGTGCTGCGCCATGAGGAACGAACCCGGGCACCGGATCCTGTGCGACTTCGCGCCTCGGTCGCCCCCTGTTTCAACGATCGGTTCGCACTGCGTATCCACGCCATCGTGAACGAGGTTCAGAGCGAGCGATCAATGCCCAGAACCACTGCCGACGCACCATGAGCGGCCTCCTTCGACCCTTCCTCTGGGGTGCCGTCCCACTGTTCACCCTGCTGCTCGCCCTGATGCCTGTGCTGCCAACGCGCGCATTGGTCCTGGTGATCGTGGCCTGGCTGGTGCTGCTCGTACTCCGTGCCTTCGTGGATCCCGTGCCCATCACACGTGCCCAACTCCGCTGGTGCGGCTTCCTCGCGCTACCCTTCCTGCTCATGCTGCTGGACAACCTGCGTGCGCCCGACCTGGCCGAAGGCTGGAAACATACCGAACGCAGCGCCGCCCTCCTGCTCTTTCCCGTGGGCTTCCTGCTGCTGGGCGCGCCATCAACCGCCCCCTTCCGCCGCGCGATGACCGATGTGTTCAGCGCGACGGCGATGGCACTGGCCCTCTACGCGAACATCGGGATCACCATCAGCGGCATCCCCGCCAGCACCGGCGGCGGCTTCGCGTACGACTACCGCGCGGCCTTCACTGCGATCACCTCGCTCCATCCGCCCTACGCCGCTTACTTCCTGCTCTGCGCCGCACTCTTCCAGTTGGACCGCGTGCTGTGTGGAGCAACATACCGTGCCTGGCGGATCGCCGCGATCCTCCTGCTCTTCACCTCATCGGCCCTGCTGGCCTCGCGTATGCCGCTCGTCGCCTTCCTGGTGGCCGCCCTGTGCATCGTGGCACTACGCCTGCACCGTGGAAGGGCGTTGGTCCTCGCGGGCACCATCCTCCTCGGCGGCGTGCTCACCGCGCTGGCTCTGCCTGGCGCACGGCAGCGCATCATGGAGTCCTTCGATGCCACCGCGATCCCAGCCACGCAAGCGGAGGTCAATTCCTCCAACATCCGCAGGGCCATCGCCCATTGCACCCACGAGGCGATCGGTGCGCACTGGCTCGTGGGCACCGGCCAGGCCCGGGCACAGGCCACGCTCGATACGTGCTACCAGCAGTTCGGGATCCCGATCCTGCTCGATGGGAGCTACGGCACCCACAACCAGCCCCTCCATTGGTGGCTCTGCTTCGGTATCGCGGGGCTGCTGCTCTTCGTTCTTTACTTCAGCGTGCTGCTGCGGTCCGCCTGGCATGTGCGCGATCACGCCCACTTCGCCTTCCTCGTCCTCCTGCTGTTGTGCATGCTCACCGAGAACCTCCTGGCACGGCAATGGGGCGTGGTGCTCTTCGCCAGCTTCAACGCGCTGTTCGTGGCGGGACGGTTGGAGACGAACACGCGACCGGGATCCACGTAGCACTACCGTTTCACGAAGCGTGCCATCGCCAAGCGCATACCGTCGCGGGCCAGCATGGTAACGGCATACGTGCCTGGCGCGAACGAGCCGACATCGAGTTGCGCAGGTACCTGCCGCAGGTCCAGCACCGCACGGCCCAACACATCACACACGCGCACACGCTCGGCCCCAGCAGGCATACCACTCCAGGCGACGAGCCCTTCCGACGGGTTCGGATGTACGCAGAATGGAACCTTGGGATCGTTCGCGGCCACCCCTTGGAACAGGCAATCCGCATCCGGTGGTGCTCCGGTCCATTGCGCCACCTGGTGTACCGTCTGGTTCTGGAGGTTCTTGAAGGAGCCGCAGATGTACAGGCTGTCCCGCCACACGGCGATATCGCGTACCTCGGGCCAGGTACCGGGCATCACGTCGCCTTCGAAGACCGACGGGAAACCGCACCACTGCTCGCCGTTCCACCAGGCCAGGCCACCATGCCGGTCCTCGCCACCGGCATGGCTGTACCGACCGGTCACATACAGATCCCCATGATACCAGCGCATGCGGCCAGCGCCAATGCCCATCGGATCCGATGGATAGCCGAGTCCCTCGCCCATGGCGTGCCAGGCCGTTCCATCGAAGTAGGCGATGTTGTTCCCCGGCGCTCCGGTCTGCTCGCTGAACTCTCCGCAGACATACAGCGTATCGTTATGGATGCTCACGTCCTCGATGAAGCCGTACCAGGCGGAGGGCCAGCCCGGCACCACTTCCCATGCGCCGTTGATGTACCGGATGAAACGGACCTCCTGGAACCCCTGACCCGAATTGATGAGATGGCCCGTCATGTACCAGATGCCTTGGAACGTGAAGACGTGGAATACACGGTCATCGGCCGCGCCTTGCAACTGACATAGAGGCCATTCATGGAAGGCGCTGCCGTCGTAGGCGAACACGTAGTTGTTGGGATAGCCGCACACCGAAGCCCGGTATCCGGTGGCGTAAAGCGTGTCCGATGGGGCAATGTTCACCAGGCGCCTCAGGTAGTGGCCGGTGTCGGGATTCAGGCATTCCAAGGGCTCCCACACAGCATTGTCCTCGTTCAGCCGGGCGATGGACTTGTTGTGCGCCCCGCCATCGAGCATCTGCACAAACTCCCCATAGGAGTACAACCGCCCTTGGAAGCGCAGGAAACCGAGTGTTGTACCGGCCACCGGGGCGATGCGCGTGGCGATGCTGTCCCACTGCGTGCCGTCCCACTTGGCCTGACCCATGCCCAGCACCGGCTCCCCATCGTGCGTGATCCACTCGAACTGGCCACCGAGGAGCAGCCGGTCCATGATGCTGTCGCCCCACACCCGGCGCACACTCAACATGTCTGGATCGCCACCGGCGGAGGTGGTGATGGACGGCGTGCCAATGGCCTGCCATTGCGCGCTTGCGGGCAGCAGGGCCAGCGCGCACAGGCCCGTAAGGATGGGTCTCATCGTTTTATGAAGCGTTGGGTGGCCAGGCGCAAGCCGTTGCGCCCGAGCACGATGAACAGGTACGTTCCTGCTGGCAGTTGTCCAGCATCCATGCGCGCTACTGGCTTGGGCCAACTGAGCACCGTGCGGCCCATTCGGCTTTTGTTGGACCGAAGATATTCGCCCTCCCGGATCCGAACAATATCATGCACCACCGGTAGCCGCTGAACGAGAACCGGCGACCACCGCTCCACTTATCAGAAGTTTTCCACGCGCAACCAGCCCTGCGATGGCCGGAAAGTACCTTCGCGCACCTTCATCCCGATCCCTTGCCACACATGACGGAACCCGCGCCGGTAAAGGCTTCCAAGCCCTCCACCGAGGAACTCCAGCGCATTGCCAGCCAGGTACGCCGCGACATCGTGCGCATGGTGCATGCCTGCCAGAGCGGCCACCCCGGTGGATCGCTAGGCTGCGCTGACTTCTTCACCGCGCTGTACTTCAGCGTGATGAAACACGACCCCGCCCATTTCGACATGAATGGTGCCGGCCAGGACCTCTTCTTCCTGAGCAACGGCCACATCAGCCCCGTTTTCTACAGCGTGCTGGCACACAGCGGCTATTTCCCTGCGAGTGAGCTGAAGACCTTCCGCCGCCTGGATTCGCGCCTGCAAGGACATCCCACCACGCACGAAGGGCTGCCCGGGGTGCGCATGGCGAGCGGATCACTGGGACAGGGCCTCAGTGTGGGCATCGGTGCCGCACTGGCCAAAAAGCTGAACCAGGACCCGCAGCTGGTGTACACCCTGCACGGCGATGGCGAACTGCAGGAGGGCCAGATCTGGGAGGCTGCGATGTTCGCCGCTGCCAACAAGGTGGACAACCTGATCGCCACCGTAGACCAGAACGGACGCCAGATCGATGGCGATACCGACCAGGTGCTTCCACTGGGCGACCTGCACGCGAAATGGACCGCATTCGGCTGGGATGTGCTCACCATGAACGGCAACGACATGGTCGCTGTACTCCAAGGACTTGCCGAAGCCAAGAAGCGCACCGGTCGCGGGAAACCCGTGTGCATCCTGATGCGCACCGAAATGGGCATGGGAGTTGATTTCATGATGGGCAGCCATGAATGGCATGGCATCGCCCCGAATGACGAACAACTGGCCAAGGCACTTGCACAGCTTCCCGAGACGTTGGGTGATTACTGATATGCGCCATCGGCCCACGGCCAACGGCCGCTCTCGTGACCCGTTCGCGACCGTTGCTCGGTCGGTGGTGGCCTTCGCGTTGCTTCTGCTCGGCGGCATGCTTCCCGCCCGCGCACAGAACACCTCAGCGCAGAAGGATGTCCCCCTGACACGCATCCTCTTCGTGTTCGATGCGAGCAACAGCATGAACGCGTTCTGGGAGAACGAACCGAAGATCAACAGCGCCCGCCGGATCCTGCTCGAGGCCCTCGGGCCGCTCGAGGCCGCACCGAACACGGAACTCGCCCTGCGGCTGTACGGCCACCAGACCCGCATCGAGTCCGGCAAGCAGGATTGTGATGATACGCGCCTGGAGGTACCGTTCGGGCCGCACCAGGGTGATGCCATCCGACAAACGATGCGCTCGGTGCGATGCTTGGGCACCACGCCCATCGCACGCTCGCTGGAGAAAGCAGCCGGTGATTTCCCGGACAACAAGGCACGGAACGTCATCATCCTGATCACGGACGGCATCGAGGCCTGCGATGAGGACCCCTGTGCCGTGAGTCGAGCACTGCAGGCCAAGGGGATCATCCTGAAACCCTTCGTCATCGGGATCGGCCTGGAGGATGCGGGCAAGTTCAGCCTGAAATGCGTGGGCAACTATTACGACGCCACCACCCCCGAGATGTTCGACCGCGTGCTGCGCGTGGTGATCGACCAGGCCCTCAACTCCACCACCACGCAACTCCTCCTTGTGGCGGACGATACGCGGCCCACCGAGACCGATGTGGCCGTGACCCTGTACGACCAGAAGACCGGCCAGCAACGGTACAATTTCGTGCATACCATGAACCTGCGCGGGGAACCGGACACGCTCAGCATCGACCCGGTGTTCACCTACCGCGTGGTGGCGCATACCGTGCCACCCAGCGTGAAGGAGAACGTCACCATCGAGGCCGGGCGCCACAATATCATCGCGCTGGCCGCCGGACAGGGCACATTGGACCTGCGCATCGATGGCGCGGTGCAGACCGCCGAGGAGGTCGCCTGCATCGTGCGCGCCAAAGGCCAGGCCGCCACGCTCAACGCCCAGCGGATGAACTCGACCAAAAAATACCGCACCGGCGTGTACGACCTGGAGGTGCTCACCCTGCCGCGCATCCTGATCCCCGACGTGAACATCCGCCAGAGCAGCACCACCCCCGTGCGCATACCCCGCAGCGGCACGCTCAACCTGCGCGGCACCACTCCGGGCCACGGGGCCATCTTCGTGAAGGACGGCAGCGAATTGCGCTGGGTGGTGGACCTCTCCCCCGCCGATGCCTTCAGCCAGTTCCGCCTGCAACCCGGCGAATACAAGGTGGTCCGGCGCGGCGTGAACGCCCGCCAGTCCGCATTCTCCGTTGAAAAGGACGTGACCATCGTAAGCGGAGAAGTCGTCAACCTCGATCTATGATGAATGCCGTAGCGGGGTGCCAGGGTGCGAAGGTGAAAGAGAGCGATCCGCCTTGCACCCTTGTACCCTCGCACCCTGGCACCTTCACACCCATGCACCCTCGCTACCTCGCACCCTCCGATCCCTCCCTGCCATGAGCACTTACCCCATCCTCGACCAGAAGGACACCCGCAGCGGTTTCGGCGCCGGCCTCCTCGAACTCGGCTCGCGCGATGAGCGTGTGGTGGCCCTCTGTGCCGACCTCACCGGTTCGCTGAAGATGGACGCCTTCGCCAAAAAATACCCGGACCGCTTCTTCCAAACGGGCATCGCCGAAGCGAACATGATGGGCATAGCGGCTGGCCTCACTATCGGTGGGAGGATCCCCTTCACCGGGACCTTCGCCAACTTCAGCACCGGTCGCGTGTACGACCAGATCCGCCAGAGTATCGCCTACGCCGGCAAGAACGTGAAGATCTGCGCCAGCCACGCCGGGCTCACCTTGGGCGAGGACGGCGCCACGCACCAGATCCTGGAGGACATCGGACTGATGCGTATGCTGCCCGGCATGACCGTGGTGGTGCCCTGCGACTTCAACCAGACCAAGCAGGCCACCATCGCCATCGGCGCGCACGAAGGGCCGGTGTACCTGCGCTTCGGGCGCCCTAAATGGCCCGTGTTCATCCCCACAGATCTGCCCTTTGAGATCGGCAAGGCCCAGCGCCTGATCGAAGGTTCCGATGTGAGCGTGTTCGCCTGCGGCCACCTGGTGTGGAAGGCCCTGCAAGCAGCGGAGCAGCTGGCCGAGCGCGGCATCCGGGCCGAGGTGATCAATGTACACACGATCAAACCTCTCGATGAAGCGGCCGTCTTAGCCTCTGTCCGGAAAACGGGATGCGCGGTCACCTGCGAAGAACACAATCGGTACGGCGGCCTGGGCGATACCATCGCTCAGGTACTGGTGCGCCATGCCCATGTTCCGCAGGAGTACGTGGCCGTGAACGACAGCTTCGGCGAGAGCGGAACACCGGACCAGTTGCTGAAGAAGTACGGACTGGACACGCCCGATATCGTGAAAGCTGTGGAGCGCGTGATGGCGCGGAAGGCCTGAAGTTGAATTCTGAGTGGCGAGTGGTGAGTGGCGAGTGGCCGCTGTGGATACAGTTCTGCCACTCGCCTCTCGCCTCTCGCCTCTAGCCACCTACGGTCCGATGAGCGCAGATCTTTCCGACGAGGAACTCTTGGCCCTGTTCGCTCAGGAGGATCGCCGACACTACGCCTTCAACCTGATCGTGCGCAAGCACCAGCAGCGGCTGTACAGTTTCGTGCGGCGCATGGTGACCGATCCGGATGAAACGCAGGACGTGCTCCAGAACACCTTCATCAAAGCATGGAACGGCCTGGGCAACTTCCGCGGCGATGCCCAATTGTACAGTTGGCTCTACCGTATCGCCCACAACGAGAGCATCAGTCACCTGGCCCGCATGCGGCGTGGGCTGTTCACCAGCGATGAACGGGTCTTCGATCGGCTCACCACCACCCTGGACAACAGCGAGCACTTCAGCGGCGACGCCATCCAGCTCAAACTGCAAAAGGCCATCATGCGCCTGCCGGCCAAGCAGCGCGCGGTATTCAACATGCGGTACTTCGACGAGATGAAATACGAGGACATGAGCCAGGTGACCGGCACCAGCGTGGGCGCGCTGAAGAGCAGCTACCACATCGCCGTGAAGAAGATCGAGGAGTGGGTCACCGGAGAATGATGGATCAAACCTTCGCGCACACGAACGGTCAATAGAGCAAGAAGCCATGGAACGGTCCGACGAAATGGACGAACTGAAGCACCTCGCGCCCACGTTGCACGGGCTGAAACGAACGGACCCGTTCACCGTGCCGGACGGTTTCTTCGAGCGCTTTCCGCACCAGGTACAAGCGGCCATCGTCGAGCGCCAGCGTTCGTCCGCTCCCGCGTGGACGTGGTGGATGCGCGCGGCCATCGCCCTGCCGGTGGTCGCCTTGGCCGTTACCGGTCTTTGGATGCTTCGCACGCAACAACCCGACGCAACCGCTCAACCCGTAGCGGTGACACCCCTGACCGACCGCGAACTCGACGCGCTGGACGATGCGGAGGTCCTCGCTGCCTTCGACCTCTCCCGAACGAACGAACTCACGGACGAGGACCTGGGTGCCGTTGACCTGCAACTGAACGAGGACGAACTCCTCGCCTACCTCGAGAACGAGGACATCACCGACCTGATCGTTGAATTGGAATGAGAACCATACTGAAACACGCCCTGTTCCTGCTCCTACTGGCCACCGCCTCGGCCGTATCCGCGCAGGACGACGACATGCCCGCGATCCCCGAGGACCGCATGCAGGCGATCAAGGCCCAGAAGACGGCCTTCATCACCCAGCGCCTTGATCTGACGCCAGCCGAGGCCGAGAAGTTCTGGCCGGTGTACAACCAGTACGACAAGGAACTGGAAGCGAACCGTAAGGAGATGCGAGCGATGCACCAGGCCGTGAAGAACGATGCCGACCTGACCGAGGCCGAGGCCAGCGCCACGATCGACAAGGAAATGGCCGGGCGCCAGAAGGAACTCGATATCCATAAGAAAT
This sequence comes from Bacteroidota bacterium, assembly GCA_018267155.1. GTDB lineage: Bacteria > Bacteroidota > Bacteroidia > Flavobacteriales_F > PHOS-HE28 > PHOS-HE28. The sequence continues at coordinate 32,433 of JAFDZE010000021.1, read as the reverse complement.
ACGCGGCGGACTTCAAGAAGACCATCGGGGCTGTGAAGACCGTGAAGCTGGCCCGGGCGGAACGCGATTTCCGAAAGGAGCTGATCAAGCGCGTGCGCGACCGCATGGAGGATCGGCGCGATGGCGGTGGCAGGAGACCCGAAGGAAGACCATGACCGGTCTCCCGGGATCAAGAACCAGCAACAAGAGGGAACATGCACGGGTCCGGAGTGAAGTCGCTTCGGACCCCGACTTTTGGACCCATGTCCTTGCATGAAGACTTCCTGAGCCACCTCGCTCAGACCAGCCCCTACCCCATCGCCTTGGATGTGATCGGGGCCGAGGGATGCCACATCTTCACCCGCGACGGCAAACGCTACCTGGACCTCGTGGCGGGTCTCGCGGTGAACAACACCGGCCACCGCCACCCCAAGGTGATCGCCGCCATCAAGGATCAATGCGACCGGTACTTGCACGTGATCCCGTACGGCGAGTTCATGCAGGAGCCCCAGACCCGCTATGCTGCGGAACTGGCCTCGCTCCTCCCGCCCACGCTGGACAATGTGTACTTCGTGAACAGCGGTACCGAGGCCATTGAAGCATCCCTGAAACTGGCCAAACGCGTCACCGGGCGAACGCAGCTGATCGGCTGCCGAAAAAGCTACCACGGCGCCACGCACGGCTCGCTCAGCCTGACGGACAACACGGCGAAACGTTACCGCAACCTGCCCCTGCTTCCCGATACGGACCACATCACCTTCAACGACCCGGACGACCTGGAACGCATCAGCGAGCATACCGCCGCCGTGGTGGTTGAGCCGATCCAGGGGGATGCGGGTGTGCGCGTGCCCGAACATACCTGGCTGCGGGCCCTGCGTCAGCGCTGTAACGACACAGGTGCGCTGCTCGTGTTCGACGAGGTACAGACCGGCTTCGGTCGGACCGGAAAGCCCTTCGCGTTCCAACATTCAGGTATTGTTCCGGACATCCTGGTGCTGGGCAAGGCACTTGGTGGCGGGCTACCCATGGGCGCCTTCGTGAGTTCGCGCGCCCGCATGGATCTGCTCACGCGCGATCCCGTGCTCGGGCATATCACCACCTTCGGCGGGCATCCCTTGCCCTGTGTGGCCGGCCTTGCGGCATTGGAGGTGCTGCTGGAGGAGGGGCTCGTGAACAACGCCGCGCGCATGGGCACGCTGTTCAAGCAGTTGCTTGTTCACCCACGCATCAAAGAAGTGCGCGGCGAAGGGCTGATGCTGGCGGTGGACCTCGGCGATGCGGACCTTGTACAACAGGTGGTGCTGGGCTGCCTGGAACGCGGCGTGCTCGGCTTCTGGTTCCTCAGCTGCCCCACGGCCTTCCGGATCGCACCACCCTTGGTGATCAGCGAAGAACAGGTCCGGGAGGCGTGCGCGGTGATCCTGGAGGTGCTCGGCAACTGAAGGTCAGAACTGCCCAGAGCCCAGCATCACCAACGTGCAGCCATCCACCACCTCGATCCGAAGGGCTTGAGCTCGGCTCGCCAGCGCGGGGTTCTCCGCACCGGGATTGAAGATGATGCGGGCAGGATGCAAGGCCAGGATCCGCTCCTCCCAGGGTCCCTGGTTCTGCGCATTCATGTACAGCGTGACCGTATGCGGTGCCGCACCCTCCGGTATTTCGCGCGTTACCTCCACGTCGCCGATGAATCCGTCGCGCCCACCCACGGCCACCACCGGATGCCCCATTGCCCGCAGACGACGCACGGCCATGTTCCCGTAGCGTTCCGCTTTCAGGCTGGCGCCCAGTACGAGGGTGGTTTTTCCCATCGGAAGATCCGGGGTTGATCGCGGCTCAGGAAGCTCCCACCCCCGGCGACGCCGTGTCGTTCATACCGCGCTTGAGGTCCTCGATCACCTTCGCCGGCACCCTGGTGAGATCGAGCACAACGAATCCGTCCAGGGCATCATTGAACTTGGGATCGCTGTTGAAGCCGATGATCCTCGCGTTCAGTTGCAGGTATTTTTTCAAGAGCACGGGCACGGTGCTGCCTTCGGGCTCGATGTCGGCGATGATCCGGTCCAGCTTGCGGAGGTCCTCGCCGCTGGCCTCCAGCAACGCCTGACCATCAGCCTTCTCGTTGCGCACGATGAATCGGTTGCGCGGCCGGATATATCGCGCAAGATCATGATCGAAATGGTGCTTGCGCAGGAAATCGATCATGAGCCCACGGGAGAAATGGCTGTACGTACCGCTGATGCTGACCGGCCCGACCAGGTAACGGTGGTCCGGATGGCTGATCACATGAAGGAGCAGGCCGCGCCACAACATGTACAGCGGGAGGCGGTGACGGCGGTACTCCTCGGGCACGAAGGAGCGGCCGAGCTCGAAGCTCACGCCCAGCACACGCTCCATCGGCTTCCGCATGCGGAACAGCGTATGCGTGTAAAAGCCGCGTTTGCCATACCGCTCCATGATCCGCATGCCATCGCCGATGCGGTATGCGCCGGCCAGCTTGTGGGCGGTGGTGTCCCACAGGAACAGGTGGTCGTAGTACAGATCGAACTCGTCCCGATCGAGACTCTTGTTGGTCCCCTCGCCCACGGCCCGGAAGGCGATCTCCCGCTGGCGCGCGATCTCGTACAGCATGTGCGGGATCCGTTCGCTGGGTGCCAGGTACAGGTCGAAGCCACCTTGCGAACTGAGGCGCAGATCCGCGATGGAGCCCAATTCCTTCTCCAGATCCCCGGTGTGCGAAGCCTGGGCGATGGCCTTGGGACGACGCGGGATGCGTAACGGTTTGAAGAACTCGCGCTTCACCTGGACACCAGATCCCAATGCGTAGGTCTTGGCCCGCAGGTATCGCGTGAACTCCTCCACTCCCAGCGATGCGTGATCGGTGGGCAGTATGGGTTTGCCTATGCGCAACCGCACACGCTTTCCTCGCATCCGGAGCATTTGACCGGGCAGGGCGATGGTGCGCAACTCGGGGTGGATCAAGCCGAGCATGTGGAAGACCACGCCGTTGGCGCCATCGAACCAGATGGGAACCACCGACACCCCGGCGTTCTTGATCAGTTTGATCACCGGCGCCTTCCAGCGGGTGTCGGCCACCGCATTCAATTCGGTGCGATAGCTGCTCACCTCGCCAGCAGGGAATATGCCCAGTGCGCCACCGGCCGCCAGGTGTTCCATGGCCTGACGCATACCATGAAAGCTCGACCGCGCTTTCATCTGCTCGAACGGATTCACGCCGATGAACCGATCCTTGAGCGGTTCGAGTTGCTGCAGCATGAAGTTGGCCATCACTTTCACCTCGGGCCGCACGCGCCGCACCACATCGATGAGCGCCAGCCCGTCGATGGCACCGTACGGGTGATTGGCCACGAGCACCACACCGCCCGTGGCCGGGATGTGGGCCAGGTCATCGCCGTCCACTTCCAACCCCAATTCCATGTGGGCGAACAACCTCGTGATGAAGTCATCTCCTGGTTGGAGATCGATCTCGTTGTAGAGCCGCTCCAACCGCCCCAGGCCGCTCACCTCGGTAAGCAGGGCCAAACGCGGGTCGCCCGGGCGCATGTGACTGGCCTTGGCCAGCTCATTGGGGTCGACCAGTTTCTTTTTCAAACGGCGGGTCTTCGGCCAAATGTAGCGGGGAGTATCCCAGTGCAGGATGTCCCTGGTTCCGGTACAACGTACGCTCCCAGGGCCCGAACGCCTTACTTTCACCCGCTCCGAAGGTGCTGACACCGCTCCGTCCCACCCCTTACCCACATACCGATGTCCTTTCGTGCTCCCGTGCTCCTTTCCACCCTCGTGCTTTTCGCATACCCTCTTCTGGCGCAAGGTCCCTATTGGGGCATGACCTCCAGCGGTGGCAGTTTTGGTGTGGGCACCATTTACACGATCACCGAATCGAACGTGTTCACCACCAAGCACAACTTCCTGCGTTTCGACGGGAGTACACCGAAGGGTGATGTGGTCAAAGCGAGCAATGGGCTGTATTACGGGGTTACCGAGGTCGGTGGGACAGGTGGGGTGGGCGTGCTCTTCAGTTTCAACCCGTCCAACGGCACGTACACCGTGCTCCACAATTTCAATTCATCTACCACGGGGGCACAGCCGCTGCGCGGCCCGGTGATCGCGAACAACGGCAGGTTGTACGGCACGTGCAGCAGTGGAGGGGCCAACAATGTGGGCACGTTGTGGGAGTACAACATCGGCACCTCCACCCTCACCAAGAAGTTCGATTTCGATGGACTGACAACGGGCAAGGGGAGCACCCCGCGCGGCCGGTTGATGGTACACAGCAACGGCACGATCTACGGGACCACCCAGCTTGGTGGCCTGAACGGGGCGGGTTGCATCTTCTCGTACACGGCGGGGGGCGTGAGCAACACCAAGGTGTACAACTTCCCCGCACTGCCGGCGATCACAACGGGCAATCGGCCCCTTACCGGCCTTGCCCAGTCGGGAAGCCTCTTGTACGGTTTCACCGCCAACGGCGGGGCCAATGGCCATGGCTCCATCTTTTCATTCAACACCAGTGGTAACGTTTTCACGAACCTGTACAACTTCCTGGCCACGGGTGCCGGACGCGCCCCCCTCTCCGAGTTCACGGCTGTTTCCGGGGTCCTGTACGCCACCGCATCGGCCGGAGGCTCAAGTAGTGGAGGCACCATCTTCAGTTGGGATATCAGCGGTGCCGCGCATGCCGATCTGGTGCACCTCAACAACAGCATCGGTTATGCACCGTTCTCGCGGCTGTTCGCGGCCAGTGACGGACAACTTTATGGGACCACCAGCGCGGGCGGCACCTCGAATGCCGGGGTCCTGTTCTCCTTCAATACGGGCACCAACACTTACACGCCCGTGCTTCAGATGGCCTCACTCGGACTGTCCGCACCATGGAGCAGCGTGATCGAGGACCCCTCCGGCACGCTGGTGGGAATGGCCAGTGACGGCGGTACCGGCAACGAGGGAGCACTGTTCAAGTACACCATCTCCGGTTCGGTCGGTACCGTGCTGCTTCCGTTCAGCTACGCCAACGGGGCCAACCCCCACGGGCGATTGTTCAAGGCCAGCAACGGGCTCTTCTATGGGCTCGCGAGCGCGGGGGGCGAGTTCTCCAGCGGCACCCTGTTCAGCATTGACCCGACCAACTCCAATTTCATCACCCGGGTGCATTTTGACAATGGCAAAGGCACCATCCCGTTGGGCAGCCTGGTGGAGGACAACGGCAAATTGTACGGCGTTTGCAGTGCTGGCGGTACCGCCAATGGCGGCACATTGTTCGAGTACAATATCAGCTCCAATATCCTGACGGTCAAAGTGAACTTCGCATCCACCTTGGTGGGCAACGCCCCCGTCAACGGTCTGTTCAAAGCGACCAACGGGTTGATGTACGGTGCGACCGGTTCGGGTGCGGGCAACGCGCAGGGATCCCTGTATGAATATGTACCGGGCGGTACCACCCTCACCAAGCGCAAGGACTTCCTGTTGGCCACCACCGGCAAGCAGCCCTTGGGCGATGTGATGCAGGCATCCGACGGCCTGTTGTACGGGACCACCAGTTTGGGCGGCGCCGAGAACTACGGGACCATCTTCTCCTTCGATCCGGGCTCCAACACCTTCACCACGATCTATAACTTCAATGGACTTGAGGGCGGCACACCGGGAGGTGAACTGCTGCAAGCCACCAACGGCAAGCTGTACGGTGTGTTCCGCGAAGAAGGACAGGGCTTCTCCGGCGGGATCTACAGCTGGGACATCGGGACCGCCACGTACACCGAGGAATTCGACCTCAACATCGCCCCGGTAACGGACCAGGGCAGTCTGCCCCAGAGTTCGCTGCTCCAGGGGTCGGATGGCATGCTGTACGGCACCACCACGCAAGGAGGCTCCGGAGGCAATGCTTCGGGTGCGATCTTCCGTTTCGACCCCACCAGCCTCGCTTATTCGGTTCTGCTCACCTTCACCGGAGCGTCCAACGGTGCACTGCCATACGATGGTCTGGTGCCCGAATCCGCGGTGATCCCGCAATCGGTGAGGCTTGCTGCCAAGGTGTTCCTTGAAGGCCCCTTCGTCAGCGGAACCGGCCTGATGAACGCCAACCTGCGTTCACTGCCCTCTTTCCCACTCACCGAACCCTTCAGCGCGCTGGGATTCACCCAGGTCGGAGGAGGAGGCGAGACGATCGCCCCGTCCGTGCTTGCCACTTCGGGAAATAATGCGGTGGTTGACTGGGTGCTGGTGGAACTGCGTAACGCAGCCACGCCAGCAACGTTGGTGCGCACCCAGGCAGCCTTGCTCCAGAGCGACGGGGACATCGTGGGATTGGACAACAACAGCACGCTCACCCTGCCCGTACCGGCCGGCACCTATCATGTGGCCATCCGTCATCGCAACCATTTGGGTGTCATGACGGGGACGGCTGTGGCGCTCTCCTCCTCGCCCACCTCGCTCGATCTCACCACGGGTCTGGTCGGGACGTACGGCACCAATGCGTTGAAGACCGTCGGTGCATACCGCGTCCTCCGGACCGGGAATTCGTTCCGGAACACCAACATCAAGTACACTGGCAGCCAGAACGATCGCGACCCCATACTCATCCGGGTGGGCAGCATCACACCGAACAACACGGCGAACGGGTACTTCCAGGAGGACGTGAACCTGAACGGGCAGGTGAAATATACCGGAAGTGCGAACGACCGTGATCCCATCCTGCTGAACGTTGGCAGCATCGCGCCGAACAATACGGTGACGGAACAACTGCCCTGACCGGAACGTGATGGGAAGGCCGTGCGACTGACCGGGGCCGGTCCGTTGCACGGTCTTCTGCTTTTCTGCTCCCCGATCACACCCCCATCACTCCGCGAATGGCCTCATCCATCACTTCGCCTCCTGGATAGTCGCGCGTATAGTCCAGATTGATCCAACGGTCCCCCTTGGGATCGATGTGGTAGAACAACGTGGCGTGGCGGGCCGATCGCGGGAACAGTCGCTCCCGGATGAGTGTGGCCGCACGCTCCATGTCGGCCGCGTTGCCAACGCGCAACTCGGGGTAGATATGTCCCGTTGTCCGCACCAATCGGACGTTCCCGCCAATGGCTTTGATGCATGCGGCCATCAGGATGGCGTGATCATCGCAATCGCCGGCCAACAGGGCCGTACTCTCGCTCGCCTTGGCGAAATATTCAACTCCCTGCGCATCATTCACGTACCGCCAATTGGAATTGATCACCTTGAACACGGAGAAGCATTGTACGAGCACGGCATCCTCTTCGGGCACGTCCAGATCGGTGAACCAGGTGGTGGCCGCACGCACAGCGAAGGAACGCACCACGGGATCCCTGTAGTCAATATGAGCGCTGATCTCCGCTGCGCCCGGGAAAGGCCCTTCCTCCTGCAACAACATGGGCAAGGGTTCGGTGTTGCCCCGCATCGACGATAGGAGGACCGTGTAGTCCTGGTAGAGGTCCCGGAATCCATATCGCCCTGTTAGGCTGGTGACCGTGATCGTGCCGAGGCCCGCCACCAGCATGATGTATACGGCCAGTTGGAACCGGCGTACCAGCACGATGAACGCGGCCATGATCAGTACCAATGCCAGCAGGTGATCCACCCGCCAACCATGCCCTACCGGGAGCACCCACCGTGGAAGGTGCGGATACACCAGGAGGAAGACCGGCAGGGACAGCAGAAGCGATACCAACCAGATGATAACCCCATGCGCAGCATCCGGCCAACTGCTCCGGCCGCCTCCCTCCTTCCTGCTCCCGTTGCCCCGCTCTTGTACCACAGTGCCAAGTAAATTGAACAATGGATCACAACGATCAACCCGGGCGCCTCCGTTACCATCGGCCATTCGCATCATTTCACAAATATGTTCGACGGCGCGATCCGTCGTTCCATCGTGGATATGGACCGATACATCCATTGCCAACGCCCCTCTGTTGGCGGAAGGCGCCCTGGCGCGGTTCCAGTTCGGGGTATCGGGCTAAATTCGCCGCCGTTGGCAAAAAACCGGTGGCATATCCTACTCGCCTGCGCCCTGACATACGGATCGGCGCAAGCCCAGGTCCAGGCGGATAGTTCATCCATTGGTGGGCCGGAAACGGCGAACCCCTACTCCGGTGATTATGAGGCCGGGTCTTCAGAAGGTCCTCACGAAGCACTGGATGGATCGCTATCCATCCCAGGATTCGAACTCTATGGTGGATTCAACACGGATGTGATCTTTGAACGTATCGAGCGGGCGCGGAACGAGAGTACCACACTTGAACTCAGCACCTCGGCCTGTGATCATACGTTCCCGGTATGCGGGGCCATCAACTCCCGTTTCGGCCCCCGCCATGGGCGGATGCACTACGGCGTGGATATCGATCTGGAACATGGCGACACCATCGTGAGCGCTTTCGAAGGTGTGGTGCGCGTGTCCCGGTACCACAGGCAGTTCGGCCATGTCGTTGTCGTACGACATGCCAACGGGATCGAGACGTTGTACGGCCACATGAGTGAGCGCAAGGTGGAAGTGGGCGACCACGTGGAGGCCGGCGATCTGATCGGGCTGGGAGGAAGCACGGGACGAAGCAGCGGGAACCATCTTCATTTTGAGACGAGGTATCTGGGGCAGCCGATCGATCCGCAGTTGCTTTTCAACGTGCAGGAAGGCGAGCTTCGAACGAGCACATTGCGGGTTCATCCGGGCCTCTTCGCCGTGGAGAACCGGGTGAAGTCAAGCCCGCAGGGCATCCATGTGGTACGGCGGGGTGATACCCTCAGTGCCATCGCTCGTCGGCATCGCACTTCGGTTTCGGCGCTGTGCAAGAAGAACCGCATCCGCAGCACGTCCACACTTCGCGTGGGTCAGCGCCTCCGTTTCTGAGCGTTTTTTTCCCGGTCCGGCTACGCGTATTACTGGCGTGTACATGCCAGATATGCGCCAGTGAACCCCGATCATGGTAAAAAAACGGGAGCGACTTCCGCCGCTCCCGTTGTACCGAAGGCGGGACTCGAACCCGCACAACCTTTCGGTCACACGCCCCTGAAACGTGCGCGTCTACCAATTCCGCCACTTCGGTAAGTGGGCCGTTTCCGGCTCAGGGGGCGCAAATATAGGTGTCTCGTCCATCCACTGATCGGTAGCGGAACACAATACGCTTCCCGTTACCTTGTGGCGTTCGATGAAGGGTTTTCACGTGATGGACGACGGTTCGGCCGTGCATCTGCTGGACCATGTCCGGGAGCTCATCGCTGCGCAACCCGATGTGGAGGTGCTCGTGGGCAGCGACAGCCAGAACCGGAGCGGCAGCACCATTTACACCACCGCCGTGGTCCTTCGCTATCGACGCAACGGGGCCCATGTGCTCTATTGCCGCGAGGATCGCGAACGGGTCCGCGATCTGTGGACGCGCCTCTGGGGCGAGGTGGAACGCAGCTTGGACGTGGCGCAAGCACTGGTTGAGGGTGGAGTGCCCGTGCGGAGCATCGACATGGACCTGAACAGCGACCCCCGCTTCGGATCGAACAAACTGCACAATGCCGCCGTGGGACATGTACGCGCTCTCGGCTATGTGGCACACACCAAACCGGAGATGCTCATTGCCACTTGGGCAGCGAATGTGCTGTGCCAGCGGTGGGGCCGCAAACACGAAGCCCCCACCGGTCTGTGACCTAGGCAGGGGCGACGTGACTCTTCAGGTTCGACCTATGAACTACTTGGACAGGGGTTGGAACGCTCGACCGGGGGATGCGGGTTGCGCCCAAGGATCGGCTATTCGCCAAGTGGTGGTATTTGCCCGATGAACCGCTTCCGGATCCCGCCGAACACTCCTACCGGACCAGGATCTGTTCCGGGAGGAAGCTGTGGTCGCGGTCGTACTCCAGCATCTGTTCCAGGAAGTTCCCGGGATATTCCACACGCACATCGGTGATCTGGCCGGATGCGTTCATCACCGGTACCAAGCGCGGTTGGATGAATCCCGCGTACGGGGGCACTGTGATGCGGGCCGCGCGAGCCAGCACATTGGCATGCACCTTCGGGTCCACCTTCACACCGTAGGTCTCCACCAGTGCCTTGCCGGCCTCGTAGTCGCCCTGGCTCTTGATCCGTTGCACCTCGCGCAGCAACTCGCCGAAGAGCGAGCGCATCTTCTCATAATCCAGGATGTCGTAATAGATGTCGCCGTTGCGTTCGTTGCGCGCCACAGCACCATTCTTCAGGCCACGTTCCACCACCCAAGCGCTCACCCATTGCCGGTTGCGCATGTGGGCCTCTTCGATGCTGTTGCCCGGCTTGATGCGTCGGAGTTGCGCGAGCAGCCCGTTGCGCAGGTACGAATCGTACTCGGCCTTGCCCGTCTCCAGGCTCGGCATCACACCGAGTTCCACCAACTTGGGATCCATCAGGAAGTACAGGGCCACCAGGTCGGCACGACCCTCTTCCAAGGTGCTCGCGTAGTTCTTGAGTGTAACGTCCGTGCCTTCGACGCCCGGCTCGAGTTGCCCGCTGGCATGGCCGATCACTTCGTGCAGTGCCGTGTGCAGCTCGCCCGCGAGCCCGCCCTGCGCTATGGCCCGTTCCACCTCTTCGGGGTCGTTGCAGAAGACCTCGAGCGCGCTCTTCCCTCCGCTTTGCTCGTATGCATCGGTGATATTCCCCAAGCTCACGCTCTTGCTGCCGTGCTCCGCCCTGATCCAATCGGCGTTGGGCAGGTTCACACCGATGGGCGTGCTGGGCGCCGCATCGCCCGCTTCACCGGCGGCGTTCACGAATTTGTACGTGATCCCGGTGACCTTGGCCTTCTTGTGCGCGGGCAGCAACGGGCTGTTGTCCTCGAACCACTGCGCGTTGTCCTGGATCACCCGCATGTTCCTGGTGGCCACCGGGTCGATCACCTCCACGATGCTCTCGAAACTCCCGCGTTTGCCCAGCGGATCGTTGTATACCTCCACGAATCCGAGGATGAAATCGACCGTGCTCTCCGTATCCTCCACCCAGGCCACGTTGAAGTCGTCCCAGGTCTTCAGGTCCCCCGTGGCGAAGAACTTGATCAACAGGCCGATGGCGGCCTTCTGCTTCTCGTTGCAAGCGAATTCCATCGCCTTGGTCAAGTGGGCGTTCACCTCGCGCAACGCCGACCCGTACAGCCCGTCAACCTTCCACACATTCTCCTTGAGGGTTCCGCCCTCCTTCTCCAATCGGCTGTTGAGGCCGAAACTGAGGGGTCGGGCGGGATCCGGCTGTTTCATGGAAGCGTAGAACCGCTCCACGACCTTGTCGGTCACCCCTTCCCCGTAGAAGTTCACCGCGCTCGCACCGAGCAGGTCACGGCTGGCGTCCAAGCTCACCTTCTTGGCGGCGATCGCCGGGTTGAACATCACTTCGGACACAGCGGCGATATACCGCTTGCCACCCGCGGCCGCGAGCTCCTTCTCGAACCAGTCGCGACTGAAGTCCGGAATGAACTTGTCCATGCCGTAGTGGTGGTGGATACCGTTGCTGAAGTACACCTGTTTGGCGTACTCCATGAACTTGGGCCATTCCGGGGAGTCCATGCCCCGCAGGTTGTGCTGGATGATCATCCCCAGGGCCTTGCGGATGACGAGGTTGTGCCGGCAATTCTGGTCCCACATGATGTCGCGCCCGGCCAGGCCGGCCATGCTGAGGTGGTAGGCCAGTACCTTTTCCTTCAGGCTGAGCTGCTCCCACCCCGGAATGCGGTAGCGCAGTACGCGCACGTCGCCGAAGCGGTCGGCCTCCCATTGGAAGTCGGCGGATGGCGCAACCTTTTCGATCGGCTTGCCCTGTCCGAACGCATCGTCCAATGGGGTGGTCAGCAGGAGCAGCAGGGCCGATACGGCCGGAAAACGGGTTCTCATGAGCGGTACGTTGGAACGTTCGCGGGCGATATCCGTGCCCGCGACCTTCGGCGAATATAGGCCCGGGCTCAGGTTCAGGTGCCGGTCCTCGTCCTGCGCAAGGGCAGGTCCATGTTCGCGTGCGCCGCCTCCACCGCGCGCCTCAACTTGTGGTACGCGGCAAGCTGCCTGTTGTACCGTTTCAGATCGGCAACACTCAGTTCGTCCACGTGCAACAGGTCCATTTTGTCGGCCAGGTCGTGCAACTTCACACGCATCGCCAGCCCGTCCAGCAGCACCCGTTCGATATAGTCCTCGTAATCCTCGTCGGCCCGGCGCGTGATGTGCTCCAACGCCTTGAGCACTCGCGGCGGATAACCCTTTTTCACCAGATCCTCCAAGGCCAGGGACGAGCGTTCGAGCACGTCGTGCAATGCTCCCAGCGCTTGCTCCTCAAGATCGTGCCCGCGCATCATCACGCGCATCACGTGCAACACATACGGCTTGCCGAACCTGTCGACCTGACCCTTGTGCACCTTCGCCGCAAGGCGGATGGCGCTCTCCAGCAGATGATGCTCCACTCCTACTTCTTCAACGTGATCCGCAGGTCCAACGCCGCGGGATCGTCCTTGATCATGGACCAGTCGGTGCTCAGTTTCACGTGCTTGGTCCCGTCCATTTCCTTCACCATACCATCGGCCGCCTTCACCTCGCCGAGTTCATCGGCGAATTTCATGTCGAACTTGTAGTGCATCTCTTTGAGTATCGCCGTGGTCGAATCACCCGAGCCACCCATGCCCGTGGCCAGGTCGCCGGTCTCGTGACCCGTGGTGCGCACCAGGGTATTGCCTTCCCACTTGAAATAGGTGTGGTCGGCCGAGGTACTGTCAGCATCCAACTCATTCAGTGCGGCATTCAACGCGTTGATGTTGGCGAACCGGAGGCTCATGCGCTGCACCCAGCCGTCATCCTCCTTTTTATGCTTCACTTTGGTGATACCCGGAATGGCCTTCAACGCTCCGATCTTGTCACTCAAGTCGTTCTCCTTCATGCCGTCCTTGTCGTCCTTGCTCCCCGGGAACCCCTTCAGCATCTCGCCCATTTCACTCGCATCGAACACATACTCCAATGTGCCTGAGCCGTCCTTCTTGAAGACGTAGTGCTCCTCGATGGTGAGGCACCCTTGCAGCAGGAGGACGAGCACCGTCATCATCCAAGGAAGGTTCTTGCCGAAAGCGGTCCGTACGGTTTTCATGGTGGTGGGGATCCAGCGCGAAAAGTACACCGAAGGGAAAGACAGAAGGCCCCGTTTCCGGAGCCTTCTGCTGTTCTGGTCTCTTGATCGGGAGGATCAGCGCCCGACCGGCAGCTTGAACGTGCGGTATTCAGCGCCCGCCTTGACCCGGAGGAGATAGACTCCGGCGGGCAGTTCCTGCGTGCTGATCGTGATCCGTCCCATGCCGCCCTGTGCCGTGTGCTGGGCCAAGGAACGACCTGAAGCATCGAGTACTTCGGCCAGAATGCCGCCCACGCCTTCCAGGTGCCACTGCACCACGAATTCCTGGCCTTCACTCCATGCGATCATGGCCGAGTTCGCGGCCGCGATCATACCCGTGCTGCCAACGAGCAGATCCTGCGCGAACACGTCCGAGCAGGTTCCATCCGTGGCCGTGAGGGTTATGGTGTACACACCGGCCGTGGCGAATTGATGCACCGGCTCCACCTCCGTGCTGGTGGCGCCATCGCCGAAGTCCCATGTGTACGCCAGGCCCTGATCGCCGCTATTGAAGAAGAACACATCCTCCATGGGCAGGGGTGCCTCGCTCACTTCGAAGGAGGCCTCAGGGCCCGCACCAGCGCTCACGATGATGCCGCTCACCTCGGCCTGGCAGTTGTTGCCATCCGTGATGGTCACCGCGTACTCACCAGCCTGCACGTTCTGCAGGTCCTCGGTGGTGGAACCATCGGTCCATGTGAAGGAATACGGGGCGGTCCCTCCCATCACGGTCAGATCCGCGCCTCCGTTCCCGGCACCGGGGCAGGAAGCGGCGGTCACGGTAGTGGAACCCGCCAGCGATCCGGGCTCATCGATGTGCAGATCCTGTGACAGAGCGCCGCAGCCCGTGGCGCCATCCACATACAAATGATACTCACCTGCGGGCAGGTCGCTGAACACGACCTCCCCTTCCACCGGACCCTGCTGGATCATGTCCTCAGCCGGTGTGATGAGTTGCCAGGTCCATGCCCCATCGCCGGGACCGGTCGCACTGATCGTACCGGTAGCATTCCCCGCGCAGGCCACATCCACCACGCTGCTTTCCACCGCGCGGCCAACATGCAATACGAAGCGGGGCGGATCCACAGGTGCCGATGCATCGATGAAGAAGTTCATACTGGAGCCATCCTCCACGGCCACCGTATTGCCGGTGAGCAGGTCTTCGAGAACCAGGCAACGCGCTCCTCCGATGGCTGCGGAGGACCCGAACGAGATGCTGTGATCACCACTGGTGGCCACCCGCACCTTCACGGGAATGTCGATCGCGTCGTTCAACTCGCCCATGGCATTGATCATCAGATCCTCGCTACCGTTGACCGTGGAAATGACGTTCGGTGCATCCTCCAGCACGAGCTTGCGCATATCGCGCGCATCCATGCTGGGCTCGCCGCTGATGAAATGCACCAGGGCCTCATCGGTGAAGCTCGTATCCTGATCGCGCAGGAAAAGACGCACCATCGGGCGGTGGTCCTGCACGTCGCTGAAGATGCCGCCGTTGATCGGTTCCAGCACCTTGGCGCTCTCATCCAAGGTGGCCGAGGGGGAGGCTGCAGTGGCCGTGAGCCAGAAGCCCTGGCTGCTCTGGATGTTGCCATTACATCCGCCGGTTCCGATCTGGGTCACCTCGTCCCAGCCCACGTTGGCACTGGCTCCCGGATCGTAGATGTAGTAGTTACTGGCCACGTTGGTGAGCGTGACGTCCGTGAAGTCGATGGGCGAAGGCAACGGATTGCCCACGAGGTTCAGGCCATCGGCCCCAGGGTTACCAGTGCTGGTGTAGCTGAGCGGAATGGAGAACGGTGTGTTGGCGATCACGGGCACACCACGCACATCGATCGTGAAGGCGGGCGTACTCGTGAGGGTAGCACCACTCCATGCGGTAAAGCCGCGCCCGGGGGTGAGGGGTTCCGCCGTGCTGCTCACGCCGATCAAGCCAGCGTTGCTTCCGCCTGCAACGGTTTCGTCGTACATGCGTACGCTGGGCCACGGGTTGCCGTTCACAATGAAATTCGGGTAGTACGACCCCGGGAAACCCGCCGTGTAGAAATCGTCCGTCCAATCGTACACGGTCCGACCTTGTACGGGGGAGCACAGGAGGCGCCAGTCGGTGACACCCGCTGGAATGTACCGTTCCATGCGTATGGATCCCGTGTAGCTCGCCGCCGGGTCCACCGGGCCAAGACGTCCAGTGCCCGTTGCCGTGCTGGCCAGCACCACGTTCTTCCCGTTCGCGTCGAAGTTCCCGTTGTCCAGTTGGAGCGTGCCGAAGATCCTCAAGTTGGTCGTGGTCACCTGGGCCCCGAAGCCATCAAGCGTCAGGTCTTCCACATCGATCGACGAAGTGGCTCCGGAAATGGTCGTGAGCGCATCGCCCAGGATGTTGAACGCGTCATCCGTTGCGGTCAATGTTCCGTCCACGTTGAAAGAGGGGCCATTGATCGACACCGTACCGTTCCCGGCAAGGTCCAGCGTTCCGCCCGTCTCCACATCCAGATCGCGCAGATCGATGGTCGCGTTGGACGTGCTGGTCACCGTGTGGGTGGCCTGGATCACCATGGTGGCGTTCTTGGTGAAGGTCACCACCCCCGGCGCGGGTGCGCCCGTGCGCGAGGTGGACCATGTGCCGGTCGTCTCGCTTCCGTTGGAGCGGCTGTAATAGATGGGGGAGCAAAGCGTTCCAGAGACCTGGATATTGTCCAGGTTCCACACTTCGTTCGCATCGTTGTTCTTCCCGATGACGCGCAACGCGACCGTATTGGTGCCGTTCGGTATGGTGATGTTCACCGTTGCGTAATCGATGCCGTTCCCACCGAAATTGCAGATATAGGTCACCGGCGTCCCAGCCGTGGTGCTCGCGACCCCGGGGGCCCCGTAACCGTAGCGACGGTTGCTGTTGCCCGAAACGCTGATGTCCGGATCCAATGGGAAACCCGCACCATCGAGATCCACATAGAACGCAACGGAGTCGGGCACATCGGCACCGTTCGTGGCGTTCAACGAGGTGCTGGTCAGGTGGGCACTCAAAGTGATGGACGACCAGTCCTGCACATCGACCGCTCCCAGTTCCAACGTTGCCGTACCGTTGTTCACCTGCCAGCTCTGCGAGGCGGACAGGATCCGTTGGCTCGCGGGGGTATCCCCGGCGCCGGTATTCGCACTTTGATTCCCTCCTCCCAAGGTGATCGGCCAATCATCGCCCGGGCCACCATCAAAGTTCTGGGCGTGGGATACCGGTGCCGTCTCATCGTCATCAATGGTCATGATGTGCGTATCGGGACTTCCGATGCCCGGTGTTATGCCCCCGGTCACGTTCTGCAACATGAAGGTCTCAACGACATCGCCATCACACGCACCATTGTCCGTAATGTTGATCGTCAGGTTCTGGTTGGCGATGCTTCCCCCGGGGAAGACAAGGGTCTGCGTGGTATAATTATCGATCCGGGCCGCATCGCCGCTGCTCAGTGCGACATCGACCGTGGTGGGGTTCGTCGGATGGGGATTCACGATGGATGCCGTCAGGGTCGCGGTACCATCGTCCTCATCGGCATTGGACGAGGATGAGGTGAGCCGTACCAGGGTGTATACGCGACCCGTGACGCTGATATCGTCCAGGGCGAACTCATCCCGGCTGCCCGACCCCGCCACGTCGTTGCCGCGCCAGCGGATATAAAAATACTGACCGTTGGGGACATAATATCCGTTCACCGTCACGGAGCGGGCATTGGCCACCCACGCGATGCCGGCAGGTCCGACCGGCGAAACCACATCCTGCGAGGAGATATGGGTATACGAGACGTTGTCCGTGGAAACGTACAGGTTGAAGTCACTGGACCGCCCCTGGTCATCGCGGTAGTACACGTTGTACGCGATATCGAACGCGGTGAGCGTGCTTCCCGTGTTGTTCTGTACGCGGAGTGTAAGCGAACCCGGAGCCCAATCACTGCTGCCAGGTTGGAAGCCCAACGCCCTTCCGTTCAAGGTTCCGCCAACTCCATCATCGAACGCGTACATGCCACCTACCGCGATCGGTGCCACGGCCACTCCACGCCGATAATCAGTACCCGAGGTGATGCGGGTCCCTCCGTAAGGAAGGTTCCCGTTGCTCCAATCGGTCACCTGCCATGCATCGCTGTCCAACCGTCCGGCCGTAGGCGCGGGCTGAAACCCATTACCAGCCCACACACCATTTCCGACACCGGCCAGCGTACCATCAAAATTGATGTTGTACGCCGTGTTAGCGGCAGCAATGTTCAACTGTGCGTGCGACTGGACCATGGCCAAGGCGGACATCACGGCCGCAGTTCCCCGCAGGGCGAACATGGCTGACTTGAGGTACGAGTACTGCTTCTTCATCTGAGGATCGGATTCGCGGCCAAGGATCACCGCAGTTCAGGGGTTTCGTAGAGCGTTCAAACATAGCAAGGACGCGCCCTTCGCCAAGGCTGGCCCAAGGCTTATGTTTTCCACAACGGATCGTGATCGCTCCGGGTCTTGAAACTCACAATGCCAGCCTCCCCTGCTGCTCAATGCTCAGTCGAAGCTGCCCCACCTCTTTCTGCAGTACCATCACGCTGCGGGCCAGCTCGTCGCGGGAGAGGTTCGGCTCGGGCAATTCCTGACTGATGAAGTGTACGAACTTCCAGATCTCCAGCACGTTGCCCACTTCCACCTCGTAGGGCGGATACACTGGATTGGTGCTGCACAGCAGCAGGGTGCCCTTCTCCTTCAGTTTGTTGTACACCACCTTGAAAACGATGCCGTCGTCCTTGGTGACCACAACGTAAGGCTGGCCATCTCTGATCATCTGCCAGTTCTGCACGTACTCCCCGGTGACCCACGAGCCGTTGCCCACCGGCGGCATGCTGTCCCCACTGATCTGGAAGGTGCGGTACTTGCGGTCGCGCCCCAGGAAGGGCATCTGGAAGGTGGGCAGCACGCTGATGTACTCCGGATCGGCGTAACCCAGGGCATAACCGGCGCGGGCCTTCTCGGGCACCAGTTCGATGTTCTCCTCGTTGTCCTTGCTCACCGTGGTGGCCAGCACCCGCAGGCGGCGGCCGTCCATGTCCACGTCCCCGCCCCGCTCCAGGATGCCGAGCTGGCTTTCGCTCAACAGCGTGAGGTCGTGCTTGAGCAGCTTGTCCACGCTGATCTTGAAGTACGCGCTGATGCGCACCAGCAGATCCAGGTTGGGCTCGGCGCTGCCGTTCTCGTAGCCGCTCCAGCTCGATCGCTTCACGTCGAGGGCGATAGCGGTCTCTTCCTGGCTGCGGCCCCGGCGGGTGCGCAGCAATTTGATGTTCGCT
The DNA here is from genome assembly GCA_018267155.1 of Bacteroidota bacterium. Lineage (GTDB taxonomy): Bacteria > Bacteroidota > Bacteroidia > Flavobacteriales_F > PHOS-HE28 > PHOS-HE28. Next base: position 14,028 of record JAFDZE010000021.1, on the reverse strand, counting down.
CCGAAGGTGGTGTTGCCTGCCATGGCTTCTTGACTAATTTACCGACGACAGAATGACGGTTTCCGCGTCAAATGTATCGCCGCTTTCCAATTTTCCAAATCGGCCCTCTTCCCGACCATGTTCCTCAACTGCCACTCCTGGTTCAGCTTCAAGTATGGCGTACTGAAACCCGAAGCCTTGCTCGAAGAAGCGGCCAAGGCCGGCGTGCGCACCCTCGCCCTCACCGACATCCACTGCTCGGCGGGCATCCCCGACTTCGTGCGCGATGCGCCGCGCTACGGCGTACGGCCCGTGGCGGGCATCGAATTCCGAAAGGGACCGAGGCTCCTGTACATCGGTATCGCGATGAACAACAACGGCTTGCAGCAACTGAACGAACTGCTGAGCCCGCACCTGCTGGATGATGAGGCGATCCCGGAGCGGGCTCCCGCCCTCACCGATGTCTTTTTCATCCATCCGTTCAGCCACGCGCCACAGCAACTGCGCCCCAACGAGCGGGTGGGCATCAGGCCCTCGGATCTCACGCGTTTACCGTTCTCCCCCTGGGTGAAGCGGCAACATGAACTCGTGGCGTTGATGCCGGTGACATTCCGGAGATGCGAGCGTACGAGCGTGCGAGGGTGCGAAGGTGAGAGAGTCATGGAGCCCGGCACCCTCGCACCCTCTCACTCTCTCACTTCTTCACCCAGCAAGAAAGACTACAACACGCACCGCCTGCTGCGCACCGTGGCCAAGAACACGGTGGTGAGCATGTTGCCGAAGGAAGAGTTGGCGCAAGCCGACGAATGTTTCCGCAGCGAAGAGGAGGTGCGTCGCATCTATAATGATCATCCGCAGCTCATCGCCAACGCCGAACGTGTGTTGGAGCAATGCAGCATCGTCTTCGACGGCAGCGACAAGACGCGCGTGGCCTTCACCAACGATGTGCGCGCCGACCGCGAAAAGCTGCACCGCGACACGCGTGAAGGGCTGCGCTACCGCTACCCGGAGGTAACGCCCAAGGTGCTGGCCCGCATGCACCACGAGTTGGATGTGATCGAGCGCATGGGCTTCATCAGCTATTTCCTCATCAACCAGGACCTCGTGAACTACGCCCGCAGCCGGGGCTTCTTCCACGTGGGGCGCGGCAGCGGTGCCAACAGCCTGGTGGCCTATTGCCTGCGCATCACCGATGTGGACCCCATGGAACTCGACCTCTACTTCGAGCGCTTCATCAACCCCGCACGCAAAAAGCCGCCCGACTTCGACATCGACTTCAGTTGGAAGGACCGCGACGAGGTGTACCGGTATGTCTTTAATAAGTACAACTCCACGGATGGAAGAGCGGGCGGAATCCACGCCGCGCAGATCGCCACCTACACCACCTTCCAATGGCGCGGTGCCATACGCGAGCTGGGCAAGGCCGTGGGGCTTCCGCCGGTGGAGATCGATGCGCTATCCGAAGGCGATCACGGCTACTACTCGCGCGGAAGACCCAGCGCACACGCGAAGAGCAACGAGGTGGACAAGGTGGCGCAGGCGGTGGTCCGCTACGGGCAACAGCTCATCGGCATGCCGCATCACCTGGGCATCCACGCCGGCGGTATCGTGATCACGGAGAAGCCGGTGACGCACTTCTCGGCACTGTTCCGTCCGCCTAAGGGCTTTCCCGTAACGCAGATCAGCATGCTCGAATGCGAGGACATGGGCCTGCACAAGTTCGACCTGCTGAGCCAACGCGGCCTGGGGCATATACGCGATGCGGTGGAGCTCGTTCAAGCTTCAAGTCACAAGGATCAAGCCTCAAGTCTCAACGCCGGCGCGCTTGAAGCTTGTGATCTGAAACTTGAGCCTTGTGACTTCCGCGCAGCGGTGGACATCCACGACATACCGCGTTTCAAGCAGGATCCCGCGATCAAGGAACTGCTGCGCAAGGGCGATACCATCGGCTGCTTCTATGTGGAAAGCCCCGCCATGCGCATGCTGCTGAAGAAACTGCAGGTGGATGATTACCTGGGACTGGTGGCGGCGAGCAGCATCATACGACCGGGCGTGGCCGAGAGCGGCATGATGCGCGAGTACCTGCTGCGCCACAACGATCCGGAACGCATGAAGCAGGCCATTCCGCGCTTGTTGGCGATCATGCCCGAGACCTACGGTGTGATGGTGTACCAGGAGGATGTGATCAAAGTGGTACACCTCTACGGCGGCCTGGACCTGGAGGAGTCGGACACGGTGCGGCGCGGCATGAACCTGCGCTACCGCGACCGGCCGGAGTTCAAGGTGGTGGAGAAGAAATTCTTCGAGAACTGCAAGGCGTTCGGCTATCCGCCCGGCGAGGCTGAAGAGGTGTGGCGGCAGATCCAGAGCTTCGCGAGCTTCAGCTTCGCCAAGGGCCACAGCGCCAGCTACGCCGTGGAGAGCTACCAGAGCCTCTACCTGAAGGCGCACCATCCGCTGGAATTCCTCGTGGGCGTGGCGAACAACTTCGGCGGTTTCTACCGGCTGGAATTCTACCTGCATGAAGCGAAACGCGCGGGTGCGGTGATCGAGGCGCCGTGCGTGAATGCCAGTGAGGAGTTGTGCGCGTTGGTGCAGGTCGAGCAGGTGAATGGTCAATGGCGAATAGCGAATGGGGCATCTCTCCATTCGCCAACTCCCATTCGCCATTCACCTTCTGATCCACGTATATACCTCGGCCTCTCCAACATCAAAAGCCTCGAGAATGAAAGCGTTGAACTGATCCTGCACGAACGCCGCCGCAAGGGACCATTCCTTCATCTGGAGGATCTTTTGAAACGAGTCCCGCTCTCGCTGGAACAAGCGCGCATCCTGATCCGCGTGGGCGCCTTGCGCTTCACCGGAAAGAGCAAACCGCAATTGCTGTGGGACCTTACGTTGCTGCATAAGCCCGCGAGCGTCACCGCCGATGGCGACCTCTTCATCACGCGCGTGGAGGAACCCCGGTTGCCCGACCTGCAACACTACCTCTTGGCCGACGCCTACGATGAACTGGATCTGCTGGGTTTTCCGCTGTGCGATCCGTTCTCGTTGGTGCAAGCAGGTGAATGGGAGTTGGCGAATGGCGAATGGAATAGAAGCGACCGTTCAGTTCCATTCACCAGCCCCCATTCACCATTCACCCCGCCCCCGCCCTTCATCCTCAAACGCGACATGCCCTCCCACATCGGCAAGCGCGTATCCATGCTCGGCTACATGATCCACGTGAAGAGCGCCACCACGCAAACAGGCAACTACATGAGTTTCGGTAGCTTCATCGACACCGCCGGCGACTTCTGGGACAGCACGCAGTTCCCGCAGGTGGCGGCCAGGTATCCGTTCCGCGGCAGGGGCGTGTACCGGCTCACCGGTGTGGTGGAAGAGGAGTTCGGCCATTACTCATTACGCACCACCAGCATGGAGAAGCTGCCGTGGAAGCCGGATCCGAGGTATGGGGAGAAGTGATCACTCAACCCCACGCCGATCGTCCTCTCCCTCCCGATCGAAGAACAAGTGATCGGGATCGACAACCACCGCCTTGGGCTTCCGAGGGACGGTCATGCGCACCGAATTCTCCCCGGAACGCAACCGCACGCGACGCTTCATCTCTCCGCCTTCATGCTCCACGGCCACGTCCAACCAGTCGTTCATGGGCACCTCGGTCTCTTTGCCCAGGGAGTCCGCGTGGAACTTGGCGCAGCCGATCGCGGCGGTCACCGTCCATGAACCATTGGCGTTCTGCGCGGCCTTGGCGGAAGTCACGGCATTCCGGTGGAAGGTGATCTGCGCCAAGCCATCATCGAGCAGGTAGTGCAGGCTGTCCGGCGTAACGACCTCCAACGAGCGGTAGAGGTCCAGCGTGGTGGGATATGGCGCTTCCCTGAAGGCGAAGGAATCCACGAAGTGGCGCAGCCCCGCGTTCATGCGCTCCTCCCCAAGGAAGTCGCGCAGTCCGTACAACACCACGCTGCCTTTATTGTAGTGGATGTACTGCTGGTTCTCCACGCGCATGAGCGGTTGCTCGCCGATGCCTTCGGAACCACGACCGCGCAGGTAGCTGTCGCGCTCATACTTCAGGAATCTCCGCATGGCGCCACGACCGTACTCCTTCTCCAGTACCATGAGCGCGGTGAATTGCGCCATGCTCTCGTTCAGCATGGTGGCGCCTTGCATGCGCGGGCCGATCACCTGATGGCCCCACCACTGGTGCGCCACCTCGTGCGCCACCACGTAGTACACCATGTCGATCCGTGCGGTGTCGCGCAGGTCGGTGATGAATCCGATGGCCTCGCTGTAGGGCATGGTGCCTGGGAAGGATTGCGCGAAGCGGCGGTAGCGCGGGAATTCGACGATGCGCGCCGATCGGTGCTGGTACGGCGCAAACTGAGCCGAGGCGTAGGCCACCGCATCGCTCATGGCCTTCAGCATGCGTTGCACGTTGATCCCATGGCCCGGATGATGGTACACTTCCAACGCCACCGGCCCGGCGTTCGCGCGCGCCACTTCGTACCTGCCGCTCAATACCGACCAGAAGTTGAAGATGGGCGCAACGCATTCGTAGCGGAACCAACGTTTGCCGTTCTCCAGCCACTCCCGCTTCAGTTCGCCCGGCGCAATGGCACGCTGATCCGGCGCGGTGCCGATGGTGCAGGCGAAGCGGATGTGGTCCGCGTAGGGCATCACGGCGTTGTGTTGCCGAAGAGCGGGGTCTTCGCTCAAGCCCTGCATGCGCTGGTTGGGCCGTAGGCCGTGCTTGCGGCGCGCGCCCAGGTCAGTGAGTTCCGCTTCGGCCTGGTAGCCGATGGCTGGTAGCAGATCGCCGTTGTTGATGAAGGTTCCGTTCTCCACCAGTTGCGCGAATTCCACATCGTTGCCGAAACCTTGTTGCCGCCATTCCGAGGCGATGCCGATCCGGATGGAATCGCCCACGGCCAATGGCTCGTCCAACCGGAACATGCGGACGTAATGTGCCGTGTCATCCAGGATATCCGTGGCACCGGGGATATCGTACCGCAACTTCATCCGGTCCGGCAGGCTGAACCAGAGCGTATCCACCGGGCGCGTGCCTTTGTTCCGCAAGGTCATTTCCGCCTGGTAGGCGATGGCGCGTTCTTGTGGCCCCAGGTCTATGGTGATGTCGATGGCGGTGATGTGCGGCAGGGCCATGGCCGCCAAGGGCTTGTAGGTGCGCTCGTACTCCGCCTGCAACCGCTCGGTGTCCTGCGGCGCATGCGGCCGGTTGAGGATGCGCGTGTTGTAGAAACCGAAGCCCAGCAGCAGCAGCCAGACGCCAAGCACCGTGATACCAACGGCCCACGATCGGCGCAGCCTGGCACCCGCGATGCGTGTACGCCAACGCCAGGTGTTATCGCCTCCCCGCACCAGGTAAAGCGCCGCGGCGAAGAACAGCACCGCAGCAAAAGCCAGCCAATACGATCGAAAGAAGAGCCACGGCGCAAGGAAGGGTCCGAAGCCGTTCATGTCCGAATACCACAACGGCGGTGAACCATAGAGCACCACGAGGTTCGATCGCACCTTGAGGATGTCCCAGATCACCATGTTCAAGGCGAAGAGCAGGATGAAGAAGCCAAAGCCCGCGTACTTGTGGTGCAAGACCATCTGGATGGTAAGTGCGAGCAAGGACCAGAATGCGAAAGCCACCAGTCCAGGCCCGATGAACGAAGCGAAGTATAAGCCTACCTGCAACCGCGTGTAGCCCATCGCCAGTTGCGTGGCCATGCCACAGAGCGACATGAGCGCGAGCACGATGCCCCCGACAACGAGCACTGCCGTGAAATGCGCCGGCACGCGCCAGCGTGATCGCACGGGCAACGCGTGCAGGATGCCGTCCAGGCCCACGTCCCGGTCACGCCAAAACAATTCACCGCTGTAATAGGTGATGAGCACCACGATGAAGAGCATGGACAAGCCCCGCAGTAGTTCGGTGATGTTGTACGTGACCGGCCAGGTGCGGGTACCGAACGCCTGGCTCACTTCGCTCAGCGCCACCAGGCACAAGACCAGGCCCAGCCCGGCAATGATCCAATAAACCGGTGATCGTAGGATGCTCGACAGGTCCGATCGCAGCATGCTGATGAACTGCTTCGCACGTGTGCGGCCGTCGTGCACGATCGCCACCGCCGGGATGGTGGGGTCCGCAAGAGCTGCCGAAGGCCCTTCAGCCAAGGGCTTCACACGGCTGCGCCGCCCCGTGAAGGAGAAGCGCAGGTAGCCTATCACGAAGACGATCGCTGCGATGCCGAGCCACAAGAGGCGGTTCCACGTCAATGCGCCGGTGACAGGCAACAACGCCGTATTGCTGTCATGTACGCTCCAGTAGCGCGTCACTTCGTCCAGCGCGTTCACGCCGAAGGGATCCAGCAACGAGGCGAGCCAGGCATTGTCCACCTGGGTGGCGTACGCCATGGCCACCCCGTTGAGCACCACCAGTACGATGGACGTGAGGAAGGCCGCAGCCGTGGACCGGACCAGGGTGGCCACGGCGAACATCACCGCGCTCTGGAAGGCGATGCTGCTCACCGCGAACCACAGGAAGGCCTGCCCATGCACGGCCCAACTGTTGGGGCCGAACCGTATGGGGTCGCCGTATGGGATCCAACTGCCGGTGACCAGCCCCGCCGAAATGCCGAGCGTGGGGATGAGCGCCACCAGCGTGCTGCCGAGAAAGCGTCCGAACAAATACTGCCTCCGCGTGACCACCGTGCTGAACACGATCTCCGATGTGCGGCAGGCGAAGTCGCGGATGGCCGTGGCGTTCACGAAGGCCGTGACCATGGGCAACCACAAGAAGGCCAGGTTGGCGTAGAGTTCGTACACATGCCGCGGCGCGTTCACATGCACCATGCCCGGGCCACCTTGGCCACCGCTCTCGAACACCGCCGCCGCACAGCCGAATGCGAACGCAAGGCCAAGGAAGACCCACAGCAGCGGCTGGCGGAGCCAGAACCGCAGTTCGAAGAGGATGAGGCGGGAGACCACTATGTGAATATGCAATGCTCAATGTCCAAGGTCGTAACCGACCTGATCACTGAACCGAGGTATCGACCATTACGTTCTACTGCCCCAGATCCACCTTCTTGCCGTTGTCCTCCATCACCCGGTCGATGAACAAGTGGTCACGGTCGATCTCCGCGCGCATCGGCTTGCCCTGCACGATGAAGGTGAGCGTGTTCTTCCCGCTCTTCAATCGGACCCGTTCTTGCAACAACGGCACATCGTTCAGCGACTTGTCCGCTTTGCTGCCGAACTGCGGCATGCGGAGGATGCTCACGTCGACCCAGTCGTTCATCGGTGCCGGTGTCTCGCGGCCCAGGCTGTCGGCATAGTTCTTCTCGCCCCAGAGCTGCAACGAAACTTCCCAGGTGCTATCGGGCAACATGCGGGCCGTGGCCGTATCCACACGGTTGTTGTACAGGGTGATGTGCTTGAGGCCGTCTTCCAGAAGGTACGTGAGGCTGTCCGGCACCACCTTCTCCAGTTCGCGGTACATGTCCAGCGCGGTGGGATAGGGTGGCTCGGCATAGGCGAAGGTGTCCACCAACGCACGGAAGGCCTTGTTCAAGCTGTCCTCGCCCACGAAGTCGCGCAGGCCGTAGAGGATGATACTGCCCTTGTTGTAGTGGATGTATCCCTGGTTCTCCACTTGCAACAAGGGCACCTCCTTCAGTTCCTCGCTCCCGCGCGAGCGCTGGTACCGATCGCTCTCCAGCTTCAGGAACTTCCGCATGGCCGCGCGGCCGTACTCCTTTTCCATCACCATGAGCGCGCTGTATTGCGCCATGCTCTCGCTCAGCAAGGTGGCGCCCTGCATTTTGGCACCCATCACCTGGTGCGCCCACCACTGGTGCCCCATCTCGTGCGCCACCACGTAGAACACCATGTCGATGTCGGTGGTGTCGCTCAGGTCGGCGATGAAGCCGATGCCTTCGCTGTACGGCATGGTGCCGGGGAAGGCTTGCGCGAAGGTCTGGTAGCGGGGGAACTCGATGATGCGCGCCTGCTTGTGCCGGTACGGGCCGAAGTGGGCGTTGTAGTAGCTCAGCGACTTGTGGATGCTGTTGGCCATGCGCGGCACGTTCTCGGCGTGCGCCGGGTGGTAGTACACCTCCACATCCACCTGGTGCGACGGGTCAGCGGGATCGGTCCACTTCTCCCGCAGCACCTCGTAGCGCGCGCTCATGAACGAGTAGAAATTCATGCTGGGGTGGTCCACGACGTACTCGAAGTGGCGCTTGCCATTCTCGGCCCATTCCCGCTTGAGCGAACCGGGGGCGATGGCGATCTGGTCCGGTGCGGTGCTGATCACGGTGCGCACGTGTACCCAGTCGCTGTTCGGCATCAGGTATTGCTGCATGCGCGTGGTGCTGTCCGCCGTGAGGCGTGGCATCCGATCCTTCGGTGGCAGTTCATGCTTGCGCCGGTCGTTCTTGTCCTGCAGCTCGCCACCTTCGCTGTACCCGATCGTGGGGATCAGGTTCATATTATTGAAGAAGGTGCCGTTGTCGTTCAGTTCCATCACGGACACGCTGTTCTCAAAGCCCTTCGGCACATGGTCGGCGCGCACGGTGAAGTGCAACTCTTCGCCCGGCATCAAGGGCTTGGCGAGCTTGTAGATCCGGTAGTCCACGCGCTCGTCGTTGAGGACGAGCGTGGCGCCGGGGATCTCCGCCTCCTGCACGATACCCTCGCCGCTCATGTTCAGGTGGAGCGAGTCGATGGGCACGGCGCTCTTGTTGCGCACGGTGATCCGGGCCACGCTGTGCAGGATGCGTTCGTGTGGTTCCAGGTCGATGGTGAAGTCGATGTCGGTGTAGTGCGGTTGCACGATGCCTTGGTACTTCTTGTAGGTCTTCTCGTAGTACACGGCGTCCTCCTCACGCTCATCGCTGCCCACCACGTTGTTGAGCACCTTGGTGTTGTAATAGGTCCAAGCGCCGAGGCCGATCCATGCGACGAGCGCCGGCAGGATGATCCATTTGTTGTGGGAGAAGCGTTGGCGCGCGAGCCGCATGCGCCAGGGCCAAGTGGACTCCTTGCCGCGGATCCAGAAGAAGAGGGCCACGGCCATCAGCACCGCGCCGAAGGCCGCCCAGTAGCCCTTGAACCAGGCCCATGCCACCTGGGCCGTGCCATAAGCATTCATGTCCGAGTACATGGTGCGCGGCGCGGAGTTGAAGTCGGCCAGGTTGGTGCGCACGTCCAATGCGTTCAGCAGGAGGCTGCTGCCCACCACCACCACGATGAAGACCGCGTAACCCACGTACTTGTTGTTCACCAGGACATGGATCACGAAGGCGAGCGTGAGCAGGATGCCCATGCCCACCAGGTTCGGCAGGATGTAATTGCCCAGGTACACGCCCGGTTCCAGTCGGGTGTAGCCCTTGATCAGCTGGAAGACCATGCCGCCGAACGTGGCGATCAACAGCACGAAACCGAGCAGCATCAACAACGCCGTGTACTTGCCGAGCAGTCCGATGCCCAAGGGGATCGGGGTGGCGTCATGCACCTCGTCCAGCTTCGGCTCGCGTTCCTTCCACACCAGCAGCCCGCTGTAGAAGGTGATCAGGATCATAACGAAGAGACTGAAGGATCCCTCCGTCAGTTCGTTCACACGATAGGTGACCGGATGCAGGGTGTTCTCGTAGAGCGAGGACGAGAAAGCGAGGCCGAGGAACATGTTGAGCAGGCCGATACCCGTGACAAGCAGGAAGGCCGTGCCCTTCAGCATGCCGGTGAAGTCGTTCCACACGATGCGGCGCCATTGACGGAAGCGCGCAGCACCATTGAAGCGGTGGTGTACGGCTGGAACCGCGACGCTCGCCATCGAAGGAGCGTTGTCGGTGGAGGTCGGCACCTGCGGCGTGGCCTTCTGCCTGCGATCGGTGAAACTGAAACGCCAGTAGCAAATGATGAAGACGACGGTCGCCAGTCCCAGCCAGAGCAGCCGGTTCCAGAGGAAAACACCGTCCATGGGCAGCAGCATCGTGTTCTTGTCGTCCACGCTCCAGTAGCGCGTGACCAGTTCGAAGGCCGTGCCACCGAAAGGATCGAGCAGGGCGGCCAGCGTCCGGTTGTCCATCTCGGTCATGAAGCTCTCGGCCACGCCGCTGCCCACCAGGATCACAATGGCCGTGACGAAGGCCGCGGCGGTACTGCGCACAAGCACGGCCACGGCGAAGATCACGGCGGCGGAGAAGAGGATGTTCGGAATGCTCAGGTACAGGTATGCCTGCGCGTGCGCCGCCAGGTCGTTCGGGCCGATGCGTTCAGCATCCACCCAAGGCATCACGCTGCCCAGGATCATACCCAACGATATCCCCAGCAAGGGCAGCGTGGAAACGAAGGTGCTGCCGAGGAATCGGCTCAGCAGGTACTGCCCCTTCTTCAAGGGCGTGCTGAACATGATCTGCTGGGTGTTGTTCGCAAAATCGCGGATGGCGCTCGCGTTGACGAAAGCGGTGACCATGAGCAGGCCGAGCGTACCGAGACCCGCGTAGTACTGGAACACCATGTAGGGCGCGTTCAGCTTCACGTTGGCCAGTTGCCCGCCCACCACCAGCTTGTCCCAACTCACCAGGCCGAAGCCCAGCAGCGCGAACAGCAGGAAGAAGATGTACACCATCGGCTGCCGGAACCAGTGGCGCAGTTCGATGAGGAAGAGGCGCCAGGTCATGCCGCTACGGTGTTGTGCGCGCCGTTGATGTGGCCGAAGAAGACATCCTCCAACGACGGTTCCACGCCGATGAATCCATTGCCCGGATCGGCCTCGCTGTAAATGTGGATGGAAGGTCGCCCCGCGATGAGCTTGTTACTGATCACCTTGTTGGCCGCATTGTAATGCTCCACCTCGCTCTTGGCGATGCTCTTCTCCCAGATGCGGCCTTTCATTTCGCGCAACGCGTCGGTAGGTGCGCCCGCGAAGAGCAGTTGCCCCTTGTTGATGATGGCCATGTTGTTGCACAGCTCCTGCACGTCCTGCACGATGTGGGTGCTGAGGATCACCACCACGTTCTCGCCGATCTCGGTGAGCAGGTTGTAGAATCGGTTGCGCTCACCGGGGTCGAGGCCCGCCGTGGGTTCATCCACGATGATGAGCTTGGGCTCACCGATCAACGATTGCGCGATGCCGAAACGCTGCTTCATCCCACCGGAGAAACCGGCAATGCGGCGCTTGCGGTGCTCCCAGAGGTTCACCTTCTGCAATAAGGCTTCCACCAGTGCTTTGCGCTCGCCGTTGTCGATCACGCCTTTCAGCAACGCGATATGGTCGAGCATCTGGTAAGCGCTCACCTTGGGGTACACGCCGAATTCCTGCGGCAGGTAGCCCAGCACACGGCGCACGGCCTCCTTGTTCTTCAGTACATCGATCTCGCCCAGCATGGCACTACCGCTGTCGGCCTCCTGTAGCGTGGCCAGGATCCGCATGAGCGTGCTCTTGCCCGCACCGTTGGGCCCCAACAGGCCGAACATGCCGGTGGGGATGGTGAGGCTCACGTTGTCCAGCGCTTTCACGCCGTTGCCGTAGGTCTTACTGAGGTTCTGGATGACGAGTTGCATGGGTGGTGATCGATTTCACCGGCAAGATGCTCTTTCCATTCGGAACACGACACCTTCATAACACGAACGGTATGGATCAGGGATGGCCGGGGAGGATCATTCAGGTCGGCCAGCGAACCGAACGTGCTGTCGGTGCGTCATTACCGGAAACTCCTACCATGCGTTCCCTCGTCCTTGCCATTTCGACCCTGTTATTGGATCCCGGCCATGCCCAACTGGTGGAATGGATGGTGGACGATGACGTGAATTATACCCTGAATCCGGCCATGACCGAACACCGCGTGGCTGCCGCGCCTGGGGCTGTGGTGACCATGCGGATGGTGGATGTGGAACTGGTGTACGGGGATCGGACCTACGGACAGGTCGCCTTGGACGCACGCGACCCGGGCACAGGCGCATTGGAACTGTCTTGCCTGCTGGGGGATTCGGTGGCGGTGGCCGCTACGGTCGTGGGAAATGGTGTGGCCTACTTCGCCGGGCATTTCAACGGTGATGCGCTGGAACTGTGCGATGGCACCATGATGCAGAGCGTCGGGAGCGGCTTCACGGAGAACCGGTTCATCCTGGCCTGGGACCTGTCGACAGGTGCGTTCCTCTGGTCGCGTAACATCTCGGCGGATCATCCGGAATGCCAGGACATCACCTCGCTCGCCCTGGATGAACAGGGAAGGCTGTGGTATCTCATGCGCGACTTCTCCCATGCGCAGGTGGTGCGGGTGGATGGGAACGGCGTGGATCAGGTGATGCGCACCATCAGCGGCATCCGGCACCTCGGCACCATCAGCTTCGACCCCGCTGGTGGCCTGTACGTGAGCGGATCCTGCGAGAACGGTATCCTCAGCTTCGGCGGGCAGGACTTCCCGGTTGGGAGTGATGAAGGCTACAACATGTTCGTGCTGCGATACCGCCCCGATGGAACCGCGGGTTTCGCGCGCTTCACGGAAGATGTCACCTTCCAGGATCCGACGGTGGTGGCCACGGCCGATGGTCATGCCTATTTCGCGGGATCGATCTTCATCGCAACGACGTGGGGGGATCACACGGTTCCTGCGCCCAACTGGGGTTCGGGTGTCTTCATCGCTCGCATGGACAGTACCGGAGCCTTTGAGTGGAACATCGGGTTACAGCAAGAGGACGGGGTGATCAACGGGGACATGGACCGAGCGGAAGGCCCGTGCATTTCCGTGGATGCCGATGGAAATGCCTACTTCCTGGGCGCTGGACGAGGCACGGCTGTTTGGGGCAACGGCGTGACCAGCGGCCAAGATGTGATCACCGATCGAACGATGACCATCCTCGCGATCGCCCCGACCGGCATGGCCCAATGGGCGTTGACCAGCGCACCAACGACCTGGGGCATCGAACCACAAGGGATCACCGCACTGGCCGGTAACCAGTCCATTCATTTTGTCGCACACACGGCGGATCCATTCATCATGGGCGGTATCGAGGTGGGCACTTCGGGTGTACAGGCGGCCGTGCTCGGCAAGGTCACGGGCATCAATACCGGACTGCTCACCAATGCACCGGGCCGATCGCACCACGTCTGGCCGGATCCTGCACGGGATCATTTGTTCGTTGAACACGATGGGCAAGTCCCGGTGCTGGCGGAAATGCGCACATCCAGCGGACAGCGCGTGCGACTGCTCCGTTTGCAACCCGGCCTTTCCGTGATCGATCTGAACGGACTTGCGGAAGGGTTGTACATGCTGCGTCGTGCGGATGGGTCGGTCGACCGCTTCGTGGTGGAATGAGGATCCCTACTGAGCCGATGATGAAGATCCGGTCTCTCGATCATCGTGGTCGGAATGAACCTTGGGGTGCGAAAGTGCGAGGGTGCAAGAGTCACGTCTCTCGCACCCTCACACCCTCGCACCCGAGACCGACCGGTTCATTCTCGCCGTCCCCCGTAAGCGCACGCGCACACGGTATTCCCTCCATTTCGCCCAGGAATTGAACGCTGGGATGAAGAAGGTGTAGAACGAGAAGCAGAACTTCGCCCCATGCGCATCCTGTTCACGGCCGTTGCCTTCACCTTGCTATGTACCCTTCACGCCCAACAATGGAACTGGGCCGCCGATGCGGGTGGTGGCGGGAATACCGACTTCTGTTACGGTATTGCCACGGACAGCCAGGGCAGCGCCTATTGGGTGGGCACGGTGAGCGGCTCCGCCGACTTCGGTTGCGGCACCCTTGCACCGGGGAGCACGATCGCTGGTTTCGTGGCGAAGGCGGATGCCAATGGCGTGTGCCAATGGGTGCGCGGCATCACGGTGGGCTTCAATGACGCATGGGCCTACGGGATCGCCATCGACGCGCAGGACCGCATCTACGTCACCGGCAGTTACGATGGCAACGCCGATTTCGGAAATGGCATCACGCTGAATTCCATGGGTTCGGATGACATCTTCCTGGCCCGCTATGATGTGGACGGCAACTGCATCTGGGCACGGCGGGCCGGGAGCAGTGGCT
>JAFDZE010000020.1:39998-48031 GCA_018267155.1 Bacteroidota bacterium | reverse complement strand
CATGCTTGGTGTGCGCTTGTGAGGCAGCGCTTCGGCAGGCTCAGCGTGACAGCGGTGGACAGCGTGCTGGCGCTTCGGCAGGCTCAGCGTGACAATGGTGGGGATTGTGCTGGCGCTTCGGCAGGCTCAGCGTGACAGCGGTGGGGAGTGTGGTAGCGCTTCGACAGGCTCAGCGTGACAGCGGTGGGCAGTGTATAGCGCTTCGGCAAGCTCAGCGTGACAGTGGTGGGGAGTGTGGTAGCGCTTCGATACTCCACCTGACAATGCAAAGAGGATGATCAAGAACTGTCACGCTGAGCGCGTCGAAGCACGATACATGCATGAACATGCTTGGTGTGCGCTTGTGCGGTAGCGCTTCGGCGAGCTCAGCGTGACAGCGGTGGGGAGTGTTGTAGCGCTTCGGCAGGCTCAGCGTGACATTGGTGGGGAGTGTTGTAGCGCTTCGGCAGGCTCAGCGTGACAGTGGTGGGGAGCGTGCTGGCGCTTCGGCAGGCTCAGCGTGACAGCGGTGGGGAGCGTGCTGGCGCTTCGGCAGGCTCAGCGTGACAGCGGTGGGGAGTGGTAGCGCTTCGGTCCTTCCTTCGTCAGGACAAGCTCGCTCAGGGTGACATGAACGTGTGAAGAGACCTTATGAACGACGAACGGGAACCTCTCGGTTCCCGTTCGCTCGCTCCCGCCCTTGCGGAAGGGATCATTTCTTCTGCGACTCCTTCAGGCGTTTCTCCACCAGGTACTCCTGCAGCGCGTTCATGCGCTCATTGAGTTCCTTGATGTAGATGCTTTGCGTCTCCATGGTGACCCAGAGCTGGTTGGTGAGCTGGTCGGCACTGAAGCCGCCCTGATCGTTCCAGGCCTCGCGGCCGCCGATGGTGGGCAGGTGACGCTCCTTCTCCACGTAGTTCACCATCTCCTTCACCGGGTAATGGTGGTAGCCGACGGCCTGTTGCTGATCCTCGGGTTTGATCCGGCCATCATAGTAGTTGTCGAACACGTGGTCGTTCAGCAGCACGTTGCCGCTCCACACGCCCACACGTGCCGCCACCGTGCCCGGCCCCTTGAACTGCCACGTACTGCAACCGCTACCGGTGTTCGCCCAAGCGGCGTAATCACCGATCATCACGCCCTCGCCCTCGGCCAGCAGGTAACGACCGTTGTAATAGCTGACCGTGGTACCCGTGGTGGCCGCCAGGATCTTCAGGATCGGTCGCTTGGCGGCCACCGTCCATTGACCCTGATACTGGTAGGTGCCGTCGCAGGTGAGTAAGCTGGTGGTGGTGGTCCAAGCGCAACCTCCACCGGCGAAACCGTTCCAGCCCCATCCCGTGCAGAGAATACCCGGCGTGAGCTGGCTGCCCCCGCTGGGCGCATTGTTCGCGCCGTTGCACGGCCCCGCATAGTAGCAGGTTTGCGCACCGCTCGGGTGTCCGCACGCATCGCAATACAGGCCGAACATGGCGTTGTACGCCGTGGCCTCGAAATACACCGATGAGTTGTAGGTCCAGTCCTGGTTGTCGAAACAGTACTCCACCAGCATGTTGTTGCCCACACCGTTCCACTGCCAGTTCACCACGTTGAACATGTGCTTGTTCCAGCCGTTCACGGCTGGGAATGGTGCGGCAGGGTAGGTCGCAATGGCCGCACAATCCGTCAATCCGGCGGTGATCACCCCCGTCATGGCCGGTGCCAGCTCGTTCTTCATACGCACCTTGATGTTGCGCATGCCGATCGCGGCCGGGGTGCCAGCGACGCGGAACGCGATGCCCCGTACATCGGTATTCGGGCAGATACCCAAGGCCTCCAGATCGGCGCTCCTGTACAGGTACTGGTGCCGCCCATCCTCCCAGAACGTGCTGTACGGCGTTTCCAGGGTGGCGCTCGTGCCAACGTCCGGGTTCGGGCCATTGAACTCCAGCCATGTGCCCACCGTGGCGCCAGCCGGATCCACCACGCCCACCAACGCACTGGGATCGTTCCAAACGAAGGTGCTCGCGGGGTATCGGCACGCCAAATTGGGCACCGTGGCGTACTTCTGCTTCACCCGCGTCTTGAAGGCATTCTCCAATTGGTACCAGCCCTGGTACTGCGTGAGGGGACCCACTGCGACCGGGTTGTCCACATACCCGTCGTGCGCGCCGCTGGTGCTGTTGTACCGGATGGCACCCGGTACGGGCGTGGCATCGCTCGCTGTGGCCGGCGGGTTCGCCGTGTAAACGCGCATGGCCCCGTTCACTTCGAACCGTTCGTTGGCCGCGGCCGTGGTGCCCACCTGCACTTGACCCGCAGGGCTCGCCCGCAGGCGCACCCGCTCCAACCCGTTGGTCCGGATGGCCATATCCTGGTTGTTGGTGGTGCCGATGAAGTTGGTGGCCGGATTGGTGCCCGTATTGCCGCCGATGCGCCAGCCGGGGCCCATGGACAGATGCACCCACGCCGGAATGGTGTTGTCCCAGTAATAATACCCCACGCCTTCCTGGGTGGTGGTGCTGCTGTCGGTCTGGTAGTACAACAGGCTGTTCTCCGGGGCGCCCGGCACCGGCCGGTTGGCCCAAGCGAAGCGCGGGGCCAATAGACCGCGGGTCACATCGCTCACGTCCAACATCGCGTGCGTGTTGGGAACGGTGGCCGCGTTGGGGCTGATCGCGATCTGGCCGTGCGCTGCCGCGGCCATGGCCATGGCCAGTGTCGGGAGCAGCGGGCTGCGGAAGAGGATCTGGTTCTTCATGGGATCAGCGGGTTCAGCGTTGGTCCGTGTGTACGGTCCGTTGATCGATCTGGTGGCGCAACAGGGCCTTCTCCCCGTCGGTGCGCGTTGTCATGCGGGCGATGGCGCCTTTCGCTCCGGCCGCTTCATCCGCATCCAGCGGTCGGTCGTTGCTCAATACCTCCAGCACATTCAACCGGTCGTGCAGTTCGGTCACGTACAAGGCCTGTGTTTCGGCCGTGGTCCACAACTGGTTGGCCAGGTCGCCCAAGGAGAAGCCCCGTTCGGTGTTCCAATTGGCCCTACCCTTCAACGTGGGCAGGTGCCGGTTGTCCCGCGTGTACCGGGCCATCTCGTTGATGCTCAAGTTGCGCTGGCCGCCCCACTGCGCCGCATCCGCCGGGCTCACCGCTCCATCGAACGCCCGGTCGAACACGTGGTCGTTCAGCCGCACCCCGTTGTCGTACACGCCGTTCTCCGCGCTCAGGGTACCCGGCCCGCGGTACGAATAGGGTGCGGTGAGGCGGCTCCACGGCGTGGGAGCCGTGGTGGCCTCGGCCAAGAGCGCCCCGTTGTACCAGATGTACGCATTGTTGCCGGTGACGGCCGGGGACGCAGTGGCCACTGTACCGCCCCACTGGATCGTCGGGCGATAATTGGAGGCCCCGAATGTGCCGCAATTATCCGCCAACGCCGTGCCGAGGTTCAACGGTGCGCACGTGCTGGTGGTGGGGGATAGCGGGATACACGGCGTTCCAGGCGCTCCTGCTGTGGGGAAGGTGGTGTATGCGCTGTACGTGGTGGTCGTGGCCGTGGTGGAATACCGGATGGGCAATCCGCCCGCAAGGGTCCCACCGCCACCGCCCGCGGCCTGGTGTACGGCGATCTCCACGATCACCGGCCGCTCGCCATCCCACGTGAACGATGTGGTGAGCGTGTAATTCTTCCACCCCGGTCCGCCAGCCGTTGGGAACGGGTTGAGCGCGGCGTTGTTGAAACAGCCTTGCGCTGGATCCACCGAATTGTCAAAACCCGTGAGCATGGTGGTGCCCAATGGTGCGTGTTTCACCGTGATGGCGACGTTGGCCGCCCGGGTCTGGTTGGTGACGTTCATGTTCACGAAGAAACCGATGCTGGTCACGGCCGAACCGGCGCACAAGCCACCCGTCGCGTTCAAGTTGCCCAATACCAACTGGTTGCGTTCCACGTTCAACTCGTCGGGAAGGAAGAGGTACTGTGCCCGGTACCGCCTGCCCGGCATATCGAACTTGTACGGATTGATCAGCAGTGCGTCAGCGGCGGGCAAACCGCTGGTGTACGTTGTTGAGCCCTGGGTGAGTTCCACCGGTGTGTTGCCGCAGATGGGTGTGGCCTGCTGGGTGAACGCCTTGTTGAAGATCTCGATGTACTCATTCTCCAGTCGTTTCCACCCGCCGGAGTGTGCGGTCGCCGTGTTCAGCACCGGGGCTGTGCCGGTGATATTCCCCCAGTGACCGTTCCACATCACCACATCGCGACTCTGCTGGGTGGGATAACCGGGCGGGTTGAAGGTGGCCTCCAGTGAGTCACCGGTGGCGCCCAACGCGCCGATGGGCCGGAAGTGAATGGTGCCCTGCGTGTTGGTGGCCGCATATTTCACCATGGGGTTGGTGGCCGCCCAGGTACCTGGCGTGGGGTTGTAGATCCGCAGCGCACCCGTGCTCGGGCTGCCCGAACCGATGTCCAACTGCTCGTTCGGTGCCGTGATGTTGGTACCGATATGCGTGTAGCGCCCGTTGTTCACCGTGGTGCCCGACACCCGCATCACCTGCGCGTTGTTGGTGCGGAAGACCAGGTCCACGTTGTCGCGCGTGCCGAAGAAATCCGTGGCAGGCGCCCCCACGTTGTTCCCGTTGATGTCCCAGCCATCGGCACCGATGTCCAGGCGTACCCATGTGTTGTACTCGCGGATCCAGAAACCGTCGTTCGTGTTCACCGCATCGTCCACATAGACGGTGAGGCCTTGCGGGATGGGGGCTGCGATCGCGTTGCGCTGGGCCAGGGTCATGCGCGGGATCAGCATGCCCTTGGTGGTGGAGGACACGTCCAGGATGGCCATGTCGTTGGGGGCTGCACCGGTGGCGTTCACCGCCACGCCCCTGTTCTGGGCGTTCACGTTCGCCGTGAGGCCGATCACCGCCACGGCGGGAAGGGAGCGAAGGAGGAAGCGTTTCATGGTCGTTCGCTGTGGGGTGATCATTTTGTACCGCTGGACTTGGTGTACCGGGCGCGCAAGGCGTTGGTCAGGTGCAGCTTCTGCTTCTCGCTCAGCCGTCGGCTGGAACGCACTTCGGCCACCAGGCGGTCAAGCTCTTCGGCGCTGGATACCCCGCCGAAGGCCAGGGCCTCCAAGGTCGTGAGGTCCTGTTCCAATTGGGCGATATACAGGGCTTGGGTTTCCACCGATTCCCACAGGCCCGTCTGCAAGGCCCCGATCGGCCGGGTGCCGTGCTCCTCCCATTCGCTGCGCGAGGGCATGTTGGGCAGGTGCCGGTCCTTTTCCAGGTGTTCCTTCAGCCGGGGTAGCGCAACGTAGGTATAGTCGTCCGCCGCGTGCATATCCTCCGGGGCCACCTCGCCGTCGAAATAGCTGTCGAACACGTGGTCGCTCAATTGGGTGGTGCCATCGTACACCGCACGCATGGCCCGGATGGTACCCGGCCCGCGGTAGGCGGCGTCGGAAATGGCTCCCGGTGCCGCATTGGTGTCGAGCACCAAGCCCCCACCGTAATTGAGGTAGTTGCCCGTGGTGGGCGTGCCGAAGCCATTGCTCTGGACCTTGCCGTACCAACGTGTCACCGGCCGGTCCATGGTGTTGCCGGTGATGCCATTGCCAGGCAGCGGATTGTCGTTGTAGGTGCATCCGTGCGAGGGGTTCAAACCGGCATTCACCCGCACCCATTTGCTGGCCGTGTAGCCCAGGGTTTCCACGCGCACCTGCGGGCTCGATCCCACCGTGGTGTTGCGCAGCCAACTCACGTCAATGATCACGTTGCCACCGGTCCAGTTGAAGGGTGCGTTGAGCGTGAAGTCCAACCAGCCCGTATTGAGCAGGAAGGCGGTGGCCGTGCCGGGCGCACAGCCCGTGGCTCCGCCCACGTTCGCCGCGTTGGCCTGTCCCTCGATCGCGGGATCCCAACTCACCGGCAAGGGCGTGGCCTGCGAAGCCACGTAGGCACCGAAATTGGTCAGTGCCGTGTTGCCGATGCGGATGTCCACCTTGACGTCCGGACAGTTCAAGCCGGGCGTGCAACCGGTCCCGTCATTGGTCAATACATAGAACGAGAATTTCGTGATGGGGCCCGTACAGAGCCCGGCGGCCTGCAATTCGGTTCCCCGGAAGATGTACTGCACCCGGTGACCGAGTATTTGTACCGTGCCCGCGCCCGTGGGGAAAGGGGTGTTGTAGCCGACCGGGGGTGCCGCAACGACCCCACCATTGGGATCACCCGTGAAGGCCTGGCCGTCCGCCCCGAGGCATTGCAACTGTATCGGACAATACTGCTCGTTGAGGTAGCGCGTTTCGGCGTTCTCCAGTCGTTGCCAACCCGCCGCCGTACCATCCACGTTCCCGTAATGGAAGCGCGCGGGCACGGGCAGGGTGTTCTCGTGTTTGATCGCCCCCACCGTATTGGTGGCCGTGTTGCCCACCTGTACCCCGCCACTCACCTCCACCATCTCCACCGGTGCGGCCGTCATGTTGAAGCCTGTGAAGCCGTTGTTCGCATTGATGCGGATCGCGGGGTTCACCGCCAGACTGTTGGTGGTGCGCACGTACAGGTCGTCGTTGGAACCGGCCGGTGTGCCCAGGTAGTTGTTGGCCACGTTGGTGTTACCGTTGCCCGTGAGCTTCCAGCCGTTGCCCGAGGCGCTCATGCGCTGCCACACCGCTCCATCCCAGTACCAGTAGCCGTGGGCCGTGGCGGGGTTCAGCGTGGCGTCCGCATTGGTAATATTGTCCGTCTGATATACCCACAGGCCGGTCTCCGCGACGCCCAGGCCTGCGATGGCCAAGCGTTGTGCCGCCGTCATCCGGGGAATGAGCATGCCCTGGTAGGGGTTGCCGCTGGTGCCCGACACGTCCAGATCCAGGATGGCCCTGGCATTGGGTGCGGCCCCGTTGCGGTTGATGCCGAGGTTCTGCGCGTCAACACCCATGGAGAGGGCGGAGAACAGGGCGGCGGAGGCGAGAAGGCGTAGCGATTTCCGCATGGTGCTGATCGTTGTGTTCAGGAGCGGCGGGCGCCCATTGGTGGCGGCCCTGGATGTTCGGCGGGAAAGATACGAGAACGCCGGGCACGGTGGGAAGGCCCCCTTGCCCGGGTTGGAACTGGATCGTGACCCTCTTGGCATCCTGCCGGGATCCGTGTGGGATCCAGTCGATTGACGGCCCAACCGGCGATCGGTTGCCCGCGAGTTGTACACGATCGTGAACAAGTTGTTTCCGAACGGGTATTCCCGACCCTGCAGCCGAACCGCCTTCCAGTTGGTGTAGCCCACAGGGGGATCCGCACAGAACGGAGGCCCTTCCGCATGAGCCATGATGCACCCAGGGGTCGCATGGCCCACACCCCGTTCTCCGTTGGTTCACCAGGCCATTCCTCCACCCTGTCGGCGGCCTGGTAGCCGACCGGATCCGGGTGGAGCACACCACGTTCAGGGATCGGGCCGGAGGGGCTGCTCATGGACAATGGCTGGCCAAATGACGTTGATGTTCCGATCCCCGTTACCTCGGCCAGCGGAACGGTATCAACAGACCGTCGGTGAGAACGCCGTTCGCTTCCCGATCGAAGCTCAGCACCCCATAGGCCGGCCATGCAGCGAGTGTGCAGTGCTGTTGGCACCGTGCAGGGAGATTGGATGGTTGCCCTGCGCGAGCCCATCCACCGGCACCTTGCGCATGGCCATGGACGAGGTGGCTCCCTGACCCTCGGCCGGGCGCCCCACTCCTACCCCATGGTCCGCGCCATCGCCAACGCTTCGGCCACCCGCAGGCCGTCCATGGCCGCACTCACGATGCCGCCCGCATGGCCCCCGCCCTCCCCACAGGGATAGAGGCCTTTCACATCGACATGCTCCAGCGTGTGGGCGTTCCGCGGTATGCGCACCGGCGAACTGGTGCGGCTCTCGGTGGCCACCAGCACGGCCTCGTTGGTGCGGTAGCCGCGCATCTTTTCGCCGAAGGCCCGCAATCCGCCCCGCAATCGCGATGCGATGTCCGCCGGGAGCACCGTGTCCAGTTCCACCGGCACGATGCCCGGGATGTAGCTGCACACGGGCAGGTCGGCGCTGA
>JAFDZE010000020.1:36605-39946 GCA_018267155.1 Bacteroidota bacterium | reverse complement strand
CCCGCCCGCCAGGCCGCCTGCTCCACCCCGCGCTGGAACGCTACCCCACCCAGGGGATCATCACTGGTGATGCGCGCTTCGACCACGATGCCCGAATTGGCGAAGGGATTGTCGCGCTTGCTGGGGCTCCATCCGTTGGTGACCACTTCGCCGGGCTCCGTTGCGCACGGCGCGATGATGCCGCCCGGGCACATGCAGAAGCTGTACACGCCCCGGCCGTCCACCTGTTGCACCACGCTGTAGCTCGCTGGTGGCAGCCAGGGATCGCGCGTATCACAATGGTACCTGATCCTGTCGATCACCACCTGGGGATGTTCGATGCGCACGCCCAGCGCGAAGGGCTTGGCCTCGATGCGCACGCCCCGGTCGACCAACAGACGGAAGATGTCGCGCGCGGAATGGCCCGTGGCCAGCACCACCGCATCGGCCAGCAGTTCCGTATCGCCGGTGCTCACGCCGCGGATACGGCCGTCGCGGAGGATGAGGTCGGTGACGCGCGTGTTGAAGCGCACCTCGCCACCGGCGGCCACGATGGCCTGGCGCATGGCGCTGATGATCCCCGGTAGTTTATTGGTACCGATATGCGGGTGGGCGTCCACCAGGATGTCCGGCGATGCACCGTAGGCCACGAAGGTGCGCAGCACACCTTGCACATCGCCGCGCTTGTCGCTGCGCGTGTACAACTTACCGTCGCTGTACGTGCCCGCGCCACCCTCGCCGAAGCAGTAGTTGCTGTCGGGGTCCACCACGTGCTCGCGGTTCAACAAGGCCAGGTCGCGGCGGCGGGCGCGCACGTCCTTGCCCCGCTCCAGAATGATGGGCCTTCGGCCCTGCCGGATGCAACCCAGCGCGGCGAAGAGCCCCGCCGGGCCGCAGCCCACGATGATCACCGGCGGCTTCCCGCCCACATCGGGCAGTTCCGGCGGTGCGATCGCATCGTCCAGCGGATGCTCCGTGGACAGCTCCACGCGCAGGCGCACCAGCGGCCGCTTGCTGCGCGCATCGATGGACCGCTTGACGATGCGGCAGCCCTGGATCGCGGCCACGGGGAGGGCGGCCTCTTCGGCGGCAACCTCGCGCACCAGCACGGGGTCGGCGGCCTCGCGCGGGGGCAGGGCGATCTCGACCGTCCGCGTCATGTCTACCCTTCGAAGGTGAGCGTGACGATCCAGCACTTGCTGCGCAGGCTCTCGATGGGCGAGCTGAACCGCGTACCGTCGTCGATGGCCAGGTTGGGGATGCCCACCGAGAATTTCAACTCCATCCCGAATTTGAAGTAGGGCAGGAACATGTCGGCGCCCGCTCCCACCTCGGCGCTGTAATCATTCTTCTTGATCTTCACCACCACCTCGTCGTCGATCTGGTTGTTCACGTCCTTCTGGCTGGCCATGTCGATGCTGTACTTGCCCCCGGCAATGGCGTACACCGCGAAGTTGTTGATGCGATCGCTCCGCATCTTCAAGAGCACGGGGAACTCCAGCCAGGTGCTCTCCACCGGCTTGTCGAAGCCGATGAAGGTGCCGTCGCTCCTCTTGAACCGGTATTTCAGGATCCGGTCCTGGAAGGAGAGCGTGGGGATGAAGCGCACGCTGAGGTTCGGCGTCATGTTGAAGCTGCCCACGATGCCCAGGTTGAAACCCGGCTGCCGCAGGTGGTCCACCGTCTGCAACGTGTCCGTGGACAGCTGCGGCTTCAGCTTCATGAAAAAGTCGGCCGTGTTGTAGCTGAGCAGGAAGCCGAAGTGGAAGGGGTGCAGGTCGAAGTTGGGCAGGTTCTCCGTCTTGATGCGCTTCTGGGCCCGTGCTTCGGGTGCAAGGAGGACGGCCAAGGCCAGGAGGAGAGCGGAAAACAGCGCGGTCCGGTGCTTCGGGTGCGTTCGCATGGGCGGAAGAGGCAACGAAAGTAGCGCGGGGGTATTGCCTGCCACCGCCCGCTGCGGCCATCTGTTCACAGGACCCTGTGCTCAGGGCACCACATGGCGCTTCGGCCGTGTCACTTCCGCGCGATGTACAAGGTGGCTATGCCGCCGGTGAGGCGTTCGCTCCGCACCTCGCGTGCGCCCTGGTTCTTCAGGATGGCCTCGAAGGCGGCGCCCTCGGGGAAAGCGTCCACACTGGCGGGCAGGTAGGCGTAAGCTGCGCGGTCCTTGCTGATGAGGCGGCCGATGAAGGGCATCACCGAATGGAAGTAGAAGCGGAAGAAGGGGGCCAGCAGGCCGTGCGGGCGCGAGAACTCGAGCACGAAGAGCCGCCCACCCGGTTTCAGCACACGCAGCATGCCACCCACCCCGCGCGGAAGGTCCTCGAAGTTGCGCACGCCGAAGGCCACGGTGACCGCGTCGAACGAGGCGTCGGGAAAGGGCAGCGCTGCTGCGTCGCCGCGCACCAGTTCCACGCGGTCGGCCAGGCCTGCTTTGGCCACTTTCTCTCGGCCGTGCGCCAACATGCCCTCGGAGATGTCGGCCCCGGTAACGCGCGGCACGCGCCCCGCCGCCATGATCGCCAGATCGGCCGTGCCGGTGGCCACATCGAGCAGGCGCTCCACCTTTTCCTGCGCCACCAGACGGACCACTTTGCGGCGCCAGCCCTGGTCCGTACCGAAGGAGAAGAGACGATTGAGCAGGTCGTACCTCGGGGAGATGGCATCGAACATGCGCTCCACCTGCTCCCGTTTGGAACCGTCGGCGGAGTAGGGTTTCACGGCGGCCATCACAGGGCCAGGCGCTCGGCTTCGCGCGTCAATTGTTCCTTGTCAACAGGTACCACACCGACCTGCTCGCAGACGAGGCCGCCGGCCAGGTTGCTCCACGCGGCCAGGGTGCGCAGCGGCAGGCCCTGTGCCAGGCAGAGGGCGGCGGTGGCGATCACGGTGTCGCCCGCGCCGCTCACGTCCACGATCTTGCGCGGGTGCGCGGGCAGGACCACCTCCTCCCCTGCGTGGTGCGCGTACACGCCATGCTCGCTCAGGGTGATGAGTGATGCCCGGTTCCCCAGGCGCTCCTCCAAGGCGCGCACCGACGCGCCCACACCTTCGAGGTCGCCCGCCCGAAGATCGATCTTCAATCCTTCGCGCAGCTCCTTCAGGTTGGGCTTGAAGAGGTCGGCGCCGCGATAGGTGAAAAAGTTGCGTTTCTTGGGATCCACGGCCACGGGTATGGCCCGCGCATGTGCCGCTGCAATGGCACCGGTGATGACGCGTTCGGTGAGCGCGCCCTTGTCGTAGTCCTCCAATACCAGCACGCCCGGCCGCTCGGCGTCGAGCAGCGCGGTGATGCGGGCCATGAGCTTATCCTCCTCCTGTGCGGTGATCGGCTCCTCCATCTCCTCGTCCACGCGCACCAC
>JAFDZE010000020.1:0-36543 GCA_018267155.1 Bacteroidota bacterium | reverse complement strand
CGAGCGCACGATGCCCTCGGCACCGAGGCCCTCGTCCTTCAGCAGCTTTTCGAGCGTGCGCGCGTCGGCATCATCGCCGATGATGCTGGCCACGATGGCCTTGGCACCCAGCGCCCGCAGGTTGCGCGCCACGTTGGCCGCCCCACCGAGCCGCGCGCTGCGGTCCGTCACCTGCACCACGGGTACCGGCGCTTCGGGACTGATGCGGTCCACGCGACCCCAGAGATAGGCGTCCACCATCACATCGCCCACCACCAATGCCGTGGTGCGGCCGAAGCCTTCGGCGATGGTGCGGGCGTCGATGGGGGTGCTCACGGATCAGACCAGGGCTTGGGCGATGCGGTCCACGGCGGCGAGCAACTTGTCGTCGCTGGTGGCATAACTGATGCGCACGGTGCCCGTGGCCCCGAAGGCATCGCCCTCCACCACGCCCACGCCCGCGTGCTCCAGCAGGTGCATACAGAGGTCCTGGGATGTTTTCAACCCGAGCTTCCTCAGGCTGGCACTGGCGTCGGGAAGCACGTAGAAGGCTCCCTGCGGCACGTTGCAGCGCCAGCCGGGCACGGTCTTCAGCGCTTCGATCAAAAGATCCCTGCGGCGCAGGAAGTCGGCCCGCATGCCGCCGAGTTGTGCGGGATCGGCCTCCACGCACGCGAGTGCCACCCGCTGGGCGATGCTGTTGGCCCCGCTGGTGAACTGTCCTTGGATCTTGGTAGCGGCCTGCGCGATCCACAATGGCGCACCGATGTAGCCCATGCGCCAGCCCGTGAGGGCGAAGGCCTTGCTCAGTCCGTTCACCGTGACGGTGCGTTCCATCATGCCCGGCAACGCCGCGAAGGAGCGGTGCGTGCCACTGAACACGATGTGCTCGTAGATCTCGTCGCTCACCACGTACAACTCCGGGTGCTTGCGTACCACGGCCGCCAGCGCCTCCATCTCTTCCAACGTGAGCACCGAGCCGCTCGGGTTGCAGGGCGAGCTGAACATCAGCAGCCGCGTGCGCGGGGTGATGGCCGCGGCGATGCGCTCCACCGGCGGCTTCCAGTTCTCCTCCAGGGTGCTGGTAACGATGACGGGCGTGCCCCCGGCCAGGCGCACCTGCTCGCTGTAAGTGACCCAGTACGGCGCGGGGATCACCACCTCATCGCCGGGGCCCACCAGGGCCATCACCACGTTGATGAGCGACTGCTTGGCGCCGGTGCTCACCACGATCTGATCGGCGGTGTACTCCAGTCCGTTGTCGCGCTTGAACTTGCGGGCGATGGCCTGCCGCACGTCCAGGTGGCCATTCACCGGCGGGTATTTGTGCCAGGGGCCGTTGAGGGCCTCATGCGCTGCGGCCAGGGCGAAGGCGGGCGGGTAGTGGTCCGGTTCGCCCAGGCTCAGATCGATGATGTCGCGGCCCTGGGCCTTCAGCTCGCGGCTGCGGCGGGCCATGAGCAGGGTGGCGGGCTCCACCAGGGAGGTGACCAATGGGGATAGGTGCATGCGGTTGGCCCGTGGTTCGAGGGCCCGATGGTGAGCGCGCGAAAATAGACCCCGCTTCCCGCGCCGATGCCGATATTCGGCAACCGATTTTCCACCGATGACCGGCGATCAATGGTTCCAAGTCCTGCTCGCGCTGCTTCCCAGCGTGGTGGTCTTCCTCACGTCCTTCTACCTGATCCGCAACATGCTCAGCGCCCGCGCACAGGAGCGCAACGCCGACTGGCTGGCCCAGATCAAGAAGGACGACCACAAGCATGCGCTGCCCTTGCGCCTCCAGGCCTACGAGCGGCTCACGCTGTTCCTGGAGCGCATCTCGCCGGGGGCCTTGGTGCTGCGCGTACACAAGAGCAACATGACGAGCCAGGGCCTGCACGGCGAACTGCTCGCCACCGTGCGCGAGGAACTCGAGCACAACGTGACGCAGCAGATCTACATCAGCGAGCGGGCCTGGAGCCAGGTGAAGATGGCCAAGGAGGAGACCTTGCGCATCATCAACATCGCTTACGAGCAGACGGGGCCCACGGCCACCGGCACGGCCCTCAGCCAGCGCGTGTTCGAAACGGCCGCACGCCTGAGCCACCTGCCCACGCAGGAGGCGATCCTGACTTTGAAGGAGGAAGTGCGGAAGTTGTTCTGAGGGAGGCCACGAGCAGCGCCGAAGGCGCTCTTCCCATTTGGTCCGGGCTGCATGCGCGGACCGGCTTTCCGTCAATTCCGGGGCCTGATCCGGATGGACCGTTGGCGCACCGTTGTGAACGCGTTGCGGAATTCCAGTTCGTGGAGCCCGATGACCATGACCACGCGGGCCATGCGCTCCTCAGGCCGCATGCCATGGAACCGCATGAGGATAACGCCTTGATGGGGCGAAGCACGCTGGAAGACCAGATCGCCGAAGTCCTTGTCGTTGGTCAACAGCACATCGCCCCGTTCACGCGCGATGCGCAGCACCTCCTCGTCATCGGCACCTTGGTGTTCTTTGCTGATGTCGTGGACCACATGTCCGGATCCGGCGAGCGCCGCAATGATGTACGCTTCAACGCTTTCGTCCGCGACGAAACGCATGACCTACGGGATCAATCGGCGTAGGTGATGTCGTTGCGCACCGAATCGACCGCGAACAGGAGTGCGGCCCGGATGCTCTCCTCGGTCAAGCGGGGATATCCGGCCAGAATGTCCTTGGCCGCCTCACCATGGGCCAGCTTTTCCAGCACCAGGTCCACGGGTATCCGCGTCCCCTTGAAGCAGGGCTTGCCGAGCATGATCTTCGGATCGGAGGTGATATGGTCGCGCCAAGCGGTCATCAGTGGGCGGGGTTTGCCCAAAGATACGTATGCGACACACCAGGGAGCTACCCCCGCAACTTCAACAATTCCTCTGCTGCGTCGAAAGGCCCGCGTGAACCGTTGACGACGTCCGCCTCGATGCCGGGCAGCGCGCCGACCACGCCCGGGTCGTTGTAGAAATCCGTGATGAGACGTTCTTCGATGGTGGCGCGCATCCACCAGCGGTCCTGCTCGCGGCGGCGCATGGTGGTGTGGCCCTGGTTGTGCAGGGTCCCACCGAGGCGCTCCAGAGCGGTGAACAACTCGCCGATGCCCTTGTTCTCCTGGGCCGAGCAGAGCAGCACATCCGGACGGCCACCGTGATCCCGGGGCGGTAGTAGTTGAATGGCCTGCTTGAGCGTTCCGGCCGCACGTTGGTTGCGTGTTGCGTTGTCGCCGTCCGTCTTGGTCAGCGCGATCAGGTCGGCCGATTCCATGATGCCGCGCTTGATGCCCTGCAACTCATCGCCCGCGCCGCCGATGGCGAGCAGCAGGTTGAGGTCCGTCATGTGGTCCACCGCCAACTCGCTCTGGCCGATGCCCACCGTTTCGATGAGCACGCGATCGAAGCCTGCCGCCTCGCACAGCACGATGGTCTCCCGTGTGCGACGCCCCACCCCGCCCAACATGCCACTGGCCGGGGATGGGCGGATGAAGGCCTCCGGACGCTGCGCCAACCGTTCCATGCGCGTCTTGTCGCCCAGGATGCTACCCCCGGTGCGCGCACTGCTCGGGTCGATGGCGAGCACGGCCACACGATGCCCCGCTTCGATCATCCGAAGTCCCAGCGCATCGATCAAGGTGCTTTTGCCGGCGCCGGGTATGCCCGTGATACCGATGCGTAGGGATACACCCCCGAAGGGCATGCATCGGCGGAGCAATGCACGGGCCACCTCGGCGTCCGCCGGACGTGTGCTCTCCACCAGGGTGATGGCGCGCGCCAGTGCGGAGCGGTCGCCGGAACGTATCGCGGTGAAGAGGTCGGGGGTCATCCGGTGCGAAGATGGCGCTTCGGCGCGCTCAGCGTGACAGCGGGGACAAGCGTGTCCACGATCACTGTTCTATCACTCCCTATGAACTGTCACGCTGAGCGAGCTTGTCCTGACGAAGGGAGGACCGAAGCGCTACCGCACTCCACCAATGTCACGCTGAGCCTGCCGAAGCGCTACAACAAACCGGTATCGTTTCTGATTTCGCGATCCTCAGAAAGTTCGGACCGCTCTGAACACTTCTTTGCACGGCAATGAGGGATGAAGGCAGGACACCCGTTCCAAAAACAGATGTGCTCGTTCATCAAGACCCGCAGCGCAGGATCGCACCAAGATCCAAGATGAGCACTGAGAACAGATGTATGGCGCTTCGGCGCGCTCAGCGTGACAGCGGGGACAAGCGTGTCCACGATCACTGTTCTATCACTCCCTACGAACTGTCACGCTGAGCGCGTCGAAGCGCCTATGGGGAGCCGCTACGGGCGCCTGCATCGCCTTCGCGTAGCCGCTTCGGCGCAGCAAGGCGCCAGAGCGCCCCGCATTCAGAACCCGCCGCGGTAGTTGGCCACCCACTCCTCATCGCACATGTCGTGCAGGAGCCGGAACATGTTGTCGCCGATCACCAGGTCCACGGGGTACTTCATGCCGTAGCCACTGAGCAGGAGCATCTGACGGTCATCGGGCCGCAGCTTCATGGCTGCCCAGCCGACCACGGGGTGCTGGCCCGCTGGCAGCTGCAGCGGAAACTCCCAAAAGCGCAGTTTCCACAGATCGTCGAGCACGGGACAATCGTTCACGAAGCCGGTACTGTCCTGGGAATTCAGGCATTTGCTCACACCGTACTTGCGAAAGAGGTTCTCGCCATCGGGGTTCGCCGCGCTGAACGTTCGACCCTGCACCTGGCGGATGAAGTTGAGGCGGCTGATGGGCTGGCTCTCCACCACCACGGTATCGTCCACCACTTTCACGATGAAGAGCGAGAACAACTGCCCGTCGGTGGTGCTGCCCAAGCTGAGGGCGAAAGTGGTGACCGCGAAGGGGCTGTGCGGCGGTTTGTCGGCTTTCGCCGTGGCCAGCACGGCTGACACCGATAGGAAAAGCAGGAACGTGCGCATTTTCAACGACGGAGCTTCCGTTGGGATCGAACGAGGCGAATCTACCGTCCACGGGCACTGCTACTTTCGTGCCCGATGCCGCACATCATCGCCCCCTCCCTGCTCTCGGCCGATTTCGCCAACCTGCAAGCGGCCGTGGAACTGGTGGACCACAGCGCCGCGCCGTGGTTGCACCTGGACGTGATGGACGGCGTGTTCGTGCCCAACATCAGCTTCGGTCCGCCGGTGATCAAAGCCATCCGCAAGCACACCAAGAAGGTGTTCGACGTCCACCTGATGATCGTGGAGCCGCAGAAATACATCGAGGACTTCCGGGCGGCGGGCACCGACCGGCTCACCGTCCATATCGAAGCCTGCACACACCTCCACCGCACCGTTCAGGCGATCAAGAAGGCGGGCATGCGAGCGGGTGTGGCGCTGAACCCGCACACACCGGTGGGTACGTTGGAGGACATCATCGGCGATATCGACCTGGTGTGCCTGATGAGCGTGAACCCCGGCTTCGGCGGGCAAAGCTTCATTCCGAACACGTACCGGAAGATCATGGCGCTGCGGGAACTCATCTCCACGCGCGGGGCCCATTGCCTGATCGAGATCGACGGCGGCGTGGGCCCGGACAATGCGGCCGAACTGGTGGGCCACGGTGCCGATGTGCTGGTGGCGGGCAACAGTGTTTTCAATACCGCTGATCCGGTTGCGGCCATCGCCGGGCTCAACGCGGCCTGACGACCCCGCATCCATGCGATGCCGTTGGTATTTTTCCTGATCGGGCTTGACCGGGGCCGCATGGGACCCACCGGCCGGACCCGCGCGTACATTCGCCACAAGGCCCCACCATCCCATGTGCCGATCCCTCACCCTCGTGGCCCTGATCGCCACCATGCTCCCGTTGTTGCACGGGCAGGAGCGTTGCACGGCCCGCACCATCACCCAGCGCTGGCTGGAGGAACACGGGCTTTCCACGGACATCGCGGCAGCCGCGCGTTCGGTCCCGGCAGCACAGGCGCGGGGCGGTACGGCGACCATCCCGGTAGTGGTACACGTGGTATGGAACATCCCGGCCGAGAACGTGGCTGATGCGCTGATCCTCCAGTTGATCGCCACGCTGAACGAGGACTTCAATGCCCTGAACAGCGACTACGGCAACGTGCGTGCGGCCTTCCTGAACGACCGCGGCAACCCGCAACTCGAATTCTGCCTGGCACAGACCGATCCGCAAGGCAACCCCACCACCGGCATCACCCGCACGCAGACCGGTGAGACCTGGTTCGACCCCGAGAACGAGACGGACGACATGAAACAAGCGCCCGACGGCATAGCGCCCTGGAGCCCGGCCAACTACCTGAATATTTGGATCTGCGACATCACCAGCGGCGCATCGGGCGGGCTGATCACCGATGGCTACGCGTACCTGCCCTACGGCGGAACAGCGGGCACCTCCATCGATGGGCTGGTCGTAGACTACGACTACGGCCTGGATGCCGGTGCGCGCGTGGCCACCCACGAGATCGGGCACTACTTGGGGCTGGATCACCCTTGGGCCGACGGCGGATGCAGCAGCGACGATGGGATCGATGACACACCCGTGACCGACCAGCCCACCTATTCGTGCGCCAACCCCGGCCTGATGCGCTGCAACACGTTGACCCAGTACGAGAACTTCATGGACTACGCCAACTGCGTGGTGATGTTCACCACCGATCAATCGGCCCAGATGAACAACGTGCTCAGCAGCTTGCGGCCCGGCCTTTTGACGAACAACGCCTGCGGCACCGTGATCCCGGGTCCCTGCGTGCCCACCAGCAGCAACGGCACCGGCCTGGGCGACTTCATCGATGGCGTGCAACTCGGCAGCATCAGCAACCTGAACAGCGGCGGCACCAGCGGCGCCACCTACAACAACTACACAGCGCAATTCATCACCCAGTTGCAACGCGGCGGATCCGACACGCTCACGATCACCTCCGGCACCTTTGCCCCGGATCGCTTCGCGGCGTGGATCGACATGGATCGGGACGGCCTTTTCGAGGCTTCGGAAAAACTGGGGGAATTCACGAACACGGCCCCCGGTGATGCGCAGGGCATCGTCTTCACCATACCGCTCGACGCGGCATCGGACACCACCATACTGCGCGTGCGCGGCGTGTACATCGATCAGGGCGAGGCCGATCCCGTGGATCCCTGCTTCAACTACAGCCGGGGCGAAACCGAGGACTACGGCATCACGATCGTGGACGATGGCAACGACCCCTGCATCCCCACCAGCGCGATCGGCACCGCTGAGGGCGACTTCATCGATGGCGTGCAACTCGAAGGCATCAGCAATACGGGCAGTGGTAGCACCGGTGGCCCCGTCTACCACGACTACACCGCCCAAAACACCGGGCTGGCGCGTGGACAGAGCTATACCCTCACGCTGACCTCCGGCGCATACGAGCAGGACATGATGGCGGCCTGGATCGATCTGGATGCGAACGGCACCTTCGACGCCGCTGAGCTGCTGGGCGGGGCGGAGACCAGTACAGCGTTCGAGGACGTACAGTTGGCCTTCACCGTTCCCGCGGACGCCACGTTGGGCACCACCATCCTCCGTGCGCGCTGCATGTACCCCGAACAAGGCGAACCCACCAGCGCGGATCCCTGCTTCAATTTCAGTTACGGTGAGACCGAGGACTACGGCGTTACCATCCTGACCAGCACGGGTGTCGCCGTACCTGTAGTGCAAGCGCCCATGGTGTGGCCCAACCCGGCCGGGGATCTGCTGAACGTGCGGCTCCCCGATGGCTCCGCTACGCTGGAAGTAACGGATGCTTCCGGGCGTACCGTGTTGCCTGCCCGATGGTCGACCGGAACATCCTCCATCAGCACGACGCCGCTGGCCAATGGACCCTACGTCCTGCGTTGCACCACAAAAGGCACCACACACATGGTCCGTTTCATCGTGCGCCACACGCATTGAGGCCGCGGACGGGCTGCACAGTCCGTTCAGCGGGCTCGGAATGCCCTCCGTCGGATCGTACCCGAACGCTCGGAACCACCCGGTCGGCCGACCGTATACGCGTGCAGGTCCGATCACACCATGCGCACGTATTTCACCGTTCCACTGCTCTTCTCCGCTCTCATCAGCGTTCCCATGGCAAGCCATGCCCAGGGCCTCAGTCGGAGTGGTATCGGCATCAAAGCAGGGGCGCAGTGGTGCCGTTTGGCGGCAGACGGTGTACCGTACACCGCCATCCCGGGGGGAGTACTGGGCGCATACGCACCCTTCCTGGTGCGTGCGAGATTGGAGATCCAACCCGAGCTTGTAGCGTCCTATCAAGGGAGTGATCTGCAAATTCCGGAGGCAGCACCGGCCACTGCACGCATGCTCTACGTGCAACTGCCCGTGGCCGTGAAGGTCTTCCTTTCCAATACCTTCAACCTGCAGGCAGGCCCACAAGCCGCCTGGTGCGCAGCTGCTTGGAGCAATGGTGAGAGCGCCAAGGATCTTGTCCGTCCGTTCGAGGTGGGCTTGTTCGGTGGTCTGGGACTGGATATGCGAACCGGGTGGGACCTCTGTGCGCGGTATTACTACGGCATGAAACCCGTGCTCATCGGGGACCATGGCACCAATCCGCGACACCGGATCATCCAGGTCGGTCTCGGCTATCGTATGATGCATACGGGCGGGCGCAAGCATCGGCTGCACAGGCGTTGATCGCGGCCATCCAGGGCGGAATATCTTCGCCGGATCGCCTTCGCCCAGATCGATGGTGACCTTGCATGGCAGTTCGTCCCGTGATAGCGCTCCTCGGTGGTGGCCAGCTCGGCCGCATGTTCATCGAGAACGCGCTCCGGTACGATGTGCAGGTCCACGTCCTCGACCCTGATCCCGACTGCCCGTGCGCCCGCATCGCCACGCACTTCACACAAGGCCGCTTCGATGACCGCGATACCGTTCTCCGTTTCGCCCAGGATGCGGACGTGGTGGGCATCGAGATCGAGCACGTGTCCACCGAGGCCCTGGAACAGCTTCAGGGCCTGGGCAAGGCCGTCATCCCCGACCCGGGCACGCTGCGCACGATCCAGGACAAGGGGCTCCAGAAGCAGTTCTACCTGGATCACGGGATACCCACCGAAGCATTCACGCTGCTCGATGATGGTCGCGACCTGGTGCGATACCCCGCGCTGCTTCCCGGCTTCCTGAAGTCGTGCACCGGTGGCTACGACGGCAAAGGCGTGATGCCCGTGCTGGGCCCGGAGGATGCGAAGCGCGCCTTCATCGGCCCCTGTGTACTGGAAAAACGCTCGGACATCGCTCTGGAACTCGCCGTACTGGTGGTGCGCTCGGCCAACGGCGAACAGGCCGTGTACGACCCGGTGGAAATGGTCTTCGATCCGCGTTACAACCTGGTGGACCACCTGCGCGCCCCGGCCCGCATGGCCCATACCGTGAACGAAGGAGCGAAACAACTCGCACTGCGCGTTGCGGAAGCCTTCGGCACACCCGGCCTGTACGCCGTGGAACTCTTCCTGACCACCGATGGCCGACTGCTGGTGAACGAGACCGCACCGCGCGCGCACAACAGCGGGCACCACACGATCGAGGCGTGCGCCAGCAGCCAATTCGACCAGTTGTTGCGCCTGTACACGGGACTGCCCTTGGGCGATACCGCACTGCGGGGACACGCGGCCATGATCAACCTGGTGGGCGAGGGCGGCTCAGGGCCTGCGGACCTGATGGGCCTGGAAGAAGCGTTGCGGATCCCGGGCACCTTCCTGCACCTGTACGGTAAAAAGGAGACGCGCACCGGCCGCAAGATGGGCCACATCACGGTGATGGCCGCCGATGATACCGCCCTGGACCGCGCCATCGCCCTGGTGAAGGCACATGTCCACGTTCGACCAAGGAGGGCGCAAGTGATCACATCAACGAACAAACCACACTGACGAATGGTAGCGATCATCATGGGCAGCCGGAGCGACCTGGACGTGATGCAGGGCGCGGCCGACATCCTGAAGGAACTCGGCATCGCCCACGAACTCACCGTGGTGAGCGCGCACCGCACCCCGGAGCGCATGTTCGACTATGCCCGTACGGCCCGCGAGCGCGGGATCACCTGCATCATCGCCGGTGCAGGCGGGGCCGCGCACCTTCCCGGCATGGTGGCCAGCCTCACCACGCTGCCCGTGATCGGGGTGCCCATCAAGAGCCGCAACAGCATCGACGGGTGGGACAGCCTGCTGAGCATCGTGCAGATGCCTGATGGGGTGCCCGTGGCCACCGTGGCCATCAACGGCGCGAAGAACGCGGGCCTGCTGGCCGCCCGGATACTCGGTGCCCGTGATCCACTCCTCGCCGACAAGCTCGACACCTACCGCCGAGCCCTCAGCGACAAGGTGCAGGAAGGCATCCATGCGTTGAAGGCGCAGCACCACAACAGCTTCGACCGCTGATACCGATCCGAGCGGCCTGGCCGGGGATCATGGCGCGATCGTCAGTTCCGTCCGTTCCGGGATGATGTACGGGTAGATCTCGTCCACGTCCGTGTTCTTGAGCGCGATACAGCCCCAGGTCCAGTCGCGCCCCAGGTCGATCCAGTGGTCCATGCCTTCGGGCACCCCGTGGATGCCGATCTCCCCTCCGATATCCTTGCCCGCCGGGATCAACCCTTGCGCTTTGCGATCCTTGAACCGCCTGTAGCTCTCGGCGTTCGGATAGTCCACCCAGATGAACTTGTGCCACGAGGCATGTACACGCTTGCTCCGGAACGTGAACGTGCCTTCCGGTGTCTTCCTGTCGCCCTGGCAGAACTTGTCGCCTATCGGGTTCTCACCCAACACACATGGATACGTCTTCACCAAGGTATCCTCGGCGTACACGCTGAACAGGCGATCGCTTTTGTCCACGTCGAAACGGACCGTGTGCGCATCGAGGTGAAGACTGTCCAAAAGGAGGGCCAGGGGACGCACCGGCGGCGACTTCCGGACGGTCGGCTCCTGAGGCGCGGAACCAGTTCCACCCTGGCATCGCGCCAACAGCGGAAGAAACAGGCAGAGGATGAGTGGGGAACGGAGCATGAGGCCGGTACCTGCACATCAATGCCGACCAGGCAGGTTCGTAACACCGGATGGATCACCGGGCCGTCCAGGCCGATCGCGCCATCACGGTTGATAACCGGTCATCACATCGGCAATTCAATACCGTTCGACGCGTTAACTTGCACACGCTCCCTTCCGGATGAGGACGCTGCGGATCACCGGTCTTGTTGTACTGCTGAGCCTGTTCGGTACCACCGCACGGGCTCAAGCGGACGGTCCGACCCCATCCTCCCTCATGAACGACCTGTGCGGGTGCATGGGCGCCATCGATCTGCGGGCCGGGGACCGCACCGTGGAACAGGGTGTGCGCGATTGTCTCGAGGAGGCCGTACTTCGCTATCCGTCGGAGGTGTACGCGGTCCTGCAGCACACCCCGGAGGGCGGATCCAAAGCCTTCCGGCTCGGTACCGCTCTGGGTGGCCACCTGCTCCGGGTCTGTGAACCCTTCCATGCGG
Source organism: Bacteroidota bacterium (assembly GCA_018267155.1). Taxonomy (GTDB): domain Bacteria; phylum Bacteroidota; class Bacteroidia; order Flavobacteriales_F; family PHOS-HE28; genus PHOS-HE28. The sequence goes on along the minus strand of JAFDZE010000020.1, from coordinate 25,093 downwards.
TAAAAGCCCGGCTCCAGCAGATGCCACTCAGGAAGCAGGGCACCTGAGGCTCCCGGCACACACCGCCACACGGCCCCTGCCCTATTTTCGCGGCCCCGAACAACTTGCCCATGCGTCAACTCCTTACGCTCGCTTCACTCGTTCTCCCCTTCGTCATCCAGGCCCAATGGACCCCGATGACCGTCGGCACCATGTCCAACCGCAGCCTGAGTGAGCAGGGTGGTGACCTGTATTGTGCCTCCTTTCCCGCAGGCATCAAAAAAAGCATCGGCGGGACCGGTACGTGGACCGCGGTGAACACCGGCTTGCCATCGAACGGCTCCAACTATTACGTGCAGAGCGTGGGTACGGACGGCACCAACCTGTACGCGGGCACGGAGAGCGGTGTCTACCGCAGCACGAACAACGGCACCAGTTGGACCAACATCAACGGTACGCTCGCCGCGAGCAATACGGTATATGCCAACAAGTTCTTCTCCACAGGTACCAATTTCGTTCTGGCCATCTACGAGGGTACCATCGCGCAAGGCGGTGGCATCTGGCGCACCTTGGACAACGGGACCAACTGGCTCATCGGCCACAGCGGCATGACCAGCAACGCCAAGGTGAACAACGTGACCAAGGTGGGCAACACCTTGTGGGCCAGCACCAGTGTCGGACTGTTCACCAGCACGGACAACGCGCAGAACTGGACGGCGCATCCTACGGTGAACTATGCGGTATTCGGGCTGGCTTCGGGCAACGGCACCCTGGTGATCGCGAGCACCTTCGGCATGCGCTACAGCACCAATAACGGCACCAGCTGGCAGGACGCCACGGGCGACCCCGCATCCCCTACCGATGGCGAGGTTGTATTTTTTGACGGCAGGTTCTTCACCGTGCTCAATGGTGTCGGATGTCTGCGCAGCGAGAACAACGGCGCCGCGTGGACCGATCACAACACCGGTTTCGGCCCGGTGGACGCCAGTGCACAGGAGGAGTTCCTGACGACCACGAACACGCTGTACTGCACCGCGCTGTTCGATGTGTACAGTTTGGCAGCGACCAATACGGCCGTGTCCACGATCACGGATCCCCACGGAATCATCCTGTTCCCGACCGCATTCGACGAGGTTTTGACCTTGCGCGGCGTCACGCGGGAGAGCGACCTGCTGCTGATCGATGGCGCAGGGCGCACCTGCCTCACGCAGCGCATCGTGCCGGGCGGTGATCAGCACATCGATCGGAACGGACTTGCCGCAGGGACCTACCGTGCCCTGCTGATCGATCGTCGAAGCGGTCAGCAGACCCTGCTGGGCGCGGTTGTGGCCCGGTGAGTGCGGGCCGATCCTCTTGTTGCGATCGTGCCGGCATGCACGATCCCGGGAGAAGGCGTACCACGTCCTCGTCAAAACTCCCAAACGGTGCTTCGCTTCGCGAAAGGTCGTTTGATGCGCTCCTTGTGTTCGAGCACGAAGGCCATGACGAGGTAGAAGACCAGGTGCAGCCCTGCGGTAATGCACGCCAGATAGATGAAGCTGAGCCGGACCTGCTCGGTCTTGATGTTGAGCTTTTCGCCCCACCAAGCGCACACGCCGAAGGCCTGGCGCTCAAAGAAGGTCTTGATGGCGGAGATCATACCGATCAATTAGCACCACGGGGGAACGAAAGACACGGAAGAATACGGACCGCATAGTGGAAGGGAAGGGAATGCCTATCCACCTCCTTCAAGTGACTTTTGTGCCTTTGTGCTGAACGCATTTCTCTTGAGCAGGTCCGTTCCTATGACGCAAGATAAGCACCTCCGTTGCCCGCAGTAAATGTTCTTCAGTTCAATTAACGCCTGGGAGCGGGCGGCTGTGTCGACCTGTACCCCGAGCGCGGCCCAACCTTGTACGATGCTGTTCTGTTCGGCGGGAAGCCGCTCCAACAGAAGCATGGCGCGCTCGCCCAGCTCATCGCGCCCCAGGATCCGCCCCATGGCGAAGAGATAGGGTACGATGGCGTTGATGATGAGGCCTTGTGCGGATCCCATTCCCAAGCGCTTCGGTCCTGGTGTGCCCGACCGGTCGAACCCGTGGTGTGTGAGCCAGTAACCGTCGGCCTCCACGCGCAGGAATCGCAGGAGAGTGGCCGGATCATCCGATCCCGTCAAGTCGCTGAACCCACCATCACTGCGCGCGATCAAGCGGGCCAACTGGGCAAGCCGTACCGTTGGGAAATTCGGTGGCCGCAACCGCCCGAACTGCCACGCGGCCAGCGGCGCGGGGCTCAGTCCGTGCAATGCCGACAAGGCCCGATGCTCTTCCTGCAACAAGCGTGGGTACTGGTCGAGGAAATCGATGCGTAGCAGGCCCGCCTGGCCGAACAACAGCGCCTCGGTGCGCTCGGGATCATCGCGGTACTTGAGCAGCACCCTCAACGGCAGTGCTTCCGCCAGCATGCCGAAAGGCTCGGCGTTCACTTTGAAGCCGAAGCCGCGAGCAAGGACATGCCAGAAGGTCTCCATCGCATCCCCCTTCAGGCGATCATGAAGTGCTTCCACTTCTGCGCACTTCCGTTCCAGACGCTCGATGAGCACGCGCTCCAACCAGATCGGGAAGCGGTCATGGGCCACCTGTCCGAATTGTGGTGCGCAGGGCACCCAGGCCTGTGCGTGCATCAGTTCTTTGAAGGTCTCCAGCCGCCCGAACGGGATGCGGTCCTTGAGTTCAACGGCAGGCACCCGCACACCAGCATGTGTACGGACCTCCATGTCGTGTTCATACACCACGTGCAGGACCACGTTGTTGTACGCCGGGTCCTTCTCATGCGCATGCGCGTACCATTCGCTGCTCCGGACATGTACTTCCACGTTACCGGCCCAGTGCTGGCCGCCGATGCGCACCTGGGCGTCCACCAGGTCAGGGCCCGTGTTCTTGTGCAGGCGTCCCGGTTTGAGCACGTCCACGGGCTCACCATCTGCACTGGTCAGGTTCAAGGGGTCGAAGAGGCGCTGTTCCCAAATGAACTGCAAGAGCTCCTCGCGATAGGGGAACGACGGGTCGAGCAGCACATTCGTTCCGCTTGGTTCGGCCACAGTGTATGATCTGACTTTGCTCACTAATCCAACCATTCGACCCTATTGACCGTTTTTCCGTCAACCGCCGCCGAAGAAGGTAGATACATTTCTCGCATGCTCCGTTCATTCGTGCCTGCACTGCTCCTTCTTTCGTCCGGCGTGGACGCACAGCAGGTGCAGGACAGTTTGTTCAGGCCCTCCTTTGCCGACCCCGCGTTCAACCCGGGGACCGGTCCGTGCATCGCCATCGACCAGGGCCATCACAACTTCCACACGCGGTCCGGGCGCTATCAGGCGTGCGCACGCGTACTGGAGGCCGATGGATTCCGCGTGGTCGACAATGACGGGGCGTTCACTGAGAAGAGCTTGAAGAACCTTGATGCGCTGGTGATCGCCAATGCCCTGAACGTGTCGAACACTCGACAATGGGCGCTCCCGACACCGAGCGCGTTCACGGAAAAGGAGATCGCGATCGTAAAAGCTTGGGTGGAAGGCGGCGGCGGCCTGCTCCTGATCGCGGACCACATGCCCTTCGCTGGGGCCGCGCAGGAACTGGCGGCGGCGTTCGGGTTCACCTTCAGCAACTGTTTCGCGGTTGAGGATGTAGAGCGTCCGTTGGAGCGTTTCTACCGCGGTGCCGGACTATCCGATCACCTACTGACCATCGGCGTGGATACCGTCGTGACCTACACCGGCAGCGCGTTCCAATTGCCAGCTGGGGCGTCCACGCTCATCGCCTTGAACGATGGCTACACCTTGCTGGAACCCGATACCGCCTGGCGGTTCAACGAAAGCACGCGGGAGCGGAAAGGTGCCGGATGGTACCAAGCCGCAGTTGTGAACCAAGGCAGGGGCCGCGTGGCCATATTCGGCGAAGCCGCGATGTTCAGTGCCCAGTTGGCGGGACCGCAAGCAGAGCCGACGGGCATGAACATGCCGGAAGCGCGGGACAATGTCCGCTTCCTGCGCAACGTCGCGCGATGGTTGACCGGACCGGATGAACCAAGAATGAAATGATCAGATGATGCCGCGTTCGCGGAGCTTCAAGGCCATGACATCGCGCATGTGCAGTGCAGCACGGCGTGCGGCGGGTATGGCATCCGCGTCCTTGCCCGCGTACAGGATGCCGCGGCTGCTGTTGATGAGCAGGCCGCCGTCGGCGGTGAGACCGGCATCGAGCACGGCCTTGAGGTCCCCTCCTTGCGCACCCACACCGGGAACAAGAAAGAAATGATGCGGTGCGGCGGTACGGGCCTGCGCCAATACCTCCGCACGCGTAGCGCCCACCACGAACATGGTGTCCTCGACCGAACCCCAGGAAGCCGCTTTCTCCATCACGCGCTCGAAAAGCCGCTGCTCGCCACCGTCCACGGTGAGGAACTGGAGATCACGAGCGCCATCGTTGCTGGTGACACCAAGCACCACGCCCCATTTCCCCGGTCGGCCGAGGAAAGGCTCCACACTGTCCCGTCCCATGTACGGTGCGATGGTCACGGCGTCCACGCCCAGCTTGTCGTAGAAGGCCTCGGCATATTTGCGTGCCGTGTTGCCGATGTCGCCACGTTTGGCATCGGCGATGATGAAGGTGTTCCCCCGACTGCGGATGTACGCGATGGTGGCTTCCAGGTCGCACCAACCATCCACCCCGAGCGCCTCGTAAAAGGCAAGGTTCAGCTTGTAGGCCACCGCGATGTCGTGCGTGGCCTCCACAATGGCCTCATTGAACGCGCGGACCGGATGGCTCTCGTTCGCGAAGTAGGATGGCACCAGTTCCAATTCGGTGTCCAGGCCTACACAGAGCATGTTGCGCTTCCGCTTGATGAGCGCGATCAATTCCGCACGGTTCATGCGCCTTCCTTGAGTTTTTCGGTGCGATCCGCCAGTTGCAGCGCATCGATCACGTCCTGCAGGTCCCCGTTCATGATGGCCGACAGGTTGTGGCTGGTGAACTCGATGCGGTGATCGGTGACCCGGCTCTGCGGATAGTTGTACGTGCGGATCTTGGCACTGCGATCGCCGCTGCTCACCTGGCTCCGGCGGTGTCCGGCCTCGGCCTCCTGCTTTTTGCGCAAGGCCTCGTCATACAGCTTGGTCCGCAGCATCTGCATGGCCTTCATCCGGTTGCCGAGTTGGCTGCGTTCCGTCTGGCACATCACCACGGTGCCGGTGGGCACGTGCGTGAGGCGCACCTTGGTTTCCACCTTGTTCACATTCTGGCCACCCGCACCGCCACTGCGCGCCGTCTCCATCCTCACCTCGCTCTCCTTGATGTCGAAGTCGAACTCATCGGCCTCGGGCAGCACAGCCACGGTGGCGGCACTGGTATGTACGCGTCCTTGCGATTCGGTAGCGGGAACACGCTGCACCCGATGGACCCCACCCTCGAACTTGAGCGTACCGTACGCACCATCGCCGATCACGTTGACGACCACTTCCTTGTATCCGCCCACCGAGCCATCGCTCGCATCGGCCACTTCCACTTTCCATCCGCGGCCCTCGCAATAGCGCGTGTACATGCGGAAAAGATCCCCGGCGAAGATGCTGGCCTCGTCCCCACCGGTACCTGCCCGGATCTCCATGGTGCAGTTGCGCGCATCGTTCGGATCCTTGGGTACCAACAACATGCGGACTTCCTCGTCCATGGCCTCCAAGGCCGCCTGCAGTTCGGACTGCTCGGTGCGGGCCATGTCCAACAGGTCGGGATCCTTTTCGGTCCGCAGGATCTCACGGGCCCCTTCCAGGCCCTCGAACGCACGCTTGTACCGAAGGTATGCTTCCTCGATCGGCTCGAGATCACGGTACTCCCGACTGAGCACAACGAACTGCTGCTGGTCGGCGATCACCGCCGGATCAGCGAGGCGCTTGCCCACTTCGGTGCGCCGATCGTGAACCGTGGAGAGCTTCTGCAACAGGTCGTTCATCTGGATGGTATCACACGCTGGCGTTCAGGATCGCATCAGGTATACGAGAATGTCCCGTTCTCGCCGGCGATGACGACCTCCTTGGTGGCAGCGGCCTCCACGCGACCGATGATCCGCCCCTCGATGCCGAACGTCCGGCTGATGCCGATGATCTCCTGTGCCCTGGCCTCGGGCACGTACAGTTCCATCCGATGTCCCATGTTGAAGACCTTGTACATCTCCCTCCAGTCCGTACCGCTCATGCGCTGTATGGCGGCGAATAGCGGAGGTACCGGGAACAGAGCGTCCTTGATCACACGGAGACCTTCGATGAAGTGCAGCACCTTGGTCTGCGCCCCCCCGCTGCAATGCACCATGCCGTGGATGTCGGCGCGCATGGCCTTGAGCACCTCACGGATCACCGGAGCGTAGGTGCGCGTGGGAGAAAGCACGGCCTTGCCGAAGTCGAGGGGCGTGCCGTGGAGCGGGTCGGTGAGGCCTGCCCTTCCACCGTAGATCAATGCTTCCGGCGTTCCGGGATCGAATGTCTCGGGGTAGCGCTCCCCGACCTCCTTGGTGAACACGTCGTGCCGGGCGCTGGTGAGGCCGTTGCTGCCCATGCCCGCATTGTGACCGTCCTCGTAGGTGGCCTGACCCGAACTGGCAAGTCCCACGATGATGTCGCCGCCCCTGATGCGTGCATTGTCGATCACATCTTCGCGGCGCAGGCGGGCGGTCACGGTGCTGTCCACGATCACGGTGCGCACCAGGTCGCCCACGTCGGCTGTCTCGCCACCGGTACTGGTGATGCCGATGCCGAGCCCGCGCATACGCTCCAGGAAAAGCTCCGTGCCTTCGATGATCGCTGCGATGACCTCGCCGGGGATCAGGCGCTTGTTGCGTCCGATGGTGCTGCTGAGCAGGATGTTGTCCGTGATGCCCACGCACAGCAGGTCGTCCAGGTTCATCACCACGGCGTCCTGCGCGATCCCGTGCCACACGCTGAGGTCACCGGTCTCCTTCCAGTAGGCGTACGCGAGCGCACTCTTGGTGCCCGCTCCGTCAGCATGCATCACGATACAGTGGTCCGGGCTTCCCACGAGGCTATCGGGCACCACTTTGCAGAAGGCTTTGGGAAAAAGTCCCTTGTCCAATCCGGTGATGGCCCGATGCACATCCTCCTTGTCGGCGGACACGCCTCGCCGGGTATAGCGATCGTTGCCTGTCATCGGGCCGTGGAAAAGAAAAGAGCATCCCGATGGCTCGGGATGCTCTCTTGCCGGTTCTTCACTACTGGTTGGGCGATGGGGTGCCGCCTTCCTTCGGCACGTAATCGAAGCTGAGCACGGTGAAGTCCGTGCGGCGGTTCTTCTGGTGAGCGGCCTCCTGCTCCTCTTTGGTCTTCATGGCCTTGATCTCCTTGTCGGTGACGATCGGCTCGGTGGCACCTTTCCCGACGGGCACCATGCGCACCGGATCGATACCCTTGGTCACGAGGTAATTCACGCAGCTCTGCGCGCGCTTCTGGCTCAGTTCCATGTTGCCACCCTTGTATGTGCGCGTGTTGCGGGAGTCGGTGTGAGAGCGCAGTTCGATGATGATGGTCGGGTTCTCCACCAAGGTGTTGTACAAGGTCTCCAACGAATCCTTGCCAGCCTGGGTCAGATCGAACTTGTCCACCTCGTACAACACCTGCGGCAGGGGGATCCCCTTGTTCTCGATAACCGGTTGCAGGTAGTATTCCTTTGCGAACGTGGTGCTTTCGTTGAGGCCCACGGTGGTGATCTGGTCGTTCACCACGAGGTACTTGTCCTTGCTTGCCCGGATGGTGTAGCTGGTGTTCTCCTTGATGTACCGGTCCTTGCCCTTCTCGGCGAAGACGAAGCCGCCATTGGCGTCGGTGAGCGCGCTGAAGCTGCTGCCGTCCGTACCCACCACTTCCACCTTCGTGTCCGGCAGCACGTTGCCGGTGAGCTTGTCGTAGCACGTGCCTTGGAGGGCGAACTCCAGGTTGGGCATCATGAAACGCCAGATATCATCCTGCCCCTTGCCGCCCGGGCGGTTGCTGGTGAAGTATCCCTTCTCTTCGGCACCATCGAAAATGATGCTGAAGTCGTCGCCGCTGCTGTTGATGGGGCTCTTCACGTTCTCCACATGGCCCCACGTGTTGTCCCCGGTCTTTTCCGCCGCGAAGATGTCAAGACCTCCCATGCCCGGATGGCCGTCGCTGCTGAAGTACAGGTTGCCGTTCTCACGCAGGAAGGGGAAGTACTCGTCCTTCTTGGTATTGATCTCGGGCCCCAGATTGGTGGGCGTGCCGGTGGGCTTGCCGTCCTTGTCGAGCCGGATGTACCAGAGATCCTTGCCTCCCTGGCCGCCCTTCTGGTTGCTGGCATACACCATGATGCCGTCGTCCTTGCTCAAGGTCGGTTGGCCCAGTTTGTACTGGTTGGTGTCGAGTTTGCCGGCCGCTGCATGCAGTACGAGCATCTCGGGTTCGCTGTAGTTGCTGCCTACTTTCTTGGTCATCCAGATCTCGCAGCCGAAGGCTTTCTTTTTCTCGTGCTCGCAGCGGGTGAAGTACATCACCGTGCGCTTCGCGTTGAATGTGGCGCTGCCTTCGTGGGCGGGGGTGTTGATCGTCGGCGGCAGTTTCACCGGTTCGCTCCACTTGCCCAGCTTGTCCCGGCTGCTGGCGAAGAGATCCAGGTAACTCTCCCCGGCGATACCATCCGTCTCAGTACCCGTGCTGGCCGGGCGACTGCTGGCGAAAACGACCTCGTCGTTCTTTTTCACGGAGAACGTCGCGCTCATGTCGTACTGCGGGGAGTTGAGCAATACTTCGGGATCCACGGTGTAGCGCGAAGGGCTGTCCTTCCATGTCTGGGCGAGCTGGCAGGCGGCCAGGCTCGCGTCGGCACGTTTGTCCCCGGGATTCTTTTCCTTGTACTTGTTGTATGCGGAGATGGCTTCGGCATACTTGCCCTGCTCCTTCAGCGCCTCGCCGATCCAGTAGTACGTGATCGGATCCGTATACTGGGCCTTGTTGGCCTTCTCGTACCACACCTGGGCGTTGGGCGCATCGCCGAGTACGCGGTAACACTCGGCCACCTTGTAGATGAGGATGGCCTTCTCACTGGCCTTCTTCTCGGAGGTGTACGCTTTCTTGTACATCTCGATCGCGTTGAAGTACTGCCCGGCCTTGTACGCGGCGTCCGCTTCCTCCGCCTGCTTGTTCTGGGCCACCGCCAAGGTGGTACACAGCAGACTGAGGGCCGCAGTGGCCAGGATCTTCCTCATGCTCATCATGTTCCGGTTCGGTTTCTGGTTTGAGAGGCCGGGCGAATGTAAATGAAAGTCCGGATGGACGAACGACCGCAAAGTCACCCCTTTCATGGTCAGGTCCCCATCAGACGGGCACCTTCCTTGGACTCAAGCTGCGGTCGCATTCCTCAGAAGCACGTTCACCGTTCGCATGTTCCGCCACCCCGGTGGATCAGGGCATTCCAGGAGTTGCGGGGGCGATCGATCGCCGAACGGCTCAACGCGTGAACAGCAATTCGCGGAGCTTGGGCAGGGGCCAAAGCTCGTCGTCCACGTTGATCTCGAGCTTGTTCGCGTGGTACCGGATCTTGTCCAGGTACGGCTTCACCTGATCACAGTAGGCAATGGCCTGCTCGCGGTGATCCTCGATGACGTTGGCCTTTTTCCGGGCTTCGATCATGTCGTCGGTGAGCGTCTTGAGCCGCCCGAGATGCTCACTGATCTCTTCGATCATTCCGATCTGGGTGGCTGCGGCTTTGGCGGCTTTTTCGGGACCCAGGACGTCCTTGAGGCCGCGTACGTTCTCGATCAATCGGTTCTGGTAGCTGATGGCGGCGGGGATGATGTGGTTCACGGCCAGGTCGCCGGCCACCCGGCTTTCGATCTGCAGCTTGAGAACGTAGCTGTGCAATTCGATCTCGTGGCGGGCCTCGAGTTCCACTTCGCTCAGCACCCCCATCTCCGAAAAGAGCTTCTTGGTCTCCGCCCGTTCCCAGACGTCAAGCGCCCGCGGGGTGTCCGCGATGTTGCTGAGCCCACGCTTCTTGGCTTCGGCCTTCCACTCGTCGCCGTATCCGTTCCCTTCGAAGCGGATGGCCTTGCTCTCCACGATCAGGTCGCGGATGACCCGCAGGATGGCCTCGTCCTTCTTGGTCCCCTTCTTGATCATCGCGTCCACCGTCTTCTTGAACGCGCGCAGCTGGCTGGCCACGATGGTGTTGAGCACGGTCATGGCGGCCGCGCAGTTGGCACTGCTGCCCACGGCACGGAACTCGAACTTGTTGCCGGTGAAGGCGAAGGGGCTGGTCCGGTTGCGGTCGGTGTTGTCCAGCATGACCGAGGGGATGCGACCGATGTCGAGCTTGAGTTCGGTCTTGCTGGCCGGGCTCATGGCCCCCTTGATGTTCTTCTCCAGCCCGTCGAGCAGGTTGGTGAGGTACTCGCCGATGAACACGCTGATGATGGCCGGCGGCGCTTCGTTGGCACCGAGGCGATGGTCGTTGCCGGCACTGGCGATGCAGGCGCGCAACACGTCCGCGTGGCTGTGGATGGCCTTGATGGTGTTGACGAAGAACGCCAGGAACAGCATGTTCTCCTTGGGCGTCTTCGCGGGGCGAAGCAGGTTCTTGCCGGTGTTGGTGGCCAGGCTCCAGTTGTTGTGCTTGCCGCTGCCATTCACGCCCGCGTACGGTTTCTCGTGGAAGAGCACCCGGAAGTCGTGCTTGCGCGCGGTCTTCTCCATCACGTCCATCAGGAGCATGTTGTGGTCCACGGCCAGGTTGAGTTCCTCGAAGACGGGCGCGCACTCGAACTGGTTGGGGGCCACCTCGTTGTGGCGCGTCTTCACCGGGATACCGAGCTTCAGGGATTCGGTCTCGAAATCCCGCATGAACGCCTGCGCACGCTCGGGGATGCTTCCGAAGTAGTGGTCCTCCAATTGCTGGCCCTTGGCAGGGGTGTGCCCGAAGAGGGCCCGGCCCGCGGCCATGATGTCCGGACGAGCGTAGAAGAGCGCCTCATCGATCAGGAAGTACTCCTGTTCCCAACCGAGCGTGCAGGTCACCTTGGTGACGTCCTTGTCGAAGTACTGGCACACGGCGGTGGCGGCCTCGTCCACGGCTTTGATGGCACGCAGAAGGGGCATCTTGTAGTCAAGCGCTTCGCCCGTGTAACTGATGAAGATGGTGGGGATGCACAGGGTCCGACCGATCACGAAGGCCGGGCTGCCCGGGTCCCACGCCGTGTACCCGCGCGCCTCGAAGGTGTTGCGGATGCCTCCACTGGGAAAGCTGCTCGCATCGGGTTCCTGCTGGGCGAGCATGGTCCCATCGAACCGCTCGATGCTGCGGCTTCCGCTGATGGGCTCGAAAAAGGCGTCGTGTTTTTCGGCACTGGATCCCGTGAGGGGCTGGAACCAATGGGTGTAATGCGTGGCGCCCTTGGAGGCGGCCCATTCCTTCATGCCGCTGGCCACCTGATCAGCCAGTTTCCGGTCGATACGCGTGCCCTGATGCATGGCTTGACGCACGGCCAGGTACGCGTCCTCCGTCAGGAACATGCGCATGGCCTCCTCATTGAACACGCTGCTCCCGTAGTACTCGCTGATCCGACTGCTGGGCGGCTCAACGTGTTTGGGACGGCGGCCAAGAGCATCTTCCAGCGCTTTTGCGCGTAAACGGGGGGCTGGCATGAAAATGTGGTGTTATTGGCGGCAAATGTATTTTCTGAAGGGGGGTACGGCAAGAAATTGCTGTAATATTTTGTACACACCCTGTGAAAAATGGGGGGGACATCGAAAAATATGGCAATTCAGCATTTTCCTGTGGTCCGACCGACCGCACAGGGAACAACCTCCCGGCAGATATGATCAGGGAACGGCTACCGTGCTCTCCACCCGGATACGGATCATCCACCTGCGCACGCGTCCACTTGACCATGCGGCCAAGCGAAGATGCGAGGGATCATTCCTGCTGTCCGGGTTCCTTGGGCCGGGCCGGAGGGGCCGGCTTCGGATCCTCCATCATCCCACGCACCTCGCGTTGATGGGCCTGTGCCGCGTTCTGCACGTCGTGTACACCGCGCTGGATCTCGCGTTGCACCTCGGCACTGGCATCGCGGATCTGGCGCATCGTCCGCCCCAGTGTCCGGGCGATTCCCGGAATGCCCTTGCTGCCGAAGAACATCAACACCACCATCAGGATCAGCAAGAGCTCGCCGCCGCTGATATCAAAAAGGAGGAGGTGCATGGTGCGGCGAAGTTATCCCGTTGGTGGAGCACTGTCTCCTCGAACCCCTGCCCCAATGGCCAAGAGGCATCCAGGAAAGGGAAATCGGACAGCCCGTCGTACCGTGACATGCGGAGAAATTTCGTCGGTGGCCTCCGGTGTCCAAGACGCTTGCCAGCCGACTCGTTCCGGCGAGTGCCCCGTGGCTTCACCGGGGAAACCCGGCCTGTGAACGGGAAGGGCGTCCGTTCGTGCGGGACGCCCTTCGTCGAATGCGCTCAAGGTCCGGATCAGGCGGTCACCGGCTTCTGCGGTACCGACTCGGCCACACCATCCTTGTGCAGATCCACCACCACCGCACTGGCGATGAAGATGGAGGAGTACGTACCCACCGCGATACCCACGAGCATCGCGAAGACGAAGCCCTGAATGGTGACGCCGCCCAGGAGGAAGATCACCAACAGCACCAGCAGCACGGTCAACGCCGTATTGATGGTACGCCCCAGCGTGGAGTTGATGGCCTTGTTGAACACCGTGGGCCAGGGTTCACGCCTGTGATCCTGCAGGTACTCCCTGATCCGGTCGAACACCACCACCGTGTCGTTGATGGAGTAACCGATCACGGTGAGCACCGCCGCGATGAAGTGCTCATCAAGCTCCAGGGAGAACGGCAGGAGACCGTGCAGGAGGGAATACAGGGAAAGCACGATCAGGGCATCATGCACGAGTGCCAGCACGGCACCGATACCGAATTGCCAGTTGCGGAAGCGCACCGCGATGTACACGAACATGAACAGCAGCGTCAAGCTCACCGCCCACACCGCACCACTGCGGATATCGTCGCTGATCGTGGGATCCACCTTGCGCGAGGCGATCACCTCGGACCCGCCACCCATGCCGGAGAGGCCATCCCTCAGCTTCGCCTCGGCGATCGAATCCGTGCGACGGTCCTTATCAAATACCATGAAGTTGGTAGTGATCATGACCTGGCTGCCACCTCCGTACGTTTTGGCGGTCACCGCGGCCTCAACACCATCGTCCGTGACGAACGCCTTGGTCAGCGAGGCTTTCACATCGTCCACCGGAACGGGCTCATGGAATTTCACCACGTACTGGCGCCCGCCACTGAAGTCCACACCCTGACTGAAGCCCCGGGTGAACATGCTGACGACGCCGGCCAGGATGACCACGGCGGAGATCGCGTAGAACATCCGGTGCCTGCCCATGAAGTCGTAGTTGGCATTGGCGAAGATGTTCTTGTTCCAATCGTGCCAGAAGCTGATCGGCTTACCCTTCTCCAAACGGCGCGAGATGATGAGGCGGCTGATGAAGATGGCCGTGAAGAGCGACGTGAGGATACCCAGTCCCAAGGTGGTACCGAAGCTCTTGATGGGACCGGTCCCGAACATGTACAGGATCACCGCGCTGGCGAAGTGGGTAACGTTCGCATCGATGATGGCGCTCATGGCGTGCTTGTAGCCGAGATCGACCGCGGTCTTCACCGCCTTGCCATGGCGCAGTTCCTCCCGGATCCTTTCGTTGATGAGCACGTTGGCATCCACGGCCATACCCACGGTGAGCACAATACCGGCGATGCCCGGGAGCGTGAGTGAGGCCTGCATGGAAGCCAGGGTGCCCATCAGGATGAACACGTTGGCGATGAGCGCCACGTTGGCCACCCAGCCTCCGCCGTTGTAATAGACCACCATGAAGATCATCACGATCAGCATGGCCACCACGAACGAGATCAGGCCGTCCCGGATGTTCTCCGCACCGAGCGAAGGACCGACCACGGTCTCATCAATGATCCGGGCCGGCGCGGGCAGTGCGCCCGCCTTCAGCACGTTGGCCAGGTCGACCGCTTCCTCGAGCTGGCTGTTCCGATCACCCGTGCCCAAGGTGATCCGGCTGCTGCCATTGGGGATCTCCTCACTGGGCGCGGGAGCACTCACCACCGCATCGTCCAGCGTGATCGCGATGGCCTTGCCGACGTTCTCGCCGGTCATCTGCTTCCAGATCCGCGCACCATCGTCGTTCATATCCATACCCACCACGGGATCACCTTTCAGCGGGTCGAAATCCTGGCGTGCGTCGATGATGAAGCGTCCATCGATCCGGGGTTTGCCGTCGCGCGGCACCTTCAGCGCGCGCAGCGTGAGGAACTCGATGGAGTTGGCCCCCGTGGACCGCTCCGCCTTCGAACTCCACGCCAGTCGGATGCCGTAGCTCGGGTCGGGGCTTTGAACTGTGACCCGACGCAGCATGGCGTTCACCTTGGTGGTGTCGATCACCCGGCAATAGCCCAGCACGTCCACGTGCTGCGACCCGTTCACCTGCATCTGGTTGGGCTCGATACGGCCTGCGCCGAAAAGCGGCGACCGCTTCTCGTCATCGGCCCGGAGCTCCAGTGAATCCGCCTGGATCCCCGCGCGGAACGTGGAGTCCACCGCGCTGAGCGAATCGATCAGGCCCTTGCGCCGATCGGCCAGGAGGGACGAGTCCGCCTCCACCTGCTTCTTGAGTGAATCGATGTGGGCCACAAAGCCGTTGATGCTGTCCGCACGCACGCTGTCGCGCTTGGCGAAATCGGGGAAGAGCAGCGCGCTCAACCGCTGGTTGGCTTCGCCCAATTTGGGGAATACCTCATTGCGATCGAAGGTCTCCCAGAACTCCAGATTGGCCGTGCTCTGCAGCACCTTGCGCACCCGCTCCTTGTCCTTCACGCCGGGCAGCTCGATCTGGATGCGGCCGCTGAGTGTTTGCTTCTGGATCGATGGCTGGCTCACCCCGAACTTGTCAATACGGGTCCGGAGGATCTTTTCGGTATTGTTGAGCGCGATGTTCGCCTGCTCGTGCAGGGCCGCAATGACCTGCTCGTTCGTACTCGTGCGGGGGAAGATGTTCGCGTTCTCCTGCGTGCTGAAGATGGCTGCCAGACTGGCTTGAGGGGCTATCCGTTTGAACGCGGCATCGAAGAGCGTGATGAAATCGTCCGTGCTGGTTTTCTGCGCCTCCCGCGCATCGGCGATGGCCTGCTGGAAGGCCGCATCCTGATTGTGGCCACCCAGATTCTCCACCAACTCGGGTATGCTCACTTCCAAGGTGACCGCCATACCGCCCTTGAGATCGAGACCCTGGTTGATCTCCCGCTCCTTGCACTGCTTGTAGGTGTAGCCGAACACCGGGTAAACCACTTCGTCCTGATGCTCGCGGATGTACCGGTTCTCGAAGGCGAGCACCAGTGAGTCGTGGTCCAGCCCGCCATTACCGGGCAGTGCCATGACCGAATCAGCTTGGAACGTGGCCTCCTGGACGGCTTTTTTCTCCAGACCGCCTGAAAAGAACGAGAAGGAGAGCTGGTAAAGGCACGCGAGGGTGAGCAAGGTGGTGAACACCAGCAGCGCGGTACGATTCTGCATGAGTCAGGAGATCGGTTGTTTGCCTATCGCTGCGGCCGATCATCAACGAAGGTCCGCGCAAAGGGGCGGCAAATATAGAAGTCTGGTCCATCGGCATGAGCGGGTCCATTCTGCGCACGGAATACCGTCGAAAACCGCACCGCGGGGTCCTCGACCGACTGCACGGGCCAAGTGTAGTTTCGCTGCCCGGCCGGGGTGCCACCCGGAACAGCATCGCATGAAGCGTCCACCTCCTTCCCACACTTTTCACTGGCCCACCCTGGCGCTCGGTTCCGCGCTCTTGCTCGCAGCCAACACCACTTGGGCCCAGTTCGACCTCACCTTCGACCCGTCGGTGCCCCTCTTCAAGAACAACGCCCAACTGTCCATGGGCTGGGCCGGTGGCCTCAACTTCCCGCAGGTCTCGAACATCGACCTGGACGGGGACGGGGACAAGGACCTCTTCTTCTTCGATCGCACCGGCGACCGGGTGATCACTCTGCTGAGCAACCAGGCCCAAGGCTCGTCCACCTGGTCCTTCTCGCGCGCCTTCGATGCGGTGCCTCCCTTCCGCAACCTGCGTGAATGGGCCCTCCTGCGCGACTTCAACGGCGACGGGAAGGAGGACCTCTTCACCTACGTCACCGGTGGTTTCGCCTGCTGGAAGAACACCTCCACCGGCAACGACCTGTCCTTCGCTATGTACGACACCCTGATCCGCTCCAATTATTATCCCACCGAGGCCAACCTGTACGTGTCCCAAGTGGATATCCCCGGTATCGAGGATATCGACGGCGACGGAGACCTGGACGTTATCACCTTCAGCATTTTCGGCACCTACATCGAGTACCACCGGAATATGAGCATGGAGTACTACGGCACTGCGGACAGTCTGGAGTTCGAGATCTACAACCGGTGCTGGGGTTTCTTCAGCGAGGACGTGAACAACAATGCGGTCTTCCTGAATGATGTCTGCGACTACAATGTGCCCGACCCGCGGGCCGCTGAGGAGATCATCCGCAGGACCGCCGAGGAACGCAGGGCCGAAGCACGGGACCCGGAAACCCAGGATCGCGCCCACACTGGCAGCACCAACCTCCCGATCGATCTGGACGGGGACGGCGACAAGGACCTGCTCGTCGGCGACATCATCTCCCCCACCCTCCTGGGCCTGACCAACGGTGGCGATCAGGACAGCGCGCACATGGTGGCCCAGGATATCCTCTTCCCGTCCTACGACACGCCTGTGGGCCTGGATGTCTTCCCCGCTTCCTTCTATGAGGACGTGGATCACGATGGCACCCGTGATCTGCTGGTCACGGCGAACAGCGAGACGCTCTCGGAGGACACGGCCGGCGTATGGTACTACCACAATACCGGTACCGATGCCAGTCCGCTTTTCAGTTTCCAGCAGCAGGACCTCTTCCAGCGCGACATGCTCGATCTGGGCGAAGGGGCCTACCCCGTACCCTTCGACTTCGACGGCGATGGCCTGATGGACCTCATCGTGGGCAACTACGGCTACTTCCACTCCAGCGGTGTGTATCCCAGCATGCTCGCCGCCTTGCGCAATACCGGCACGGCCACCGCGCCGGCCTTCACGCTCGTTACCCGGGATTACATGGGTATCAGTACCACCGGCATGGGCCAGGGCGCCTATCCCGCTTTCGGGGATCTGGATGGTGATGGCGACGCCGATATGCTCGTGGGCGAATTCAGCGGGAAACTGCACTACTTCCAGAACGATCCGGCCAATGGCGTAGCGCAATTCACCCTGGCCGATCCCTCGGTGAACTCGGTGGTGAACGGCAGCACCGCCGAACTGGATGCCGGCATCCTCTCCACCCCGCAACTTTTCGATGTGGATGGCGATGGGACCCTGGACCTGCTGGTGGGCGAACGCAACGGCAACGTGAACTATTACCACATGCTCCAACCCGCACCGGACCAGCTCTGGGAATTGGTGAACGATACGGTGGGCGGGGTACTCGCGGCCGAGCCACCTTTCAACACCGGTTATAGTACTCCGGTCATGTACGTGAATGAAGCGGGGCAGCGCGAGTTGCTTGTGGGCACCCAGAGCGGGTGGATCAAGCAGTACGCCAACATCGATGGCAACCTGGCCGGCGCCTGGGACCTCGTGGAGGCGCACTGGCAGGATATCGACGATGGAGAAAAATCGGGGGTGGCCCTGCACGACTGGGACGGAGATGGCCACATGGACGTGGTGGTGGGCAACTACCGGGGTGGCCTGAGTTACTGGCGCAACGATGTGATCACTACCGTGGGCGGGTTGGATGCGCCGGTCGGGGAAGACGTGTTCACCTTGCTGCCGAACCCGACCGAGGGGCCAGTTACCGTTGAGCTTTCCATGCCCCTGCACGCTGGCATGCAAGTGACTGTTCTGGACGAGCAAGGTCGAGAGCTTTGGCACGTACCGGTACGCGCTCGCCGCACCCCCCTGTCGACCGATACGCTGGCACCGGGTGTCTACATGGTCCGCCTCAGCTTGGGTGCTCAGCGGTGGGTCCAGCGCCTGGCGGTCGTGCGGTGAGGCCGGGCCCCGCGAAGCACAAGCACCCTGCGTTCCTCCCGGACCTTGGGCTCCATTTGGCCATGGACAGCTATGGGGCAGACCCGGCCGAGAATATCGTCATGGTAGGAACTGGAACGCCCACCGGGTTGGCGGGCGTTCCAACTCGGTTTGAACCGCCTCAGGCCGTCACGCTGTTCATCTTGTCCAGCACGTCCATTACCTCTTTCACTGCCTTAGCACTGGCGTTACAGAGCTCCTGCTCCTCTTTGGTGAGCTTCAATTCCAGGATCCGCTCGATGCCCTTGCGGCCCAGGATGACGGGGACGCCCATGTAGACGTTCTTCAGGCCATACTCACCGGTGAGCCAGGCGCAAACGGGGAATACCCGCTTCTGGTCGCGAACGATCGCCTCCACCATTTGCGCTGCGGCCGTGCCGGGCGCATACCAAGCACTGGTACCCAGCAGATTAACGATCTCTCCACCCCCTTTCTTGGTACGCTCAACAATGGCGTTCAGCTTGTCCGCTGCGATCAGTTCGGTTACCGGAATGCCACCGACGGTAGTGTAACGCGGCAGGGGTACCATGGTGTCGCCGTGGCCACCCATGAGCACGGCCTGGATATCCTTGGGGCTCACATTCAATTCGGTGGCCAGGAAGGCGCGATAGCGGGCCGTATCCAGGATACCGGCCATGCCGATCACACGACTGCTGGGCAACTTGCTGGTGATATAGGCGCAATAGCTCATCACGTCCAGTGGGTTGCTCACCACGATGATGATGGCATCAGGGCTATGCTTCACCACATTCTCCGTCACGCTCTTCACGATGTTGGCGTTCGTGGCGATCAGGTCGTCGCGGCTCATTCCCGGCTTGCGGGGCAACCCACTGGTGATGACCACCACGTCGCTTCCCGCCGTCCTGGTGTAATCGTTCGTACTGCCCGTCAAGCGGCTGTCGAACAGGCTGATAGGTGCCGTTTGCCAGATGTCCAGCGCCTTTCCTTCGGCCACGCCCTCCTTGATGTCGAGCAGTACCACTTCATTGGCCAGTTCCCAACGGGCACAGGCATCGGCGCAGGTTGCGCCCACATTGCCCGCTCCAACTACGGTGATCTTCATCGGTCAGGTCTTTTTTTGTTCGGGGGCGAAATTAGACGCGCAACCATGGCGAGGGTATTCCGTCTTATCCACGATCGGTGACTTCTTTTCAAATTTCCCGCTCTTGTCCAGTCCTCAAGTCATCTTAACTTTCCCGCTGGAAGGCACCATGTCCACACGGGAATTGGCAACCCTCGACCACCCTGCCCGTCTAGGCGGAACATGGCAGGGCGTGAACTCCTCCGAAGGGCTTACGGGGATCATCGACGGCTGCATCGCCGGAGAGCGTCGCTGCCAACAGCGGGTATACGAGCTGTATTACGGCAAAATGATGACCGTTTGTCTTCGGTACACGAAGAACACGGATCAGGCCAAGGACATCCTGCAGGACGGCTTCATCAAGGTGTTCCGGTCCATGGAGAAGTTCAATCGCGACGGCAGCTTCGAGGGTTGGATCCGCCGGATCATGGTGAACACGGCCATCGATTACTTCCGCCGTGCCAAGAACGCCTACCTGCTCTTGGGCGAGGAACGCAGCATCGAGGATTTCGGCGATCAGGACGAGGAGGACACCCTGGTGGACGATGCGGAGGACGAACTGCTGGACCTTCGGCCCGCCGACGTGATCAATGCGATGCAGAAGCTCACGCCCGCGTACAGGACCGTGTTCAACTTGTATGTCTTCGAAGAGATGACCCACAAGGAGATCAGCGAGATGCTGGGTATCAACATAGGAACGAGCAAGAGCAATTTCGCCAAAGCGAAACACAACTTGAAGAAACTGCTTAAAAAGGAGCACAAACTCCCTTGAGATATGCATATTGAAAGCAAAGGCACGGATCCGTTCGAGCAGCGACTGAAGGACAGTCTCGGCCAGTTCGAAGTGCCGTACAACAGCGCTGACTGGACCCAGTTGGAAAACGCGTTGGACGGCAACAAGCGAGGTTGGTGGGGCACCCGTGCACGCGTATCGGCGGTGATCGCCGGTCTGGCACTGCTGGCCGGGACCGCGTGGTACACCGTGAACCGACCGGAGGTTCCCGAAAGCATGACCGCGGAAGCGCAACGGAGCGGAAGCACGACCAACATTGAGCCGATGGGCCCTGTAGGCGAAAAACCCGCAACCGTGTCTGAAACAGGCTCGGGACACCTTGCTGCGGTTGAGCCCGAAGGCGACCTGGCCTCCTCCAAAGCTGATAACACCGATCAACAAGCCGGCCAAGGGGTGAAGAATTCACCGGAAGAGCCGCAGAGAACGGCCGTTGCGTCCACTTCTGCAAGCTCGCGTTCCACGCAGGCTGCCCTTTCCAGCACCAAGGAAGCACCCTCCCCATCCAGCGATGCCGCCTTCCATTCCAGCGTGGCCGAAGGCTGTCCTGGTACCTCCGTCGAATTCAAAGTGGCCAATATGCCCGCCGACGGGATCTACCTGTGGAACTTCGGCGATGGCAACTTCAGCAACAAGGCCAATCCGGAACACACCTTCACCAAACCGGGTACGTACCAGGTGATGCTCTCGATGAGTGCCGCCGGGGTGGGCAGCATCCAGAACAAGCCCAGCAGCGAGGTGATCGTGATCCACGAAGCACCCATGGCGGCCTTCAACGTGCTGAAACAGGAGTACGATGGCCACCTTCCGTCGGTCCACTTTGAGAACCGCAGCATGGCCGGCAAGAGTTATCACTGGGACTTCGGCGATGGTCAATCGAGCACGGTGGCCTATCCCGACCACATCTACAAGAAGAAAGGGATCTACCACGTGGAACTCACCGTGGCGAACGCCATCGGTTGTGAGGACAAGCTGATGAAGGACGTGGTGGTGGACAAGGATTACAACCTGGATGCACCCGCGAGTTTCTCCCCGAACGGCGACAACTTCCAGGAGACCTTCATGCCCGAAGCGCTGCGCACGTTGGGAGCGAAGTTCAACCTGCAGATCTATGCTCCGAACGGCACACTGCTTTACCAGACCACTGACGCCAGCAAGCCATGGACCGGGCGGCCGCAGAATCGCGGTGCGCTGTGCGCCCCGGGCGAGTACGTGTGGGTGGCCGATGTACACGAGAGCCTGCACCTGAGCGAGACGTACACCGGCAAGGTGCGGATGGAGCGCTGATCGGTGCGTTGTCCTTCGAAAGGCCCCGGGATCCCCGGGGCCTTTCCTTTTTTCCAATGGTCGCCAAGCACGAATGGGCGCCATCCGCTCACCAGGACCGGCCAGGTGCTCAACCGCACTTCCGGAACGGCGCCCGACAGGCTTGGTTCGCAGCGTCAACATCACGAACCCGATCAAAAAAAATACCTGATACCATGAGCACCATCCGACCTTTCGCCCTGATCACCGCCGTTGCGCTCCTCGCTTCCTGCGCCAAGAACGAACTGGTGGCACCCGGTCTGCCAACGGCTTCCACCTCCAGTGCCACGCAGGGCAACGGCCCCCATCTGAGCACCGATGAATTGACCCCGGACCTGGGCGCGAGCGATGCCAACCCGGGCAACGGGCCGCAAACCGGCCTACTGATCGACGGCGACGTGATCCCGGACCTGGGAAATGACGACTCATCCTCGGGCAACAACAACCCGACCGCGAGCGGGACCATCGTGGTGGACCTGGGCAACAGCGACACCCCGAACGGCACCTCCCACAGCGGCGGTACCCCGCACAGCCCGGATACGGAGTAGATCCGCTTCAAGGCTGGGACTTCCAGTTCCTCCTGCTTGCCCAGCACGCCCTCCGTCCCACGACGGGGGGCGTGCTTTTCCTCGGGATCCCACCGCGGTTCACAAGTCTTTTTCCTTCCAGCGAACCTGCGCCCCGGTCCATGCGTCATCCTCGCGTCCACAAGGGGGCGCCCCCTATCTTCGCTGAACCTCCCCACCCTTCTATCTGGACGATATGAGGACAACCCGACCTGAACGCCGACCAGTCCGGCTTGTACCGCAACGCACGAGCATCGTCCTCGCGATCATCCTGTCCGGTGCGTCGCTTTCCGCTCAGACCACGTTCACAATGTCCAATGGCAGTGGCCAGGCATGCCAGGGTGTGCTTTTCGATTCGGGCGGACAAGGGGCGAGCGGTTACCAGAACGGCGAGGACTACACCTTTACCCTCTGCCCCGATGTGCCGGGTAACGTGATCTACCTGACCTTCTCGAATTTCGCACTGGACGAAAGCGGACCGCAAAACTCCTGGGACAACCTGTCCATTTACGACGGGGACAACACCAGTGCCACGTACATGGGTTCCTACACGGGGAACGACCTGCAGAACCTAATCGTGAGCGGGACGGTGTTCAATGTCACGGGCTGCCTCACCTTGGTGTTCCAGTCGAACAGCACGGGCACCGGTGTATGGGCGGCCGGATTCTCCTGCACCGTCCCCTGCCAGAATCCACTGGCCGTGGCCTCGATGAGCGAGCCCGTTCCCGCTCTCGTATGCCAGGGTGAGACCGTCAGCTTCGATGGCAGCGCCTCGTACGCCCAACCGGGATACAACATCGTACAGTACCTGTGGGACTTCGATGATGGGACCGTGGACAGCACGAGCGGCGCGATGGTGGACCACACATTCACCCAACCGGGTGAGCACGTGGTGCAATTGTACCTGACCGACGATAACGAATGCGGCAACCTCAACCTCATTGACCAACAGGTGCTGGTGAGCACCACCCCGAACTTCGGGAACACTTCGGAGAGCCTGGAAACCTGCTTGGGGTCCACGGTTTCCATCTATGGGAACGCACAACCGGTCACCTGGACGGGCATACCCGATGCCAACTTCGGGGACGGGGTGTTCCTGCCGGACGATGTGGGCACACCTTTCTCGTCATCGCTGAATTTCCAGCAATTTGATCCCGGCCAAACGGTAACTGATGTCTCGAACATCCAATCCATCTGCGTGGATATGGAGCATACGTACATGGGCGATCTGGTGCTGCAGGTGATCTGCCCCAATGGACAGACCATGATCTTCCATCAGCAGGGCGGTGGCTACACCTATCTCGGTGCACCCAATGACTTCGACACCAACATCGATCCCGTGGTGGGCGAATGCTGGCACTACTGCTGGAGCCCCACCGCGACCGATGGTACCTGGGTGGACAACTCGGTGTTCGGCACGAACAACACCACATCGGCCGGCACCCCGCCCAGCCAATCGTTGAACCCGGGCACGTATGAGCCCGTACAGCCGTTCAGCAACCTGATCGGATGCCCGCTCAATGGCGAATGGACCTATCAGAGCACGGACCTCTGGGGTGCTGATAACGGATTCATCTGCTCTTGGGAGATCAACTTCGACCCGGCCATCATTCCGGACGTCACCACGTTCACGCCGAGCATCGGTCCGGAAGCCGATTCGTCCCAATGGGACGGTGGCACCACACCGGACTACGTATCGGCTGATGGCGACACCGCCGTGTTCACGGCCACCACGGAAGGGGTTCACCCGTTCGTGTACACGGTGACCGACAACTTCGGCTGCACCTACGACACCACGATCACCGTAACGGTATTCCCGGCCTTCACCGCCAACGCGGGGCCCGACCAGACCATTTGCAACGACCCGGTCCAACTGAGCGCCAGCGTGCAGAACAGTTCGGGGCAGTCCATGACCTACACCTGGTCGCCGCCGGAGGGCCTGTCAAATCCCAACATCGCCAATCCGAGCGCGCTTCCCGACAACACCACCACATACACCCTCACCGCATTCGTGACGGGGCACCCCGAATGCTCCGATACCGACGACATCATCGTCGCATTGGACCCCGGCGTGGACCCGGGGCAGGATACCACCATCAGTGTATGTATGTACCCACCCTCATTCGACATGATCACCATGCTGGGTGGAACACCGAACGCGGGCGGTACATGGACCCTCGCAGGGCAACCCGCCGACCCGATATTCGATCCCACGAGCAGTCCGGCGGGCACCTATACCTACACCGTGACGAACAACCTGGGCTGCACCGGCTCGGCCGACCTGACGATCATCCTGCTGGACGCCACCGATCCCCTGTGCTGCGGTGTGGTGGACGCGGGGCCGGACACCATCCTGTGCGAACTTGATCACGGACTCCACGCTTCCATCGGCAACACCGGAACGGGCGGTTGGAGCGGACCGGCCGGATATACCTTCGGGAACTCCGGAGCTCCGCAAACCACGGTAACCGCCCCAGGCAGTGGTGCGGCCACGTTCTACTGGATCGAGGACGACGGTGTGCTCTGCTACCTGATCGACAGCGTGACCATCATCTTCACGGAACCCCTGCAAGCCACGGTGACACCTGTGGATGCCGTGTGTTTCGAGGCCTGCGATGGCACGGCCAGTGTTGCTGTAACCGGTGGAAATGGAGCATTCACCTACGTGTGGAGCGGCGGCAGCGGTGGTAACAACCCGCTGACCGAGCATTTGTGCGCGGGTGATTACACCGTGGCCATCAACGATACGAACATGTGCGCCACTTCGGCGAACGTGACGATCGGCCAGCCCCCGTTGTTGGAGATCGACAACAACAGCCAAGTGGAGCCATGGTGCAACGGCGATTGCAACGGCAGCCTCACGATCATCGATCCCGAGGCGGTTGACTACAGCTTTGACGGAGGGGTCAGTTGGCAGAGCAATGCCACGTTGGACAGTTTGTGCGCGGGCAGTTTCAACATCGCCATCCGGAATGCCGACGGCTGCATCGGTACGGCCCAAGCCACAGTGACCGAGCCGCCCGCGGTCACGGCCGACTTCGCCCACCTGCCCATCCCCGCCAACATCAATGCCCCCACGATCGATTTCCACGACCAGAGCGAGCACGCCGTCGCGTGGGTATGGGACATCGCCGGGCTGGCCTCCTCCACC
>JAFDZE010000001.1:49648-73973 GCA_018267155.1 Bacteroidota bacterium | reverse complement strand
CCCGCACAAGGGTGGGATGGAAAGGCGAACGGCGGATCGATCGTGACCGGCGTGTACAGCTGGAAGCTGAAGACGCGGGATGTGGTCGGGAATTTCGATCATGAGTACCTCGGGCATGTGAGTCTGCTGAAGTGACCGCGAAAACCGTTGGCAGATGAAGCGTGCATTCTGGTCCGTCGTACTCCTGACATTGGCCAACGTGACCACTGCCCAAGAGGTGTGCATCAACGGCATCGATGACGATAATGATGGTCTGATCGACCTGAACGACACCACGGACTGCGTATGCACCGGGGTGATCGGCGGCGGCGGCGGTATCGAGTCCATCATTCCGAATCCTTCGTTCGAGGACCACACCTGCTGCCCGAGTTCGTGGAGCCAGTTGTATTGTGCGGACACCTGGCAGCAGGCCACCAACGCTACCTCCGACTTCTTCCACGAGTGCGGCTATGTGCCCATCATCACACCGCTCCCCATTCCTGACGGTCAAGGCGTATGCGCGGAATTGTTCACCTTCGGTTGGCTCGAATACCTCGGCGCGAACCTGCTGACGCCCATGGTCGCCGGCGAGGAATACACCTTGAGCATGATGGTAGCCGCAGTGGCGACCGACGGGGTGCTCAGTCAGAGCGTACCCATCTTCTTCGGCCCGGTGGACGTGACCATTTTCGGCTACAGTTCAACCGCCACGTTCCCGGTGAACACCACCGAATGCCCGGAGGCCTTCGGCTGGGTGGAACTAGGGCATGTCACCTACGATCCCGTGAACGCGTGGACGAACATCTCGATCACGTTCACCCCGACCACGGACATCGACGCCATCATGATCGGGCCACCCTGCAACCTGCCAGCTGACTATGCGGACCAAGGGTCATACATGCCCTATTTCTTCTTCGATGACCTGGTGCTGAACGAGAGCAGCCTGTTCTCCTCCCTCTACATCGAAGGAGAACTCTGCGCGAACAACCTGATGATCATCGGCGAATCGGACAGCCTGGCCACCTCTTACCAGTGGTACCACGAGGGCATCGCGATCGTAGGCCAGACCGACACCACACTGGATGTGAGCGGGCTGGGCCTGGATACGGGCGTGTACCAATTCATGACTGCCGTGGGCGATACCGCCTGCGCCGTGTCGAGCATCCAAGTGGTCTATCCCCCACCCGCTTTTCCGCAGATGCAAGCGCAACCCCTCCAAGGATGCGTGCCGCTTGAAGTGTCCTTCAACGATGTTACGCTGGGCAACGTGGCCTCGTGCCAGTGGACCTTCGGCGATGGCAACACCTCCACCGATTGCGACGCGACCCATACATACACCGATGCCGGCACCTATGATGTCTCTCTCTCCGTGACCCTGGACAATGGCTGCGCTTACGACACCACGTGGATCGACCTGGTGTCGGCCTACGCCGAGTCGTTCGCGTCCTTCTCGGCGGACCCGGTGGAGGGTTGTGTGGGGATGACCGTCTCATTCACCAACAACAGCGTGAACAATGCGCAATGCACGTGGGACTTCGGCGACCCGCCCGCTTCGGCCCTGTGCGACCCCGATCACACCTACAACACCGCTGGAATGTACGATGTGCTCCTCACCGTGACCAGCCCCGATGGTTGCGTGGACGACACCCTGATGACCGACCTGATCACCGTGTTCGACGAACCGGCGGTCTCCTTCACCAGTGACACCATCGCGGGCTGCACGCCGCTCACCATCCAGTTCACCAATACCACACCTCCGGACCAGGTGGGCAGCGTGCTCTGGGACCTGGGCAACGGCACCACAACGACCACCGACAACCCTTCCGGGCTATACACCGATCCTGGTACGTATTCCGTGAGTTTGGAAGTGACCCATCCACAGGGTTGCTCGGCCGAGGTGACCGTACAGGACATGATCACCGCTTATGGTCACCCGGTGGTCACCTTCACCAACCAGCCGGACAGCGGCTGCTACCCGCTCGAGGTGCAGTTCGCCAACACCACGGATGCGGCGTTCACCAATACCTGCGCATGGAACTTCGGTGATGGTGGCACTTCCGACCAATGCACGACCGCTCATACCTACACAGCACCCGGGGCGTATACCGTCTCACTCGAGGTGATCTCGCCCCAGAACTGCGACGGCGATACCACCTATGCGGACCTGATCACGGTCTTCGATCATCCGCAGGCCGACTTTTACTTCGGTCCGCAGCCCACGGACATCTTCAACACCTACATCACCTTCATCGACTCCAGCAGTGTGGACGCCCTGCAGTGGAACTGGAGTTTTGGCGAGAACGGCGCGCTGGGCTCCAGCACCCAGGAACATCCCGCGTTGCACTTCCCGGATATCCGTGGACTCTACCCGGTACAACTGGTGGTGACCAACGTGCATACCTGCACGGACACGATGTTGCGCTTCGTGGAGATCGAGGGTTATTACGCCGTGTACGCACCCAACGCATTCACCCCGGACGGCGACGGCGTGAACGACACATGGCGGCCGCTGGTGCGGGATCAGGAGGACGCTTATTACCACGTTACCGTTTACGATCGCTGGGGCCATGAGGTATGGGCCACCAATGATCCCGCACAAGGGTGGGATGGAAAGACGAACGGCGGATCGATCGTGACCGGCGTGTACAGCTGGAAGCTGAAGACGCGGGATGTGGTCGGGAATTTCGATCATGAGTACCTCGGGCATGTGAGTCTGCTGAAGTGACATCCATTCATTGAGTCCCCTGACCCTGATGTGCTGAGCACCTGGTCGGAGCACCCAACACACTGTCCTTCCAATACTTACCTTCGCCGCCCTTTTGCCGCCGCTCGTAGGGCGGTCAAGGATGACCGATGAAGACCAACGTGACCCTGCCGGACGGTTCCGTCCGCAGTTTTGAAGGTGCTGTAACGGCCATGGACGTGGCCAAAAGCATCAGTGAGGGCCTGGCCCGCAATGTGCTTTCCGCCAAGGTGAACGGTGAAGTGCGCGACGCCAACCGCACCCTGCCCGAAACCTGCACCCTGGCCTTGCTCACCTGGAACGACCTCGAGGGAAAAGCCACGATGTGGCACAGCAGCGCCCACGTGATGGCCGAAGCGGTGGAAGCGCTCTATCCAGGCGCCAAATTCGGTATCGGTCCAGCCATTGAGAACGGATTCTACTACGACATCGACTTCGGGGGCCGAAGTGTGGGCGAGCACGACTTCGCCGCTATTGAGGCCAAATTCAAGGAACTCGCCAGCAAGAAAGAGACCTTCACCCGCCGTGAGGTAGGCAAGACCGACGCCATCAAGTACTTCACGGAAAAGGGCGACGAATACAAACTGGAACTGATCGAGGGCCTGAACGACGGCGAGATCACGTTTTACCAACAAGGCGCCTTCACCGACCTGTGCAGAGGACCGCACATCCCGGACACCTCCTTCATCAAGGCGTTCAAGATCCTGAACGTGGCGGGTGCGTACTGGCGCGGCGACGAGAAGCGCAAACAACTGACCCGCCTGTACGGCATCACCTTCCCCAAGCAGAAGGAACTGGACGAGTACCTGGTGATGTTGGAGGAGGCCAAGAAGCGCGACCACCGCAAAGTGGGCAAGGAACTCGACCTGTTCACCTTCAGCGAAAAAGTGGGTGCTGGCCTGCCGCTTTGGTTGCCCAAAGGCGCCGCCCTGCGAGAGCGGCTCATCAGCTTCATGAAGACGGCCCAGGAGAAAGCCGGATACGTGCAGGTGGCCACACCCCATATCGGCGGCAAAGCCTTGTACGAGACGAGCGGACACTGGGAGAAGTATGGCAAGGACAGCTTCCAGCCGATGAACACCCCCCAGGAGGGCGAGCTGTTCATGCTGAAGCCCATGAACTGCCCGCACCACTGCGAGATCTTCGCCAGTCGGCCCCGCAGCTATAAGGACCTGCCCCTACGCCTGGCCGAATTCGGCACCGTGTACCGCTACGAACAGAGCGGAGAACTGCACGGTCTGGCCCGCGTGCGTGGCTTCACACAGGACGATGCCCACCTGTTTTGCCGTCCCGATCAGGTGAAGGAAGAATTTCTTAAAGTTATCGACCTTGTGCTGCTGGTTCTCAAGGCCTTGAGCTTTGAAAGTTTCGAAGCTCAGATAAGCCTGCGCGACAAGGTGGACCGCAGCAAATACATCGGCAGTGAAGAGAACTGGGTGAAGGCTGAGCAGGCCATCATGGATGCCGCGGCCGAGAGTGGATTGAAGACGGTGGTGGAGTACGGCGAGGCGGCCTTCTACGGTCCCAAGCTCGACTTCATGGTGAAAGACGCCCTGGGCCGACGCTGGCAGCTGGGCACCATCCAAGTGGACTACAACCTGCCCGAGCGCTTTGAACTGGAATACGTGGGCAGCGACAACGCGCGCCACCGTCCCGTGATGATCCACCGGGCGCCGTTCGGTAGCCTGGAGCGCTTCATCGCTGTGATCATCGAGCATACCGCCGGCAAGTTCCCCCTCTGGCTCACCCCGGAACAGGCCATCATCCTCCCCATCAGCGACAAGTTCATCGGCAAAGCACAGGAGGTCATGGAGTTGCTGAAATCTCACGATATTCGCGCCTCCGTTGACGAGCGCAACGAAAAGATCGGCCGGAAGATCCGCGATGCGGAACTCGACAAGGTCCCGTTCATGCTCATCATCGGGGAAAAAGAAGCCGAGGCCAATTCCATCAGTGTGCGTGAACAAGCACTAGGCGACATGGGCAGCATGACCCCGCTCCAGTTCAAGGAACTGGTGTCTGAGCGCATTGCCAAACAGTTGTCCGGCCTCTGATCCCTTTCCTCCACCCGAAAACCTTTCCACCTCCCCGCTTGGCCACACGCCCCCCCTTCCGTCCTGGACCTCCCCGACCGCCACGTCCTTCAGGCCCGCGCCCATTCCGGGGCCGGGTGATCAAGGAGGACCCGCACCGCATCAACAACCGCATCTACGGCGTGCCGGAGGTGCGTGTGGTCGGCGAGGACATCGAAACGGGTGTGTACCCGTTCGAAGAGGCGCTTCGTATGGCGCAGGACAAGGGATTGGACCTGATCGAGATCAGCGCCAGCGCAGTGCCCCCGGTGTGCCGCATCGCCGATTACAAGAAGTTCCTTTACGACCTCAAGAAGAAACAGAAGGAGATCAAGGCCAAGCAGACCGTGGCCGAGGTGAAGGAGATCCGTTTCGGGCCCAACACCGACGAGCACGATGTGAACTTCAAACTCACCCATGCCAAGAAGTTCCTGCAGGAAGGCCACAAGATCAAGGCCTTCGTGTTCTTCAAGGGCCGTACCATCGTTTTCAAGGAGCGCGGCGAGATCCTCCTGCTGAAGTTCGCACAGGACCTGGAGGAATTCGGTGTGGTGGAAAGCATGCCCAAACTGGAGGGCAAGCGCATGATCATGTTCATCATACCCAAAAAGAAGAAATGATCACAGGGGCGGCATTCAAGTCGCTCCCACATCAAGAGACAAGGGCGACATGAATGTCGCCGCATCCGAAAAAAAAATCCCCCGATAGATAGCGAGAAGTCATGCCGAAGATGAAAACGAAGTCCGGCGCCAAGAAGCGGTTCAAGCTGACGGGCACCGGCAAGGTGAAGCGCAAGCACGCCTTCAAGAGCCACATCCTCACCAAAAAGCACAAGAAGCGCAAGCGCAACTTGACCAAGATGACCGTGGTGCACCCCACCAACGAGAAGGCCATCCTGGACCTGCTGAAATAAGAGGACCGTTTCCCGCCGGGTACACAGGCGGGGTAACCCAGGACGCGCAGCACCAAAGACCTCCGACACGACACGGAAGCGCTCGCGCCCGAAAACAGGACAACAATGCCAAGAAGTAGGAACAAAGTCGCCAGCCGAGCCCGCCGCAAGAAGGTGCTCAAACTGGCCAAGGGGAATTTCGGCCGCAGGAAGAACGTTTGGACGGTGGCCAAGAACACCGTTGAGAAGGGCCTGCAACACGCGTACGACGGGCGCCGCTTGAAGAAGCGCGACTTCCGTGCCCTGTGGATCCAGCGGATCAATGCCGCCACCCGGGTCCATGGCCTCAGCTACAGCGTCTTCATGAACAAGCTCAAGACCAACAACATCAACCTGGACCGAAAGGCCCTGGCCGAGATCGCGTACAGCGATGCCGAGGCCTTCAAGGCCATCGTCCAGAAGATCAAGTAGACCAACACAACTCGGGGGAGTTCGGCAAGGGGATCCGCACGGGTCCCCTTGTTCGTTCGTAACAGCGTACCCCCCTCAGCACCGTACTTTCGGAACATGCGATCACCCACCTCCCTCCTGCTCCTTGTCCCTTTCGCGGCAGCCTGCGCCTTCCAGCCCGCCGATGTCCCGGTGTTCGCATCCACTGGACAGCCTCCTCCCTCCGAACAGCAGCCACCCGTCGAAATCTACCTGTTCCGCGATAGCCTTACCGAGATCCGCTTCCTGGTGAGCACGCACATGCACATGACGCTGGGCCCGCAATGCCAGGTGGACGGCATCACCCTGACCCGCCTGGGCGAAACTGTGCCGTACCAACGGATCGCCGTGGAAGGCATGCTCTGCCCCTGCCCCATGCCCGATGGCCAGTTCCCGGCCGTTCAACTCATGGACTTCGATTTCGATGGCCACAAGGACATCCGCGTGATGCGCATGACGGCCAACCTGACCAACCCGGACCACAACTACTGGTTGTGGGACCCGGCCGAAAAAACCTACCGGGCTTCGGCCGTGCTGGACAGCATCCAGCAGCCCATGTTCGACCAAGGGCGGAAAATGGTGAGTTCGCAGTGGTACGATGGTGGGCTGCACCGCGGAGGAAGCACCTTCCGGTATGTGGATGGGCGGCTGACCATGGTGAGCAACATGGAAAAATTCAAGGAGGGCGACCACGAGCGCTGGGTGATCTGGGGACTGAAGGACGGTATCTTTCAACCCGTGAACGAGAAGCTGGTACCCTTGCCGGAATGAGTGCGTACGAATCAGCGATCGAAGCGAACCGCGCGCTGTGGAATGCGCGCACCGAGGCGCATTGGAACTCGGCCTTTTACGATGTGGAAGGCTTCCTGCAGGGCAAGGGCACGTTGAACCGCATTGAACTTGATCTGCTGGGCGATGTGCGTGGCAAGGACGTGCTCCACCTGCAATGCCATTTCGGGCAGGATACCCTCTCGCTGGCCCGGCTGGGGGCCCGGGTCACCGGCCTTGATCTGTCCGACGGATCCATCGCCAAGGCACAGCAACTGGCCACGCAATGCGGGCTGCCAGCACGATTCATCACCGGGAATGTGCTTGAGCGGCAACCCGCGCTGGAGCATGCCTTCGACGTGGTCTTCAGTTCATACGGCACCATCGGCTGGCTGCCCGTGCTGGACGGATGGGCCCGCAACATCGCTGCCTACCTGAAACCGGGCGGGCTTTTCGTCTTCGCGGAGTTCCACCCCGCTGTTTGGATGTTCAACAACGACTTCACCGCTGTGGCGTACTCCTGGTTCAACCGGGAGACGATCGAGGAACTGGAAACCGGGAGCTATGCCGACCGACAGGCATCTGTCAAGCTCCCCTCTTTCTCGTGGAACCACCCCCTGTCGGACGTGCTCCAGAACCTCCTGGATGCCGGGCTGCGGTTGGAGGTTTTCCGCGAATTCGACCGCTCGCCCTACGACTGCTTCCGCCACACCGTGCCCACCCCCGATGGCCAGTTCATGATCCGAGGTATGGAGGGGAAGTTGCCGATGGTGTACGCCTTGCGGGCCGTGCGGACCTGAGTGCTCGTAACCTCCCACTTCGTTATTTCGCCCCCTCGTTCCGGCCGCCCTCTCCTGTCCGGGCAACCTACGGTAGATCGAAATAGCAGTTTGAACTTCAAGGGTCGGCGTATTCACAGACCGCATGGGCAAGCATATTGAACGGCCCCTGACGTGGAGCGGTATGCTCATCACGCTGGGGATCGTCTTCGGCGACATCGGGACGAGCCCGTTATATGTGTTCAAGGCCATTGCCAGCGGGCACGTGATCGAAGAGCGACTCATCTATGGAGCGGTCAGTTGCATCTTCTGGACGCTCACCCTGCAGACCACCTTCAAGTACATCTGGCTAACGCTCCAAGCGGACAACCGGGGTGAGGGCGGTGTGTTCTCCCTGTATGCTCTGGTGCGACGGTATGGCCGCTGGTTGTACATCCCGGCGATCATCGGGGCCACCACCCTGCTCGCGGACGGGGTGATCCAGCCGCCCATCTCCATCAGCGCGGCCGTGGAGGGGCTGGAAGGTGTGCCGGCGTTCGCGGACATGATCGAGCCGGGCGGGCGCTCTACCGTGATCCTGGTCATGGTGATCATCGCAGGTCTGTTCTTCTTCCAGCGGTTCGGCACCAAGGTCGTGGGCTATGCCTTCGGACCGATCATGTTCGTCTGGTTCACCATGCTGCTCGTCCTCGGCATGGTCCAGATCGTGGAGCACCCGGCCGTGCTCAAATGCGTGAATCCGTGGTACGCCTACGAGCTCCTCGCGCGCTACCCCGGCGGTTTCTGGCTGCTGGGTGCGGTGTTCCTGTGTACCACGGGTGCCGAAGCCCTTTACAACGATATGGGACATTGCGGCCTGCGGAACATCCGATGGACCTGGGGCTTCGTGAAGCTCGCCCTGGTGGCCAACTACATGGGGCAGGGCGCGTGGCTGCTGTCCTCCGCCGGTCCGGAGCTGGGCGAGCGCAACCCCTTCTATGCCATCGTGCCCCAATGGTTCCTGCTGTCGAGCGTGGCGATCGCCACCCTGGCCGCGGTGGTCGCCTGCCAGGCGGTGATCAGTGGTTCGTTCACCCTGATCAACGAGGCGATCACACTCAACTTCTGGCCCCGGGTGAGAGTGAAGTTCCCCAGCGAGATCCGCGGGCAGATCTATATCCCGAGCGTCAATTGGATGCTTTTCGTGGGCTGCATGGGCGTGATGCTGTACTTCCGGCAGAGCAGCGCGATGGAAGCCGTGTACGGCTTCTTCATCGTGGTGGCCATGCTGATGACCAGTACCCTGATGTTCGGGTACCTGCGCTTCGCGAAACGCTGGCCGCTCTTCGCCGTGGGTGCGGTACTGTTCGTGTTCTTCAGCATGGAGATCGCGAACTTCATCGCCAATGCGGTGAAGATCATCCACCAGCCGCTGCTGCTGCCGTCAGCGATGGGCCTGCTGTTCGTGATGTTCATCTGGTACCGCGCCCGGAAGATCACCAACCGCTTCCTTCATTTTGTACCGCTTACCAAGTACGCCCAGGCACTGCGTGACCTCAGTGACGACAAGGAGATCCCCAAGTTCGCCACGCACCTGGTGTACCTCACCAAGGCCGACCGCGCGACCAACGTGGAGAAACAGGTGATCGACAGCATTCTTGCCCGGAAGGTGAAGCGTGCGGACATCTACTGGTTCGTACACGTGAACTACACCGACGAACCGTACCGGATGGAATACCGCGTGAAGGAGCTGATCGACGACAAGGTGATCCGTGTCGACTTCGACCTGGGATTCCGTGTGCAGGCGCGCATCAACATGCTCTTCCGCCGGGTGCTGGAGGAGATGGAGAGCGACCACGACCTGGAGTTCAGCAGCAAGTACGAGAGCATCAAGAAGGGCGACTTCCACACGGACATCTGTTACATCC
Source organism: Bacteroidota bacterium (assembly GCA_018267155.1). Classification (GTDB taxonomy): domain Bacteria; phylum Bacteroidota; class Bacteroidia; order Flavobacteriales_F; family PHOS-HE28; genus PHOS-HE28. Next base: position 64,344 of record JAFDZE010000001.1, on the reverse strand, counting down.
TGCTGGACCGCGTGCTCAGCGTGGAGAATGAATTCGGCCTGGCTGATGATGTGGTGCTCGATTCCTACTTCGCATTGAAGAAGCTGGCCCTTACCGACAGGGAGGCCTTCGGCCTGGACCCCAACATGACCGTGGTGGAAAAGGTGCCGATGATCATCCAACAACGGCGCGAGGTCCCGTTGCGGCGGGTGGGCAAAGGCCAATGACGGGACGGGGACCGCTCCGGGGGCGGTCGTCCATCAGACCAGCCCGCGCTCCTTCTTCACCCGCTCCCAGGCTTCCTGTACCTTTTTGAACTTCTCGGCCGCGTCCTTCTGGAACTGCTCGCCCAGATGGGCCACCTTGTCCGGATGATGCTTCACCACCATGCGGCGGTAGGCCTTCTTCACCTCCTCGTCGCTGGCCTTGGCATCCACTTCCAGCACGGCATAGGCGCTGGCCGGCGTGGTGCGGACCCCAAACATGGCGTGGAGCGAAGCGAGGTCCTTCTCCGATATGCCCAGGTAGTACGCGATATCCTGGATGATCTGCCGTTCGGCCCGGTCCACGCTCCCATCGGCGTGGGCCAGTCCGATGAGGTAGTGCATCAACTGCAGCCGCTCGGCATGGGCCAGATGCGCGCGCATCTGCTCGCACACCTCGCGCAAGGGGATCGTCCGCTTCAGCGTGTCACCGAGCAGACGTATCAATTCAGTGGCATGCCGCGGCCCGAACTGCCGGTTGAAGAAGGTGCGCGCATGGCCGAGTTCCCGCTGTGTCGCGGCCCCATCGGCTTTCATCACGGCCGCGGTCAGGACCACCAGGCTCAATGCCACATCGCCGGCCGTTGACTGCTGCGGACGAGCCTGCCCCGCACCCGGGCCACCGTGGGCCGTTCGTTCCTTGTTCTGGCCGGATGCCCGGTCCGTGGCCGTATCGATGATCGACCCCAGGGCGAAACCGAGCACCGCACCCAGTGGCGTTCCGCTCAGGGCGAAGCCGATGCTTCCGAATATCCACTTGCCGAAGCCCATCTCACCAGCTTCCTCCGGCCCCGCCGCCGCCGAACGACCCACCGCCGAAGCCACCACCGCCACCACCACCACCCCAACCGCCGCCACCGGTGAAGCCGCCCCAACTGCCGCGATGGCTGCGGCCGGCCTGGTTGAGCAGCCACCATGCGCTCCAGAAATCGATGTCGTTGGTCTTCGCGTAGCGCTTCACACGGCCTTGCTGCGCAACAGCCCAACCGATCACCACGATCAGGATGATGACGATCCAGACCACCGTTCCCCACGGGAAGGGCGCCTGACCGTAGCTCTTCGCGTTGTACGCCCCCTTGGCCAGGTCGAAGATCACGTTCGTGGCCGCATCAAGCCCCTCGAAGTTCCGACCCTCGCGGAAACGCGGCAGGATCTCGTTGTCAACGATGCGACGGCACACGGCATCCGGTATCTTTTCTTCCAGGCCGTAGCCGGTCGCGATGAACACGTGACGGTCGCCGGCCGCGCCGATGGGTTTCACCAGGATGAGCACGGCGTTGTCCCATTCGGCCTTTCCCAGCCCCCAGCTTTCCCCCAGACGGAAGGCGAATTCGCCCGGATCATAGCCACAGAGCGTATCCACCACCACGATGGCGACCTGGTTGCTCGTCTCGCGTGCGAACCGCACCAATTTGGCGTCCAGCTGCCCGGCCTCATGCTCGCTGAGCCACGGAACGTACTGGAAAAGCAAGTGGTCCTGGTCCGCGGGAACGGCTGGCAGACAGGGATCGACCGCGGCCCGCGTGAGCAGTGGCACGACCACCGCCATTGCGATAAAGGCCCTTCTCATCGGCCGATGCTCACCTCGTCGGTGAGTTCATTCCGGTCGTCACCTTCCCGAGGAAAGTGCTGGGCCAACTGCGCACCCAGCCGTTCAACGCCCAAGCACAGGCCTTCGGCGTAGCAACCGGCTTTGAACTGCTCCAGCATCACTCCGAGCGTACTGTTCCAGTAACCGTTCGGCAACTTCTCGTGGATGCCCGCATCGCCGATGACGGCTGCACGCTGTTCGGCCACGCTGACATAAATGAGTGCGGCATTGCGGTGCTTGGTGCGGTGCATACCGAGCTCCTCGAACACGAATGCGGCGTGGTCCAGCACATCGTCCACGATGGTGTCGTCCAAATGGACCCTGATCTCGCCGCTGGTGCGCGATTCAGCCAGATGAACGGCCTGGCGCACGCGGTCCAGATCGGTCGGCGACAACCACTCCGCGGCCGTGAGCGCCCTCACTTGAAGGAGATGTCAGGCGCGTTCTCGGTTCCTTCCTGGGCCTTGAAGTAGCCTTTTTCGGTGAATCCGAAGAACCCGGCGAGCAGGCTGCCGGGGATCTGTTTGATCCGGGTGTTGTACGTGCGAGCGACCTCGTTGAATTTCCGGCGCTCCACCCCGATCCGGTTCTCCATGCCTTCGTATTGGGCCTGCAAGTCCCGGAACGCATCGGTGGCCTTCAGGTTCGGGTATTGCTCCACCGCCACGAGCAGGCGGCTGAGCGCACCGCTGAGCTTGTCCTGTGCCTCCTGGAACTGGGCGATCTTCTCGGGGGTCAGATCATCCACCTTCAACTGGATGCTGGTGGCTTTGGCGCGCGCCTCGATCACCGCGGTGAGCGTGCTCTTCTCAAAGTCGGCGGCGCCCTTTACGATCTCTACCAGGTTCTTGGTCTTGTCGGCACGTAGCTGATAAGCGTTCTCCACGTTGGCCCATTGTTCCGCCACACCTTCGTTCAAACCTGTGACGGAGCGCTGGAAGCCGACGGCCCAGAAAAAGACCAGTAGGACCAGGCCACCGATGATCAGCAGCGGGATCAGGGAACGTTTCATGTGTTTCTGAGGGGGGTATCTGTACCGCAAAGATGCGCCTCGTGGTGGGAACGCAAGGCAGGGAATGATGAACGGGCGCCATGGATGATGACGCCCGTTCCCCGGGTTGTGGCACGGTCGAAGTGCCACGGTCCTGATCGGTCAAGCTGCCTGCAGGCGTGCCCGTTCCTCCGATTCGCGTTTGAGGCCCACGAGTGATTCGACCCAGACCTTGCCCGCCTCACGCGCGCGTTTGATGGCCTGGGGCAGACCTGCGAAGTCGCCTTCCCAAAGTTCCACCCGGGTACGACCATCCGCTTCGGGTACAAGGTGGAGATCCACCGTGGTGTGGCTTCCGGGCTCGTCGGGCAAGCCTCCGCTCACCACATAGTTGGTGTACCGCAAGCGCACATTGGGAACCAAGGCAAGCACATTGCCCTTGGCCACCAGCTTTCGGGTCTTGTCCTCCTCGCGGCTGAACCATTGGACGGGTTGTCCGGCCTTGAGGCCCAAGGAGATGTCCGTGCTGGTATAGAGGCGGGTGATATCGGGATCGGTCAGTGCTTTCCAGATGACCTCAGGCGGCGCGTCCACCAGCAGGGTGCGCAGCACATTGGTCTCGGGGTCCAGTGGTTTGTTCATAGCGTGGGTGGCAGGTCAGGATCCGTGCCGCTTTATAGACGCTGCCGGAATGACGGAGCGTGGCCCGCCCGTGTTAAAGGGAGTGAATGGCCCGAGGAACGGCAGGTCCCGCACGACGAACGGCGCGTTCTGCGGGCCCGGGCGGTCAACGGAAGATCGCCGTGACGACCGCACCATCGGCCCCGCTATGCCCGCGATACATGCCTTCGCAATTGAAATCCAGGACAATGTGACCGTTGCGGTCGATGGCGATCAGCCCACCCTCCCCGTCGAGCAACGGCAGTTTGCGATGCACCACCTCGCGCACCGCCTCCGCCAGTGCAAGGCCCTTGTATTCCATGAGAGCGCTCACATCGTGCGCGGCCACGGCCCGGATGAAGCTTTCGCCGTTGCCTGTGCAACTGACCGCGCATGTGCTGTCGTTGGCGTAGGTACCGGCACCGATGATGGGGCTGTCGCCGATGCGCTGCCAGCGTTTGTTCGTCATGCCGCCCGTGCTGGTGGCCGCCGCGAGATGGCCCTGCTGGTCCAGCGCCACCGCACCCACCGTGCCGAACTTGCCCCTGCCACCACCACTGTGGTCCAGCTTCACGACCTGCGTACCGGCCACTTCCTGCCACTGCTCGAAGCGGTGCTGGTCGAAAAAATACTCATCGTCCTCAAGTAGCACTTTCTCGCGATGGGCGAATTCGAAGGCCCCCATGCCGCTGATGAGCACGTGCCCGCTGCCGTCCATCACCCTTCTGGCGAGGTCCACGGGGTTCTTCACATTGCTCACCCCCGCCACGGCCCCTGCACGCAGGGTATGCCCCTCCATGACGGCGGCATCCATCTCGTGCTGGCCATCGGCATTGAACACGCTGCCCCGCCCGGCGTTGAAGAGCGGGCAATCCTCCAGGCTGCGCACGGCGGCCGCAACGGCGTCGAGCGCGGTACCGCCACTGCTCAGGATGCCATGCCCCCTCCGCAGCGCGTCCGCCAACGCATCGCGGTATATCTGCTCCCGGTGGGCGGTCAATTCAGCTTGGGCGACGGTGCCCGCGCCACCATGCACGGCAATGCCGAAATTCATGGATCCGAATGTGCTCAGTCCCGGATGATCACGCCTTCCGCCGTGAAGACCCAATTCGTATCCGGTGCGGTGATGGCGGCGATCTCCTCGGGTGTCTTGCCGGCATCCTCGGCATAGTGCCGCAGGTCGTCCACACTGGTCACCTCACGCACGGCATGGCCCTGGATCACGGCACGCTTGCCCTCGAGCCCTTCGGTCGGCACGAAGAAGCCGTAATCCTTGAACCGCACGCTCATCGCCCGGTCATCGGCCAGTTTGACGTCCATCCAGCAGCCCTTTTTCTTGCAGCTGGTGATGATCTCGCAGTCCACCTTGGCGTCCAGTGAATCCTTGCCCATGGTGGCCGTCACGAAATCAGCCATGGCCATGGCGCCATCGGCATTGATCGTGTCCCCATAGTACATCACGTTGAGTGCGGCTTGCTCCACCGTGTCAGTGTCCTTCGGGGTGTCATTCGCAGCCGGGCCGGAGCAGGATGCGCAAAGCGTGGCGAGGGCGACGGGGATGAGGATGTTGGCTTTCATTGCTGAGGGTCTTCATCGCCCGCATTGGTACACGAGGCGATCCGGGGCGCAAAGGTATCTGTTGTCGGCGGCACGAAGGAGCAGGTCGCTCTCGGTGGGATCGATCAGAGGTACAAGGATCGCAGGACGCGTTCGCCACAACCATTAACACCAGCGAGACGTGCGGCACGCTACTTTGGGCGGATAATAACCTGTCACCCGTGGCAAGGATCATCGGACCGAGTTCACCCTTGGGGAATAAGCTATCTGAGGATCAAAAGGGGTTTTTCGCCGAGCATGGCATCATCCACTTCCCGGGGTTCCTCACGCGGGAGGCTGTGGCCGTCATCTGGCAGGCCTGCGAAGAGGTGCAGGCCCGGTGGATCGCCGAGGACCGGAAACTGGTGAACGGCATCCCGCTGAAGTGGGGCCATGATGTGGACGGGAAACCCATCGTGCAGCGCTTCGCCTTCGCCAATCAGCACAGCCCGGTGCTGGCCGAACTGCTGAAAGACCCGCGTCTGAACGCCTTGTTGGAACTGGTGGGCACCGGTGCCCGCCTGGGCATCGACGAGAAGGACGGCCTGGTCGTGAACCATTATGTGAACACGGAGACCAGCAAATTCACAGAAATGGGCTGGCACACGGACAGCATTCGCGATGTGTTCCTGGGCAAGCGTATCCTGCCCATGCTGAACGTGGGCATCCATCTGGACGACCAGGATCCGGCGAACGGCGGCCTACGTCTGCTACCGGGTACGCACAAGCAGAGCCTCTGGAACATGATCTTCCGAAAAAAATACTTCCTGAGCAACGAACCGGACCGGGAGGAAGTGGCCTTTTCCATACGCGCCGGTGACCTCACCGTGCATGATGGTCGATGCTGGCACCGGGTGGAGCGCAGCAGGCTCACCGGCGAGGCCAGTCGGCGGCGGGTGATGTACATGCCCATCATCGCCGGCAAGTACGATCCGAAGTCGGCGACCAGCCACACTCCGCTGTACCACAAGTTGAGCCACTTGGTGAAGTGAAGGCCGCGCAGGGATACGGCTACGCGCTCGTCACCGGAGGCAGCCAGGGCATCGGGGCGGCCATCGCGCTTGAACTGGCCAGCAAGGGCTTCGGCATCGTGGTGACCGCCCGGTCCGAGGAAGGACTGCGCAAGGTGTGCACCGGGGCTGCCGCATTGAACGGTGGGCGTGCGGTGTACGTGGTGGCGGACCTGTTGGCACCCGGTGGAGTTGAACACGTGACGGCCTTTGTACGGGACCGCGGCCTGCCATTGTCCTGTCTGGTGAACAATGCCGGCCATGCGCATTGGGGATACTTCGGAGAAGAGCCCCTGGCAGCCCATCTGCCTGTGATGCGACTGAACATGGATGTGCCGGTGGCACTCACCCACGCGCTCCTGCCCGATCTGCAACGAGGCGGGCGGGCGTACATCCTGAACACCAGCAGCATGATGGCGTACCACGCGGTGGCGAGCATGGCACTCTACTCCGCGAGCAAGGCATTCGTCCTTCGCTGGAGCCGCTCGCTACGCCTGGAGTTGAAAGGTACCGGAATAACGGTTACCACCTTGTGCCCTGGCTCCGTGATCACGGGGTTCACCGAACAGGCCGGCATGCAGGCCATGGACGATCTGGCACGGCGCTTCGGTTCACCTCCGGAACCGGTGGCCAAGGCCGCTGTATCCGCCATGCTCGCCGGAAAAGCCGAGGTGGTGCCCGGTGTACTGAACAAGTTGACCCATGCGCTCCAGCATCTGGTGCCCATGCGTGTGATCGAGTCCGCAGCGAGCCGTATCTACATCAATCGTCTTTCACGCCGAAAAGCCGGAGGCTGAGCCCACTGGCCCACCAAGCCAGGCCCGTAAAGACGGGTGCCGCGAACACATCGATCGTCCAGTGAACATGCTGCAGCAACACCAGTGCGGCCACCAGGGCGGTGCATACCATCATCGTGAGCCGGGCGATCCGCCCGCGTGAGAGCGGCACCATGAGGGCGAGTGTGGCCGTATGACCACTGAAAAAAAGATCCTTCAGGAACGGGGTGTCATCCGGATAGAACAAGCCTGTCACCGGGTCGACGAGCGGAATGGCATCCACCGGTGCTTCGAGCGCGACCAGCCACATGGCCACCATGCGCATTGCCAACAGAAGAACATAGGCGCATATGCCACGCAACAACAGCCGCGGCAGGGGCAGGGCGCGAGCCACTGTGAACAGGATGGACGCGTAGAGCACCACGAACACCCAAGGCGAGACATCCATCGGTACGGAACCGGCGATCAACGGATCCCAAGGGTGTGTCCCTGCCCTTGCACCGACCAGACCGAAGAATGGGCGTTGTGCGATCACCAGAGGAAGCGCGACCAGGAGCACGGACCAGAAGGTCCTCCTGAAGGCCGGGTCGTGCCATGCATCGCGCCAGGCTCGCCGCATCAGGGGATCTGCTCCACGCGCTGGTTACTTGGCGTGCCGGCCCCGACGTTCAGAAGGATGGCGTCCCGGTCGTTGGAGTTGCCCGTGTAGCGCACATGCCCATTGAGGTTGGTATCCTGTGGCAGGTAGCCGGGAACCGAATTGTTGGGCGTGGTGCTGCCCACGGTCAGCAGGATGGTATCGCGGTCGTTGCCGTTACCGGTATAACGCACGCGGTGGTCCTGATCGGCATCCCCGCACCAAAGCAGGGCCTTGTTGCCTTGGATCCTCCGGGCATCAGCCCCCCATACGGCCGTTGCGGGATCGCTGAGGTCTATGGGCTGCATGCCGTTGGCAACGGGTACGGCGGTGGCCGTCATGGTCCCCAGATGATTGCGGTGCCGGATGCTCACGAAGTAGTTGCCCGCGGGCAGGGCGATACGCGGCGGGAGCACCCCGTCATGGTCCACCACCGAACCATCGCGTCGCAGCAGTGCCGGGCGCACGAAAAGCACTTGGGCGGGGTCGGCCGCGTCGCGCAATTCAAGGACCACCCAATCGACGATGGCTTGCGGTCCTGTAACGGCAAGTACCCCAGGGGCGGCCATCTGACCGATCCCCGCGTCGGGAAAAACATACCCCGCCGCCGTGAACGGCTCGGCATCCGGCACCAGACCCGCACCGCGCAACCCATCGTCCATCAGTTGCTCTTCCTCGTCCCACGGCCCTTGTAGCAGCACGCGGACCGGGAGGCGCACACCGTCGAAGACCGTGACGTCATCCACGAAAACATTCTGCCCGCCGATACTGAACAAATTGAACCAGAACTGGCTGATGCGCCCGACCAGCGCGTCAACCGGCAGGGCCACCTCATGCCAGACTTCGCATGTCGTTGGCATCCAGGGTTGCCCTGATACGAACCCGCCGCCGTTGGTGGCCAATGCGGCGCCTGCCCGGTTGAAGAAGGTCGCGGTGTTGACCTGACCGCAGTCATGGCCGTAAACCTGGAGCATTTCGGTGGCGGCCGGGCTCTTGGGCGCATAGCTGTACCGGAACTTCAGGTAGGGCAGCGTGGCTTGGGTCAGGTCGATCCGAGGCGTGCTGAGACGGGCGGTGGCGGCCGGCCCATGGTAGGACCATCCGTTCACGAACGCACTGGTCTGCGCCCCACATCCCGGAACCGCATCGCCGGACCAGGCCAGTCCTTGCCCCGTGGTGGTAGCCGACCAGCCAGGCGGTGGGAAGCCGCCACCGTTCATATCCTGCACGAAGGGAAGTGGCTGGCCTCCCGTGACGGTAACCGCGTTGTTCTGGGTGAAGGTGTGCTCGGTGGAGCCATCGGAAACGGTAAGTGAAACACTCTTGTATCCGGGGATCATATAGAGCACTGGCGGTGGGTCGGGGCCATCGTACGCCGCTGGCTGCCCTCCCGGGAAGTCCCACGACCACGACACGGGTGCTCCCGTACTGGTGTTGGTGAAGTCGACATACGACCCGGCGCAGACCACCGCAGGGGCCCGTGTGAATGAGGCGTTGAGCGGTGCGTTCACTTTGAACTGCCCCGCTGCGCCCAGGACACCTGCCCAACCACTGGCATCATTCGTGTTGCCCTGACTGATGGTCCATTCGTAACTGCCATTCACCAGGTTGAGCGGTAGCGAATCATTCTGCCCGGAGTACACGCATTGCACCAGATCCCCACTGCTCCGATCGAAGACCTTGAGGTAGCCGTACGCACTGGGCGGGGCACCGTTGCGTTGCCACTTGAACATGACGGGCTGGGTGGTCAGCACCGTGTCGTTGAGCGGTTTTTTTGGTGTGGGCGGGACCAACAGCGAATTCCATCCCAGATGCGCGGGCGTATGCGCGCACAGATCCCATTGCCGCGTGGCGCCACTGCCCGTCCACGTATTCCCTACCATCACACAAGGAGCCATCCCGTTGCATTGGGCGCCTTGGAAGTTCGCGTTCTGCGTCCCATTGAACGCCCGCGCACAATTGGATGTGCCGCTCCCGGCGTACTCATCGAACGCATGGAAAATGTGCGCGGTCTCGTGCCCGAACACGCGGTTCACCTGGTCGGTGCCCCATCCGTTGGCCTTGTACAGCAACTGGAGGTACGGACCGCCCAGGTACGCGTATCCGATACGCCCGTCGGTGAAGGCGGATGAGGCGCCTTGTGCCGGTGGGTTGTACGCGATGAAGCTGCAGTACGAATGCGTGGCGTTCAAGACGAGCCGCTTGGAGGAGTTGAACGCGTCGCATGCGGCCAGGTGCCCGGATCCACTGAAACCCAGGTTGCCCATGATCGCGCCGATCCACAGGTGGTCCTCCGTACTCGGATGCAGGACCGGTTCGTAGGGCTGCAGCGTGGTGCTGGTACCGGGCCCATACAGTTCCAGGACCGCGGTCACCGTGACGCCGTGCTGCTGAGCGGTCCAACTCCAAATACTCCAAGCGTCCAGGAGTTGCAGTTCAACATCGCTCACAGCTTGTGGGGTCCAGGTGTACTGGTCGGTGTCCACCACCCCGTTGCTCTCTACGAAAAAAGCCCCGACGTACACGGTACCGGCCATGTACTCGCTGTTGTAGCTGTTGGAACAGGTCCAGTCGGGTGCGGTTTGCGCTTCGCGATCGCCGCTTTCATGTTCCGCTTCCGATCGGCTCAGCTGGTGGTCGGGATGACCGTCCCAATCCATCGGGACCCTGGTCGTTAGTGGGTCGAACCGGCCTTCCTCAAGGGCTGCCAGGTAATCCAACGCCAGGTCTTGTGCGATCGATGATCCGTGGCGGTCGGAGGTTTCCTCTGCCCTGATGATCGCGCCCATCCGCATCAGCATGTCCGTGGATGCATTCTCCTCAAGAGTGCCGAAGAACACACCGGGGCCTGTGACCACACGCACGTGCATGCCCGCATCCCGGATCCTGTCCAACTGGGCCACGCTGCTCGCGAGGTCCGGTGCTGTGGTAACGAGCACGACCGGTTCCTGGAACGACCCGAGAAGAAGCCCCGAGAACAGGAGGCCATAGACCATCAGGATCGATCGTGAAATGAACATACCGGGGAAAAGGGCATCGAAAGTAGGCCGATCCAGGGATCCCGAAGGCCCACGCCAGGGTCCTTTTTCCCCTCCCCGGATCCGAAGTGTGAGGCCCGGATATCTTCGCCGCCCGCAAGTCGGAACCGCATGGCCCGACCGGCCTTTCGCTGATGCTGACACTCGACCAGCTCGATCTATCGGTCTTCCTCACGGCCCACGGCTGGATCCAACTCCTCACCCTCACGGTGCTGGAGATCGTGCTGGGCATCGACAACATCATCGTCATCAGCATCCTCAGCGGAGAACTGCCCAAGGAACGGCAACGCGGTGCCCGTCGCATGGGCCTGGCCCTGGCCATGATCACCCGCCTGCTGCTGTTGCTCACCCTCAACTGGCTCACCGGCCTCAAGGAGCCGCTCTTCAGCCTGGGTCCCATCGTCTTCGACGGCCGTTCCATCGTGCTGTTACTGGGCGGCCTGTATCTGTTGTACAAGAGCGCCAAGGAGATCCATGGCACGGTGGAACTCGTGGATCATCGCGAGGGCACCCATCGGAAGACCGCCGTGTTCTGGGCCGTGGTGATGCAGATCGTGCTCATCGACATCGTTTTCTCCCTCGATTCGGTGATCACGGCGGTGGGCATGAGCAACGAGATCCTGATCATGATGCTGGCGGTGATCATCGCGGTGCTCATCATGCTGGTGGCCAGCGATGCGATCAGCACCTTTGTGAACAAGCATGCCAGCGTGAAGGTGCTGGCCCTGGCCTTCCTCTTCATCGTGGGTGTGGTGCTGGTGCTGGACGGTTTCGCGCACCAATGGGCACACGACAATCACATCAAGAACTACGCGTACGGTGCCATGGCCTTCAGCGTGGCCGTGGAAGTGCTCAATCTGCGCATGCGCAAGAACGAGCGGCGGATGCAAGGGGAATAGGCCGATCCGGGGCTGGCCGGGCGTCACCGCAGCAGGAACGCCGCGAGCACCAGCAGCCACTGTATGCCGATGACGATCCGGAACGCCGTATTGCCCGGCCTGCTCATGCCGTGCAGCGCCTGCACCGCCTTGTCCTTGATGACGCCGCTCAACCGCGTGTCCTCTTGGGTGAAGTCCACGTCATCAAGGCGCGCCTTCCTGAACGCGAACGCCAGCGCCCTGCGGACCCAGCGGTTGCCCTCCCCTTCCCTTACCTCCTGCAGCAGCCGCAGCCGGGCCTTCGACGCGTCGGCCACGCGGTCCAGCGCCCGGGAGCGGTTCGCGCTGAAATTCCCGACCACCTTGTCCATCAGCGGGAGGATCGTGTCCTCGCTCTTGTCCGACACGATCCGGTGGACGACCTTCTTCACCATGTACTTGCCCACCAGGACGACCAGTAGCCAAAAGGAGGCCATGCAGCGGCCGCGCGGCGAACAGCGCGATGGCGGATGCGCCACCGGACGTGTGCGGCCCGGCCGCACTGCCATCCATGGCCGCGAACAGCACAATGAGGAACGCGCACAAGGCCGTGCTCAATGAGGCCACCACGTAGAGCTTCACCAGCGTGATGGCCCCCACTGCGGACAGCATGGCGCAATACTTGACCTTGTCCATCATTATTCTGGCCGGGAACGCGAAAAGGACCGCGCGCCCGTCGCCGTCGAAAGTAGTTGGTCTCCCCTACTCCAGGTTGAACCGGAAATGCGCGCACCGCCCATGCGCCTTCTCGATGTGCTGGTAGTCCTGCGGCCTGGGCCAGCGCCCACCCCACGACCAACCGAGCCCCTTCAGGAATCGCCCGGTATTCGCCCGTGTCAGCGTGCCCGGCCGGGAGGGATCATATCTCCCTTGTGGCGGCTGCACATGAACCCCCGACGCACGGTGATGCAGCATCGGGTTCAACAGGGGATTGATATCGATGGAAATTCCAAGACCATGCTTGGACGGCCTGCCGCTGGTCGGTTTACCGCGGTAGTTGAACGCCGAGGTGTTGTTGTCGGCCATGGAGGCCGCATCGTTCCATCCGGTGCTGTCCGTATTCAGGCCATACCTGTTGATGGGGATCACCTTGGCGATCGGGAAGGTGTCCGCGAGCATGGCGCGGAAGACGGCCCGTACGTCCTCGGCGATGCAGCTATGGACGATGAGGATGCCGGTCCAAGTGCGCGTGGTGTCCACTGTGCCACATGTGCTGTCCGAGAACGTGAAGTACTCCACCTCCAGTGGGAGCAGTTCACCTCGAACAGCGGGATCCAGGGGGCCGAGCTTGCGTTCGATGATCCGCAGGTCCGCGGCCATACCCGCCGTGTCCATGATCGTGCTGTGCGCACGGATCGCAGGCTCCGCATCGGGCAGGACGGCCTGCCGTGGGGTGTTCGGCATGTGGTCGGTGGATGAAGTGCGCTCCGGACCGGCGGTCGAACAGCCTGCACCGCACATCAGGAACAGGACCGCGGCCATTGAGGGCCAGGCCCATGTGCGCAGAACGCAGAGCCACGTGTGCCCTATCCCACCCTTCCATGCTTGTCCCTGTTCAGCAGTCCTGCTCATTCGTCAGGTTATCTCCCGGTACGAAAGCTGCTCAGGCCTTCACGCCTATGGGTTGGCCATCCGTCACTCGGTGCTGACAAAGTTGTGCTGCCAGACCCATGCACCGGTCCGCGCATCCAGTGCGCCAATGAAATTCTTGGCGAGCACCGTCAGCCGATCACCGTTGAGGGCCAGATCCATGATCTCGTTTTCCCGACCATCGGGACGGGTCAGGTCCAATTCCTCCGACCACTTCGAGTCCAGGGTCCTTGTATCCATCAGGTCGATCCGCCATGCGAATCGGTTGCCGGCCTTGGTCTTTGATAAGATGAATGGTCCGTTCTGGTAGGTTATCGGCTCCATGTCCTTGGTGGCCCCCTGGAACTTGCCGATCATCCCAGGCTCGATGAAGTCTATCGTGGACGTCACCTTCTCCGCGATGCCGTTGATCCGCTCCTTTTCGCACACCAACCGTTTCCGGTGCTCACCCTCGAAACCGAACACATGACCGTTGAGCCCGAAGTGGTTGATCCGATCCCATTGCCCATGTCCCGCATGCACCATGCGAATGGTGTCCGGAATGGGCGTGGCCACACCTGTTGCGGCATCGATCGCATAGATCCGTGCATCATCCGCCTGCACGATCAGGCCCTCAAAACCATCGGAACTATGATAATGGCTGTTCGGCTGGAAGACGAGTCCATTGTTCTTCCGTGTAAGCGATTCGGCATCGAGTGCGACCGAACCATCGGCCAGGCTGATCGACCGTAATTCGAATTCGCGTGTCTCTTCGTTCATGATGCGGATCCAGGCTCTGTCCGGTGTTACTCCGACCAGATCGCAGTTCCCATCGATCTCGTAAGGCGTGGTCGTTCTCAACCGTCCGGATGCGCCCTCGTACACTTCAATGAAATGCTCCGCGTATCCGGAACGGGTCACGCTGCCGCCCCGCCGACTGTATGAGGTCACATGGAGCACGTTGTACAGGCGAACAATGGTGGATCCGTCCGACGAGATCATCACCCTATCGGTCTCCGGCGGTTGAGCGCCGATCTCACCACAGGAAAGCGGCAGGACCAAGAACGGAAGCAGGGCTGGCAAGGGTGCTCTCATACCGATTCACCACTTGAACTTATACGATGCACCACCCAAAATGAACGTGTACGATCGCGTGGGCAAGCCCTCCGCCTCCACATGCACCAGGTTCTGTTGCTCAGCGAAGACATCCTGAAGCAGGGTATTGCCCACGACCAACCCGTCGGGCGAGGCGACCCCGTCCACCTGCAAGTAGCAATAGAGCGTTTCGCCATCGAGTTCCTTGCCGATCCACTTCCAAGGGAGTTGCCGACCCTCCTGGCTAAGCGTCAAGTGTTCCTTGAAATAGCTGTTCAACAGACTATCGGCCTTGGGGTGCTCCTGGGCGGAGCCGAGCTTCAGATCCCCTCGGTCCGCCAATACGTGCTCGATGTCGTGCGCGGTGATGCGCCACGTGAGATCCAAGGTGTGCGTATCCGACTTGTGGCGAATGGTGAGAATGGAGACGAAGAAATCGTGCAAGCCAATTGTTCCGAAAAGAAAAAGGGTCAGGAGCGAGAGTTTCATCTTGGCAAAGATGGCTACTGGCCGCAGGCTTCAGGCCGCAGGCTTCAGGCCGCAGGCTTCAGGCCGCAGGCTTCGGGCCGCAGGC
>JAFDZE010000001.1:30855-49566 GCA_018267155.1 Bacteroidota bacterium | reverse complement strand
GCCGCAGGCTTCGGGCCGCAGGCTATTTGCTTCAGGCTGTAGGCCAAAAGCAATAAGCTACAAGCTTCAGGCTATCCGTTACGGCATTAGTCTCTTCATAAATGCCATGAGTTTCATCTGGTGCTCAGAATTCACTTTGAGGAGGTGCTCTACCTTGGATCTGGGTGCCCATGGGCGACGAAACAGGACGAGTGCTTGCGTCTCCAACTCGAAGGAGGACCCGAGGGAAATCTCCATGTAGCGGTATTTTTCCTTCTCACTTCGTCGTGAGTTGCCTTCGGCTATGTTGGAAGGGATCGAAATGGCTGCGCGGATCGACTGGTTCTTCAATTCCGCGACTTTCTGGGACGGTAGCTCCTCGTACATATCGAAGACGATGTCGGCGATGTCCATCCCACGTTGCCAGATCTCAAGCTGCTTGAAGTTCTTCATGGTTCAAAGTGTTTCACCGAAGGTCGGGAATGATGGGTTACGGGCTACAGGATACAGGCTTCAGGCCACAGGCCGCAGGCTTCAGGCCGCAGGCTTCAGGCCACAGGCCGCAGGCTTCAGGCCGCAGACCGCAGGCTTCAGGCCAGAGGCTGGTGGCTGGTGGCTGGTGGCTGGTGGCAAGAGTCTGATGAACTGCTGGATATGCCACGAAGGGTGCCCCGCAGCCGAAATCTGGTGGCGTATTTTGGCCGCATGTCAGTGAAGTCCCTCTTTGCCCTACTTGGATCCGGTGTGGCCATCGCTGGGATCTGTCAGGACTCGCCCCGTTACGGCCGCGACAAGTTCCGGCAGTTGGACCAGGAACTGCCCACACCCAACGAGCAGCGCACGGCCAGCGGCGCGCCCGGCCATGCGTACTGGCAGATGAAGGCCGACTACGACATCCATGTAGAGATCACCGAGCCGAAGGCAAGTGAGGGCGTGCTTCCGAAGTTGACCGGCCACGAGACCATTACGTACCACAATCAATCGCCGGACAAACTCTCCTACCTGTGGCTGCAACTGGATCAGAACATCTTCGAGCCCGGCAGCGACGCGAACCTCATCCGCACGGGCTCCATCGGCGACAGCGTGGGCCTGGCCCAGATGGAGAAGTGGGTGAAGCCGTTCGACGGCGGCTATAGGATCACTTCCGTGACGGATGCGGACGGGAAAAAACTCCCGTACACCATCAACAAAACGATGATGCGCGTGGACCTGCCCAAGCCCCTCGCGCCCGGCGCCACCTTCAGCTTCAAGGTGAAGTGGTGGAACTGGATCAATGATCGTTCGAAGTGGGGCGGTCGCAGCGGCTACGAGTATTTTCCTGATGAGGACAACTACCTCTTCACCATAGCCCAGTTCTACCCGCGCATGGCCGCCTACATGGACCATACCGGATGGCAGCACAAGCAGTTCCTGGGGCAGGGCGAGTTCACCCTTGATTTCGGCGACTACACGCTCAGCATCACCACACCCGGTGATCATATCGTGGCCGCCACCGGCGAATGGGCGAATGCATCAGCGGTGCTCACTCCCGTTCAGCAGAAGCGCCTGGCCCTGGCCCGTACCAGCGACGAACCGGTGATGATCGTAACGCCGGAGGAAGCATTGGACAACGAAAAGGAACGGAGCATCGGTACGAAGACCTGGGTGTTCAAGAGCAGGAACGTGCGCGACGTGGCCTTCGCCAGCAGCCGGAAGTTCATTTGGGATGCGATGAACCAACCGGTGGGGACGAACAACGTGCTCTGCATGAGCTATTACCCAAAGGAGGGAAACCCGCTCTGGGAACGGTACAGCACCAAGGTGGTGGCGCACACGATCAGGACCTACAGCAAGTTCACGGCGGAGTACATCTACCCGGTGGCCATCAGCGTGCATACGGACCGCATCGGCATGGAGTACCCCATGATCTGCTTCAACGGCGGGCGGCCCGAGAAGGACGGCACGTACAGCGAACGCACCAAGTACGGCATGATCGGTGTGATCATCCACGAGGTGGGCCACAACTTCTTCCCCATGATCATCAACTCCGACGAGCGGCAGTGGACATGGATGGATGAGGGCCTCAACACCTTCGTCCAATACCTCACCGAGCAGGAGTGGGACAAGGACTACCCCAGCTGGCGTGGCAAGCCCCGCAACATCGTCGACTACATGAAAGGCGACCCCGATGCCGCACCGGACAAGGTGAAGGCCCGCATCGAGCCGATCATGACCAACAGCGAGAGCATCACCCAGTTCGGCAACAACGCGTACGGCAAGCCGGCCACGGCGTTGAACATCCTGCGCGAAACGGTGATGGGGCGTGAACTCTTCGACCACGCCTTCAAGACCTATTGCGACCGCTGGAAATTCAAGCACCCCACCCCGGCCGACTTCTTCCGCACCATGGAAGATGCCAGCGCCGTGGACCTCGACTGGTTCTGGCGCGGCTGGTTCTACACCACCGATCATGTGGACATCGGCATCACCGGGGTCAAGTACAAGCGCATGGAACCGCGTGATCCCCTTGCCGCCGAGAAGATCAAGCGCGCGGACAAGGCCCTCGAAACACCGGACCTCAGCCGCCAGCGCAACATCGAGAGCGGCCTCACCTTCGTGGTGGACCGCGACACCGCTACCAAGGACTTCTACAACAGGTACGACCCGATCACCGCCACCGAACGCGATATGACCGCCTTTGAGAAGTGGAAAAAGGGCCTTGGCCCCGACGAGCTCGCCCTGCTCCAGACCGACCTCCACCTGTACGAAGTGGGCCTGAAGAACATCGGCGGCCTGGTGATGCCGGTGATCCTGGAATGGGAGTATATGGATGGGACGAAAGAGGTGGAGCGTATCCCCGCCGAACTGTGGCGTACCAGCGACGAGGTGAGCAAGCTCTTCGTGAAGCGGAAGGAGGTGAAGGCCCTCACGCTCGACCCCTTCCTCGAGACCGCCGACTGCGACCTCAATAACAACAGCTGGCCCCAGCGCATGGCGCCTACACGCTTCGATGTGTTCAAGGAGAACCGGTGGAGCGAACCCAATCCCATGCAGATGGAGCGGAACAGGCAGGTCGGTGGGGAGATGAAGGGGCACTGACGCCTCCATGCCGCGACCATTTCCCGCCCTTTGGATGTGATCCACGCGCGCGGATACGCCCAACACCCTGGATCACAAGGGCTCAACTTCACATGGACAATTCCGCTTGGAGGTGATCCGGGAGTTCCTACTTTCGCGCCCTCAAAATCGCCCAGGGTTCTCCCGAAGCGATGGGAGGACTCGGTAGCTCAGTTGGTAGAGCACAACACTTTTAATGTTGGGGTCCTGGGTTCGAGCCCCAGCCGAGTCACAAAGAAGCCTTCGCGTTAGCGGGGGCTTCTTCCTTTTCAACCCGTTGGCCGAGCCGAATTTGATGCAAGGCCACCGGAACGGGCGACCGGGCGCAATGGACTTTAACGGGATCACCGAAGGACGCGCGAAGCACCGGATCCTTCGGCATCTTCCAGTCCGATGAGGCGCAGGTGGTAGATCACCGTGCTGCGCATGGGGATCTTCGACCGGTCGCCTGCCAGCCCGTACGCACGATGGCTGGGGATCACAACGATCGCGCTGTCGCCCGGGCTCAGGTATTGGATGGCCTCGTGCAGGCCGCTCTCCACGTTGTCCTGCTCGATCAGGAAGTCCTCCCCCGCGCCCGGTGCGCTGGCGTAGCATTCCGTGCCATCGATCAGTGAGACGCGGAACCGGATGTGAGCCGTTTGGAGCGGCTTGGCGTTCACACCCGCACTGTCCTCGATCAGTTGGATACGCACGCCGGTGCCCGTTCGCTCCATGTGCAGACCCTGCCGCGCGATCCATCCATCGATGTCCAACGCCTCATGTTGCGCGATCCGTTTGTTCTCGTCCAACAGTTGCTCGTCGTGCCCGACCTGCCCACGACCCACACGGGCAGGTGGGACCTCGCCACCACCACATGCGCAGAGGAGGACCGGAAGCAGGATCGACCACGCCTTCATGCCGGATGCATGGCCAGGAAAGCAGGCAGTTCGCGCATGAACTTTTCCACCACGGCGGGCAACGGCTCCTTGCTCTGTCCGCCGGCCGCGTTCGCGTGCCCGCCACCGCTGAAATGCCGCATCAGGAATTCGTTCACTGGCAGGGTGCCCTTGGAACGCAGGCTCAACTTCACCACATCCGGTCGTTCGGCGATGAACGCGGCCAAGCGCACTCCTCGTATGCTCAGGCCGTAGTTGACCAGTCCTTCCGTGTCGCCCGGTTGGTATTGGTACCGGTCCAAGTCGGCCTTGCTCAGAATGATGACCGCCGTGCCCAGATCCTGGTGTACCATGAGCCGTTCACTCAGTGCGAAACCGAGCAGCTTCAATCGCGATGGGCTGTTATCGTCCATCACCGCCTCGTGCACACGCTCGGGCACGGCCCCACAGCGCAGCATTTCGGCAGCGATCTCCAAGGTGCGCGGGGTTGTGCTGGGGAAGCGGAACGAGCCGGTGTCCGTCATCAATCCGGTGAACAGGCAGGTCGCTGCGTCCTGATCGATCCGGTCGGTGTACCCGAGCGCGTCGAGCACCTCGTACACGATCTGGGCGGTGGAACTCGCACCGATGTCGCTGAACGCGATATCCGGGAAGGGATCGGGATCGCGATGATGATCGAGCAGGACCTTGATCCGGGCCTCACGCAGCGCGGGCTCCAGCCCACCCACGCGATCGGGCCGGTTGAAGTCCAGACAGAAAAGGATATCGCTGTTCCGGATCGTGCGCTCACTGGCCTCCCGCTCCCGATCGAACGCGATCGCCCCAGCATAACCCGGCATCCAGTGCAGATTGCGCGGGGGTGTGTTGGGCAGGACCACGCGGGCCTGATGGCCCAGTTTGTTCAACACCGCACATAGCCCGAGGCTGCTCCCCATGGCATCACCGTCCGGATTGAAATGTGTGACGATGGCGATGGTGCGCGGTGCGGACAGGATCTCGCGCAGCGCGGCGAGGCCCGCTTTCCATGGAGCCGGGGCGCTCCGGTCTTCAACGTACATGGGGGCAAGGTAGACCGCTTATGCCCAACGGGGTCGAGCGCTCGTTCCCGCACGCCGGATCACCTGCCGAACACTTGCGCCGCACGTGTACTACTTGGCCTGCTCGTCGAGCTTGGTCCGCTTCACCTGGTCCTCGAAACCCAGGTTCGGTGTGGGCATGTGCTCGATCAGGATGCCTACGCAACCGATGTCCAACGGATCCTTGCTGGAACGTTTGGGCTTGGCCTCGGTGGAGCCCGGTGCGATCACTTCCACCACGATCCGCTTGGTGGCCGTTGCCGTGAACTCCACCTCATCCGTCATTTCATGGTCCTCGTTGTTCCAAAGCACCTTCCGAACATCCTCGAACACCCGTTTGACCTCGGTACCCACCACATCCTTGAATTGGCCCGTGGGGTTGCCGTCCTTGTCCACGATCTCCTCCTTCCGGGTCACTTGCTCGGTCACTTCTTTCGGCACGCGTGTCTTCTCCACCAAACGGGCGGAGACGTGGTCCCCGATGACCTTGGTGTCGTAACAGAAGGAAATGCGGTAATCCTGTCCCTTGTACACGATGATGTTCAGTTCGGTGGGCACACCGATCTGCACGCTGGCGCTCTTGCTCTGCCCGTTGATCTTGAACCGGACGTCAGTAGCGCGGGCACAGTTGAACTGGTGATAGCCTGCGCACCCGTCCTGCGCTGCACTGCGCAACGCGAGAAGGGCGGAAATGGCGGCGATGATGACGTGACTTCTCATGAATGGGGGCTTCTTCGCTGAATCCTCAAACTTTGGCGGAAGCATCCTCCGCTTTCGTGATCGTGTCCCGGAGAGCGGCCACGGCGTTCTTCAATTCCTGGTATTTTTCAGCACTGATCGTGATCTGTTCCGCATCGCCCAAGGTCATACGGCCGCTGGGCGAGGTGGCAGGACTGCTGGTGCGGGTGATGGCAAGTTGATCGTACACATCGCGTATGGCCTCCAGGCGCGTGAGCACCGGGGCTGTTACGGGATCGGCCTGCACGGTGTTCATCATATCGATGAGTTGCTCCAGGCTCGCTTTCTGTTCGGCGATCCGTGCGACCAATGGGCTTGCGGCATCGAACGCGTCCACGTGTGCCATGACCAGGTGAACGCTCTCCACCCAGCCACCCGCGAGGACCAGCGCCAACGTCGTGCCCATCTGCTCGGTCTGCAGCTTCTGATAGGCGTTGTAGTACGCGTCGTTGGCCAGCACGTCCAGCGAATCGCCATGGGTCAGGTTCTTCTCCAACCGCTGAAGAATGCCCGCATCGAAGGTGGAGGAAAGACCCAATTTGTCCCCCAGATCCCGGCAGGTGAGGTAGTACCGCACCACCTCGCTCGTGAGCCTGAAATTGCTGGCGTACACCATGTCCGTGGCGTACACGCCGAAATTGAGCGCGCGACCCGGCAAGGTGGCGAACCGGTCGGCCTTCTGCACCGGGCTCAGCGCATTCTTGTGACCGCCACCACCCAATTCCCGCACGATGCTGAAGAGTTCATTGGGCGTGGGCATCTGATAGAGCTGCTGGGCGCTCACGGCCGTATCCTCGCCACCGATCAACAACGCTGGTGGCTCGTCCTTGGTCGCCCGCTCCGCGTCGTTGCCGCCACAGGACACGAGAAATAGCGCGGATGCGCAGAGTATGGCACTGGCTCGGTAACACATGGGGCAGCGTGGCTTGTGCCCTCTGGGGTAGGGCGGTGCGAAGGAAATGGGCCACCCCTCCCCCCACCTTTCCGCCCCCCGTCTATTTTTGCGCCTCTTTTTCAACAACACAACATGGCCGGTAACAGGACATTCACCATGATCAAACCAGAGGCGGTGGCCGCGGGCCATGCCGGGAAGATCCTGGATATGATCATGGCGAACGGATTCCGCGTGATCTCCTTGAAATACACACGCCTCTCCCCGCAGGAAGCCGGGGCGTTCTATGCGGTACACAAGGAGCGCCCGTTCTATGGCGAGCTGGTGGACTACATGGCCTCTGGCCCCATCTACGCGGCGATCCTTGAGAAGGCCAATGCGGTGGAGGATTTCCGCAAGCTGATCGGGGCCACCGATCCAGCCAATGCCGAGGACGGCACCATCCGTAAGCGCTTCGCCGAGAGCAAAGCGAAGAATGCGGTGCATGGCAGCGACAGTGATGAGAATGCCGCCATCGAGGGCGCGTACTTCTTCACTGGCCGCGAACAACACTGATCCGCAAGATCAGAGCGGCGTGCATGTGGTGGTGTTGGGTCAGGCGATCCGGATCTCCACCACGACCTGCCGTTCCAACTTCCGGTTGAGCAGTTCGGTTATCGCCGAGCGCATGTAGTGGAGTTCCTCGCGCAGCGGGGCGCTGTCCACTTTCACCGTGAGCTTGCCGTTACGCAGGTCCAGCTTCAGGGTATGCCTGGCGATCATGGCACCGGCCACCTCGGGCCAGACCGCACGCACGGCCTGCTCATCCAACCTGCCGCGCAGGCCGAAGTCATGGATGAGGCCCTCAAGTGCCTCCTTCAACGACAACTCGTTGCTCTTGCGTACCGGCATGGTCGAGTTCAAAGAAACGGGTGTCCAGTGGCAGGCCCTCCAGCGCTGTGCGCAGGCGTGCCGCATCGGTATCGGTGATGATCGTCTGCCCGAAGCGACCACCGCCGAGGAGCCTGAGCAGATGTCGCATGCGTTGCGGATCGATCTTGTCGAAGATGTCGTCCAGAAGGAGGATGGGCCGCAGTCCGCTGCGCTGCGCCGTAAGGTCGAACTGGGCGAGCTTCAGTGCGATCAGGTATGTTTTCTGCTGGCCCTGGCTGCCGTACCGCTTCAGGGGGCGCCCTCCGATCGTGAAGTGCAGGTCGTCCTTGTGGATCCCGCCCGTGGTGTGCCCGGCTTCCAGGTCGCGCGGCCAGCGCTCATCGAGGATCGCCCGCATGGGGCGCTCCCCCAGTTCGCTGTGGTAGGAAAGTTCCACCCGCTCGGGTCCGCTGGTGATGCCCGCGTAGTGGTCCGCCAACATCGGGACCAGTTCGTCCGTGAAGGTCCGGCGCACGGCATGCACCGCCTCGCCATGCGTGACGAGCTGCTCCTCCCACGGCGTGGTGGTGTCCCGATCACCACGGCCATCCATGGCCATCCGCTTCAACAGCGTGTTGCGTTGGGCCAGTGCGCGGTTGTACCGCACCAATGAATCGAGGTAGGCACGGTCGAACTGTGCGATGAGGCCATCGAGAAAGCGCCGCCGAACCTCACTGCCATCCAGTACCAGGTGGCCGTCGTACGGGGTGATGATCACCACGGGCATCCGGCCCACATGATCGGCCAGTCGTTCGTATTCCCTGCGGTTGCGCGTGAACACCTTGCGCGCGCCCTTGCGCACGCTGCACACCAGCGTGTCCGTCCCGTCCGCAACGACCAGGTCGCCCTTCAGCATGAAGTGATCCTCCCCGTGCAGTATGTTCAGACCGTCCTGCGGCTCGAAGCAGCTCTTGCACAGGCCGAGGTAGTGCACCGCATCCAACAGGTTCGTCTTTCCGATGCCGTTGGGCCCCGTGATGCAGTTCACCTGCGGCCCCAGGTCCAGTGCGGCCTCCCGATGGTTCCGGAAGTTCAGTACGGAAAGGCGGCGCAGGTGGATGTTCATGCGTGGAGGGCAAAGGTATCCCGCTGCCGGTCCTTCAAGCACGGGGCGCGCCATCGCGCAGGAAGACCCAGGTGTCCGCCTCGCTCTCCGCCGGTTCGAACCGATAGCCGTCGCCTTGGTAGGCCTTCACCTTCTCCGCCTCCAGGATGCGATGCCGGATGATGTGCCGCGTCATGGCCCCGCGCTGGTGCTTGGCGAAGACCATCACCATCCTGTAACCGCCCGGGGCCTGATCCTTGAACACCGGCGTGATCACCCGTGCTCCCAACCGCTTGAAGTCAACGGCCTTGGCGTATTCGCTGCTGGCCAGGTTGATGATGGTGCGGTCGCCCGAAGCTTCAAGGTCCGCGGCCAGCACGTCGCTGATGCGATCGCCCCACCAGGCGTACAGGTTCCTGGCACGGCCATGCTTCAGTGCGGTGCCCATCATCAGCCGATGATCCTGGATCAGGTCGAGCGGACGCAGCACACCGTACAGTCCGCTCAAGATGCGCACGTGGTGTTGTGCGAAGCGGAGATCATCGCGGTCCAGCGAGCGCGCATCGAGGCCGCGGTACGCCTCGCCATTGAAAGCGAAGACCGCCGGGCGGGAGTTCTTGGCCGTGAAGGGCGGTCCCCAACGCTGGTAGCGCGCATGGTTCAGTTCCCCCAGTGCGGGACTCAGGTCCATGAGCGCCGACAGTTTCTTTGCGCTGAAGGTCTTGAGCTTGGTGGCCAACGGCACCGCATGCTCCAAAAGCACGGGTTGCGTGGTTTCGGCGATCACCGGTGTTTCCTTGGCCAGGTCCTTGGCCGGAGAGAGGAGGATCAGCATGCGGAGGGCAAGTTATCCGGCGATGATGGACAACCGGCCCTGCGAGCGGGCATGACGCTGCTCCAGCACATCCGGGTCATACGCGTAAACACCTGTTTGATCGGTCATTTCACCCTGTCCTGTCCCTATCCTCTTCGGCTCATCCGTCCCCGCAGTTTGCTGAGGAACTCGGGGGTGATGCCCACGTAACTGGCGATCAGTTGCTGGGGGATGCGTTCGCTGAGACCCGGGTACTTCTGGAGAAAGTCGGTGTAACAGACCTCGGCGGGACTGGCCAGCACATTCACGAAGCGGTCCTGCAACGCGCTCAGGTGCCGTTGCACGGCCAGGCGGAAGGCGCGTTCGAGTTTCGGGACCTCGGTGAAGAGGCGTTCCTTGTCGGCGGACCGGATGGCCAGCAGCTCGGTGTCTTCCAACGCCTGGATGAAGAACCTCGACGGCATGCGCTGGCTGAAACTCGCCAGATCGCCCACCCACCAGCCTTCGGGCGCGAAGGAGAGCGTGACCTCCTTGCCTTTCTCATCGATGAAGAACGTGCGCAGGCAACCCTTGACCACGAACCACTCATGGTCGTTCACCTCGCCAGCCTGCTGCAGCATGTCCTTCCTGGACACGCGCTGCGGGCTGTAGGCCGCGGTCACGGTGCTTAGTTCCTCATCGCCGAGCGGGACCAGTCGACGGATCGCCGAACCGAGCGCCGCGCGGCCATCATGGGTGTTCATGGCCCGAATATCGTTGAAAGCGGAGCGGCAGCACCGATCCGGCACCCGGACCGACCGTGTGGATCATGCCTATCCTTGCGGCATGTGCTGCGCCTCCTCGTGCCTTTCGCCCCACACGTTGCTGCAATTGGCCTTCGCGGCCATGGTGGCGATCCTCTTCCTGCAATCGGGACTGGACAAGGTCTTTGATCGGAAAGGCAACAAGGAATGGCTCACCGCGCACTTCGCGAAAAGCCCGCTGAAGGGCACCGTGCATCTGCTGTTGCCGGTGATCACCCTCATGGAACTGGCGGCGGGCCTGTGCAACGCTGCGGCCGTGGTGGCGATCCTGCTGGGGCGGTCCGGATGCCTGGGCGTGGTGGGCATGACCCTGGGCATGGCGGCCCTGATCATGCTCTTCTTCGGGCAGCGCGTTGCGAAGGACTACGGCGGTGCGGCGGTGCTGGTGCCCTATTTTCTGCTTTGCGCCGCTGGGCTGTACGTGTTCACCTTGGCCGGGACCTGTGGCTTATAACGTGAGCGGATGAGGCGATCGATCTTCCGCATCATGGCCCGCCTGAACAGGCTTGTGCTACCCAAGATGTGGGATAAAGACCTGCTTCGCCTGAGCAAGGCACAGAAACTGCTGGTGGCCTACCGGTACTGGGTGACGCGGAACGCGTTGTGAACCGCGCGGCCTATTCCTTGTCCGGATCGAAGTCCAACGACACCGAATTCATGCAATAGCGCTTGCCGGTGGGCGGAGGCCCATCGTCGAAAATATGACCGAGGTGCGAGGCGCACCGGGCACACTCCACCTCGATCCGCACCATGCCGTACGACCGGTCGTCCTTGTAGACCACCGCTTCGGGGCGAACGGCCTCGAAAAAACTCGGCCAACCGCAGGAGCTGGCGAACTTCCCGTCGGACCGGAAGAGTTTGTTGCCACAGACCGCACAGTAGTACGTGCCGTGCGCTTCGCTGTCCCAGTATTTTCCCGTGAAGGCCCGCTCGGTGCCCTGCTCCCGCGCCACATGATAGAGTTCGGCCGGGAGGATACTTCGCCACTCGGCATCGCTCACGGAAAGGCGGGCCGTATCGGTTCGGGAGTAGTACGGGTTCTTCATGGATTCCTGGTTGACCGGGGCGATCTTCTCCTGCTTCTGGGCGGTGCTTTCACAACTCATCAGTCCTATGAACAAGGTGATGAGGATGGTCGAGGTGAGAGCTGGGCTTTTTCCCATGGATCGATCGTTGCGCATGCGGAGCGGCCCGTGCCGGACGGCCTCAAGTGCCCAGCGAAAGTAGGTGCGATGGGCTGGCGTCCCGACAGGCCTGATGCCGAAGGCTCGGCGACAAGACCCGGGGTGGCGGGCCCTACGAAGGAGACGAGCTCAGCGGACCACCCACTTGCCCGTACCGATCACCGCACCCGAACGGTCCATGCAACGCCAGATGTACGCACCCGTGGCCAGGTCCGGGCCGGAACGGACCGCACCGGATGAAATATACCCCGTATCATACATTCGTCTGCCCAGCGCGTCCAGTACCTGCACCCGGAAGGGGACTGCCGCGCTCCAAGTGGCCGTGGTCCCGTCGGCGCCTGTGGTGAAAACGACGGCTGACGCGCCCCCCGGTCCCGTACCGATGCCCAACACACCCGTGTTCACCCCTACCAGCACCGGATCGTGATCGCTGCTCCGGTACGCGTTGGGCTGGTACATATCGATGTACGCATCCGGATAGTCCAACGCCGGCGGCTCGTCGGCGTTGATCGCCCAAGGCCGGGCCCCGCTCACCGCAGCGGCCATGGCGGGAGTGGCGAACGCATGGTCCAGTGCGCCGATGGCCCCACCGAACCGGAAGCTGTAATGCGCGTCATCGGCCGGAACGAGGTCCTGCAGGCCGGCGGCACGGAGGATGTCCAGGGGATCCTCCTGGGTGAAGCTGTTGAAATCGCCGACGATCAATTGTGCCTCGATGCCGGTATAGGCGCGCAGGTCGGCCCAATGGGCACTGAGCGCCAACGCCTGATCGCGACGGCGCTGGTTGTAACAGCCCTGGCCATCGCCCTGGTCGGCATCGGCGCCCTCCGCGTTGCTGCATACCTTGCTCTTGGGATGTACGGCGCTCAGCAGGAATCGCGCTCCGGAACCGTTCACCGTGAACGCCTGTGAGATATGGGCGCGCTCGAAGGTGCTGTTGTAGAGCCAGTCCAGCGGCCCCCAGGGCGTCAGGCGCGACGACCGGTAGAGGATCACGCTCTTGGTGCCGAAGCCCACGTTGGTGCTGATGCCGACGAACTCGGGTCCTCCGTAGAGGTTGTTGAGGGCATCGAGCAGTTGCGTTTGGGCCTCGTCGTTCTTTTCCACCTCGCAGAGCACGTATGCATCGGCGTCCATGGCGAACAGGGCTGCCACCAGCTTCGTGCGTTGCCGAAGCAGCTCGTCGGCGTTGGCCGCACCGAACCCGCCCAGCGTGCTCCAATAGTTATGCGTGTTGAACGCGGAGATCCGGACATCTCCACCGATCACGGGAGGCATCGGGCGCAGGGCATGCTCCAAGGCCACTGCACCCATCGGCTCCAGGGTATAGTCGCCGAACGCCTGGTGCCAAGCCCCGGTAAGCCCGGAGATGGTGCTGCCACAGCGCAAGGTACCCTCCGGCCCCAGGAGCGGCAGTGGTTCGGGGTAGCTGTCCGAACTCCCATCGTCGAGTTTGATCGTGCTCCGGCCGTCATGGTCGATCGCCGCATCGATCGTGGTCACGTTGCTGGCGCCCGTGCTCGTGGTGCCTTCGGGATCCGCATCGTTCGGATCGATCACATCGGTGGGCTCCCATGGACGCGCGGGCGCAAGCGTCAGTTCGCCATAGTCGTACCAATGGTCGTTGTCCGTTACCATCAATACCTGTGGAAAATGCACCAACATGCCCTCGTAGCGCTCGCGCAGGTCGAGCTGGTCGAAGGGCAGCTCGATGTCCGTTGGCGTCACCGCTCCACTGCCGATCACCGTGATGTTCTGTGGAAGCACCGAGATCTCCGTGCTTCCACCGTACTCCTGCACCGTTCCCAACACGTGCACCCATTGGCCGGGTTGCACGCTGCCTGAGCCGGGGCAGTACACAAAGAGGCCATTACTGGTGGCTGCGTCCGTATCGCAATCGGGGTCTTCGATGAAGAAGCCGCCCAACCCCGGGTGGATCACCGTGACGATCCCCGAGGTGGTGAGGCTTGCACCCGCGTATGAGGATGCCTCCCCGATCCCCTGGAGAACACAGATCGGGGTTTGGGCGCTCAATTGGGCCGCGAGCAGCAGGCATGGCGACGTGATGTGGCGGAGCATGTTCGTTACCGCCTGGCTGGACCGCTGCGGCCGTGCAAATAGAAGGGTTCGGAACGGGCTTTCCGTCATGGACCGCCACGCCGATTTGCACGGTTCACCTGTACATGTATCTTTGGATTGAGAACCAGCAGGATCGCGACCACTCGCAGCATGCGCCACGGCACTTCCTCGGCCCTTGCGGGCCCACCGAAACTCCACATGCGAATCGTTGTGGGAACGCCGAACACACAAGCACACGTTGATCACAGGGTCAGGCAGCGATCCGTGCGGCCCTGCACGAACCTGTAACAAGGCATGCCGATGGCGGAAGACAGGGAACATGTGTACAGCAAGCGGGTCCACGCCGGCAAACGCACCTACTTCTTCGACGTCCGGAGCACCCGGGGACGCGACCTCTTCCTGACCATCACCGAGAGCAAGAAGCACACCCACGAAGACGGTTCAGCCACTTACGAGAAGCACAAGATCTATCTGTACAAGGAGGATTTTGAGAAGTTCCTGGACGGGCTGGACGACGCGATCGAGGAGATCGACCGCCTGCGTTCCTCGGGTGAATATGTGCATACACCACTACCGCGGCCCGATGCCACCACGAATGGGCCGGGCGAGGACCCGCCTGCCGATGGCAGCTTCAGCGATAGCGGATCGGACAGTCGGGACCTGCAGGACCACTGAAACACCCATCACGGTGGCCCCGGGAACGACCGGGGTCCCGTCACGGATCGGGACCTCGGTCGTTCTTGGCCGCAAGCGGACCGATCACTCGGTCTTCTTTTCCGCGGGTGAGGGTGCTGTCGGCATGGGCTCCATCCGCGCAGGTTCCTTGCTGATGGTACCCTTCTGAACAGGTGCGCGCAACTCACCGCTCGGGGTACGCAAGTTCTTGTACTTCTCCAGTTGCTCCGCGGTGAACATGGCCTTCAACTCGTTCTCGCGTGTGGACATGAGCTGGGCCACTTGCGCTTTACGCTCCCCGATCGGCATGTCCGCCGCCAGGGCCTGATACGCTTTCAGATAGCGCGAATTGAGGTCCTTGCCCTTCTGGGTCTGCTCAGGCGTAAGCGCGAGTTGTTTGATCAGCATGCCCAGCGGAATGCTCCGCCAGCCATCCAGCACGCGCGAGCGTGTGGCGGGCACGGGCTGCGCGGCCTGGCTCGGGTTTGTGGCCGGGGCTACAGGCGCGGTCTCCTGGGCCGCGGCCAAGCCCGTAACAAGCAGTGCGGCGCTGAGCGCGGCGGTGCGAACGATGGTCTTCATGTTCCGGTCGTGTTCGGTTTTGCGGTGCGAAGGTGGTGATCCTGAACGGGATCCCATGCGGATCGGAGCAGGGTCCTGTGCGAACTTCGCCCCGCCATGCATTGTGCCATGAACAGGTTTCCC
The DNA here is from genome assembly GCA_018267155.1 of Bacteroidota bacterium. Lineage (GTDB taxonomy): Bacteria > Bacteroidota > Bacteroidia > Flavobacteriales_F > PHOS-HE28 > PHOS-HE28. The sequence continues at coordinate 34,690 of JAFDZE010000001.1, read as the reverse complement.
GCCGAACAGACCCCACAACCCGCTATCACTCCTTTGACGCGTCCCGGCGGGTGGAGGTTGGTCGGCCATGACGGACTCCCGTCCACAGCGTTGCGCATGGGATCCCGCCCATACGCGACCGGTGGCCGCTGGCGGGTCCAGTGGTTGCCTACCTTGCTTTTCGTGATGCTGATCGCATCCACCGGGATCGCATCCGCCCAACCACCACCAGGTTATTACGATGCGGCGTACATGCTCAGCGGACCGGCGTTGCGATCCGCTCTGCACGACATCATCAGCCCGCACACGGTCCTCCCGTACAGCGGGCTGTGGGATGATTTCGTCAGTACCGACGAGCGGGATGATGATCCTGCGGAAGTTTGGGACATTTACAGCGATGAGCCAGGGGGAACACCCGGGTACCTCTACAACTTCGGTACCGACCAATGCGGATCATCGCCGGGCTCCGAGGGTGTATGCTTCAATCGCGAGCACACCCTTCCGGTGAGTTGGTTCAACGATCAGTCGCCCATGCGCACCGACCTTTTCCACATCTATCCCACCGATGCCTACGTGAATCAGCGGCGCGGGAACCTGCCCTACGGCGAGGTGGGCTCAGCGGACTACACCAGCGCCAACGGGACCCGGACGGGATCGAGCATTACCGCCGGATACTCCGGTGAGGTGTGCGAACCGATCGATGCGTTCAAAGGGGACTTGGCGCGCGGCTATTTCTATATGATGACGCGGTACATGGATGTGGCGCAGCAGTGGAACAGCGACATGCTCTCCAACGGGGACCTGAGCCCATGGGCCGAGGCCTTGCTGCTCCAATGGCACGCCGACGATCCGGTCAGCCCGAAGGAGATCGAGCGCAACAACGATGTCCAGGCGCTCCAGCACAACCGCAACCCGTTCATCGACAACCCGCAATGGGCTTGGTACATCTGGGGCCCCACGGCCGGCCTCGCGGATATCGGGAACGACGGCCCGGACTGCTGGTACGCCGAAGGATCGTTGCATCGGCGCCCATCGCACGAGATACTGCGGGTAGTGGTCACGGATGCCATCGGGCGTACGGTGATGCAGGGATCATTTGTCGGCACCTCCCTCCTGCTGCCCGAGCTTCCGAATGGTGTCTACATCGTGCGTGGTGACGTTCGCACCCTGCGTTTCGCACGCTGATCCTGCCACGTCATGCTCCATGAACCTCTGCGAGGTAGTGCCACAGAGGTACCACTGGGAGCCCCATCGCACCGGTTCGACGAGCCCGCCGTGACACCCGGGGGATCGATCAAAACGATCTACTGGACCTTGTTGAGCCCGGTCTCCTCATAACGCAGGATCGTACCCGTCTCATTGCGCCAGCCACTCTCCTCGCCGGTCTTCCGCAAGCGGAACGACAGATGCAGCGGGTGTGTTCCCACTTCGTCGAAATGCCCGGGGAATGCCGCACCGAAGCGATGAAGCGCGGTGACGTAGAAATAGGTGGCATCGAAACCGAGAAAAGCCCACTCCTGCGGTTCGTTGTTCCAGCGCTCCCGGTATGCCAACGTGAATCGTCGTACGGCGGGATCGCCATGGTCCACCCAGGAACTCGCCGGCACACAGGTCTTCAACACTTCCAACTCCCGGGCCTCCAGTGTTTCCATGCCCATCCACGCGTTCAGGCCGACGAGCACGATGCGTTTCTCCTTGGCCTGGTGGACCAACTCGCGTACCAACCCGGTAACGAATTCGATGTCCTCGCTGGTGGCCACCACCACGTTCTGTTGGGTGGAACTGAGCTTTGCGATGACGTCGGCCGTGAGGCTTTTGCCACCATGCACCACCACGACCGAGTCGCGCAGGCGCATCGGTCGGGCCTCCAGAGCCTCATTCAAGATGCGGCGGACCTGGATCCGGAGCTCCTTGTCGGTGGTGTTGTCCGGTGAGCAGAGGATGATGTTGTCATCGGCGTGCATGGCCGCCACATAGCGCGCGATCTGTTGGATCTGGTCCGGCCGACCGCTCTGCACCTTGCTCACATTGGGGTGGCCCAACAACACCTTGTTGCTCAAGGGTGCCGGGCAAACGAAATGGGTGTTGGCGAACTTGCTGGCGAATTGCTCGATGGCCGCCCTGTAGAACGGTCCGATGCACAGGTCGGCGTTCTGGAGCCCGGGGTCCCCCTGCACCTTCCTCCATCCTTCCGGCTCATCGTCCACCTCGAACACGCTGAGGTCCACGTTCAGTCCCTGTTCCTTCAGCGAATCCAGTGCGATCAGGGCGCCGGCATAGAATTGTACGGCCGCATCGGTAGCAGGATACATGCCCTTGGTCCCGTTCCCCCGCGCTACCGTACTGTCGTTCCTCGCCAGATTGAACGGCAGCAACATGGCCACGCGCGCCAGGCCACCCACCGGCCGTTCGGGTGCGGGTGGCACGGGTGCCGGTTCGGGCTCGGCCACCTTCGCCGGGATGCGCACGTACGTGCCCGCCTTCAACCCTTGTTCCAGGCCATCGTTGGCCGCGGAGATCGCTTCCACCGGCACGCCGTAACGCTGGGCCAGCGCGAACAGCGTTTCGCCCGGCATCACCAGGTGCTGGGTTCCCTTGTGGTCACCGGCCGGTTCGGTCTGCACCGGGGGAACCCCGGCCACCTTGGTCACCGGGATGAAAAGGACCATGCCCACTTGCAGGCCACCACGCGCCGCCGGGTTGCGCCCCAACAGATCCGTTTCGCTGATCCCGTATTTGCGGGCAATGCCGAAGAGCGTCTCCCTTTTGGCCACGGTATGGGCCAGTTCATCGCCAGCCAAGGACGGGGCGGTCTTCAACTCCTTGCGTGTCTGGGCTTCCACGGGGATCAACAGCGTATCGCCAATGCTGAGGCCCTGCGCTGCACCGGGGTTCGCCCGCGTGATCGCCTCCACCGGTACGGCATAGTGCCTGCTGATCGCATACAGGGTCTGCCCCGCCTTCACGGTATGCACCAGGTGCTTGCGACCATCCACCGTACGGATGTCCTGTGCCAGCGCACAACCGCTCGCGAAGAGCAGCACCCAAGCCAGAAGCAGGACCGTTCGGCTGATCATTCCCATTCGATGGTGGCCGGCGGCTTGCTGCTGATGTCGTACACCACGCGGTTCACGCCTTTCACCCGATTGATGATGTTGTTCGAGATCCGTGCCAGGGTGCTGTGGGGCAGGTCGCACCAGTCGGCGGTCATACCGTCGGTACTGGTGACCGCCCGCAAGGCAACGGCGTTCTCATACGTGCGCTCGTCCCCCATCACACCCACGCTCTGGACCGGAAGCAGAATGGCCCCGGCCTGCCACACCTGATCATAGAGCCCGTCCTCGCGCAAGCCCTCGATCCAGATGGCATCCACCTCTTGCAGCAAGGCCACCTTTTCGGCGGTCACTTCACCCAGGATACGGATCCCCAGGCCGGGCCCCGGGAAGGGATGCCGCCCGAGAATGGCGGGATCCAATCCCAGCTCGCGACCGACGCGGCGAACCTCGTCCTTGAACAAAAGGCGCAGGGGCTCCACCACCTTCAGCTTCATCCGGTCCGGCAGGCCGCCCACATTGTGATGGCTCTTGATGGTGGCACTTGGCCCACCATGTACACTCACGCTCTCGATCACGTCCGGGTAGATGGTGCCCTGGCCCAGCCACTTTACCTGGGGCAACTTGTGGCTTTCGGCCTCGAATACCTCGATGAAGGTGCGGCCGATGGCCTTCCGCTTCTCCTCCGGGTCGGACTTTCCCTTCAGCGCGGAATAGAATCGATCACGCGCATCAACACCGTTGATATTCAAGCCCATGTGCTTATAACTTTCAAGCACATTGACATACTCGTTCTTGCGGAG
>JAFDZE010000001.1:0-30758 GCA_018267155.1 Bacteroidota bacterium | reverse complement strand
ACCACTTCATCAGTACCGAGTTGCTGACGCAGGGCCTCCACGGTACTGTTGGCAAAGGAGGCCGGGGTCCAATCCGGACGGCAACCACAAACATGGATGACGAAGTTGCGGAGCAGTTCCAGACCATCGGTACTGTGGTACACCTCGGGATGGAACTGCACGGCGAAGGTGGGCTCGTTCTTCAGGCGGTAGGCGGCCACCGGTACGGCGTGCGTGCTGGCCAGGACTTCCATGGCACCGTTGGCCGTGGTAATGCTGTCGCCATGACTCATCCACACCTGGGTGCCCGCGTCAATACCGGTGAACAACGGCTCCTTCACCCGGATACTGTCCAGGTGCGCACGCCCGTATTCGCGCACGGTGCTCCGCTCCACCTTGGCTCCGCTGCGTTTGGCCAGGAGCTGGGCGCCGTAACACACGGCCAGTACCGGCACGCGGCCTTGGAATCCTCTGATATCGGTATCGGGTGCGTTGGCATCATGCACGCTGAACGGCGAGCCGCTGAGGATCACCCCTTTGATGGACGGATCGGCCGCGAACGTGGCGGCTTTGTCCCATGGATGGATCTCGCAGTAAACGTTCAACTCCCGCACGCGCCGCGCGATAAGCTGCGTGTACTGCGAGCCGTGATCGAGGATGAGGATGCGCTCGGACAAGGGGATGTGCGATGTGGAAAGTGTGCGAAAGTATCCCGGTTCGGTGATCGACTGAACGACGGCCGTGGTTCGGCCACCGACGAGGATCGACCGTTCCCGATCCATCCTCTCTGGAACCACCGGAGATAGAGCGTGCGGTTGAAAACGCCCTGTTGAACCAACCGGAAAATTGCTCAACTTCGTGGTGATCCACCATGGCACGCTACATCTCCATGCTCGCGCTGCTTGGCTTGGCGTACTCCTCCAGTGGACAACTGGTGGTATGGGCCGAGGAGTTCGAGAATGGATGCACCCAGAACTGTCCGGCCACCGGGTATGCCGGACCCAATGGGAACTGGACTGCCATGCCTACCGGCGCCAATGGAGCGTGCGCCAACATCTGGTTCGTGAGTTGCCAGGAGAACGGGAACGCTGTGGGGGCTTGCGGTAGCGGTTGCGGTACCAACGAGACCTTGCACATCGGTAACAATGCCGCTGGATGCACCTCGCCCAACAGTTGCTTCTTCTGCCCCTCCGGCGATTGTGGTGCGGCCTACGACGCCAGTTGCCCGCCCGGACTCTGTTCCTTCTGTTGCAGTTGCCAGAGCAGCCAGACCGCCACACGGGCGGTGTCACCGGTGATCGACCTCACCGGGCTCTCCGCGATCACGTTGCGATTCAAATACATGGAAGGCGGAGCGGGGTCGAGTGACAACGCGCTACTGGACTATTTCGATGGTACAGCCTGGAGCCAACTGGTGGACCTGCCCAAGACACCGACCGCCGGGTGCGGTGGACAAGGCATCTGGACCGCGTACAGCATCGCCCTGCCGGCCTCGGCGAACAACAACCCGGGCGTTCGTATCGGTTTCCGCTGGGTGAACAACGACGACGGTAGCGGCACGGATCCCAGCGTGGCAATAGACGACGTGGAACTGACGGTTCCCTACGCACCCGCCTGTCCGGGGCTGCTGGTGAACGAGGTGAGCAATGGCGCCAACGGCACGCAGGAGTACGTGGAACTGCTGGCATGTGCAACGGACTGTCAACCCGTTGATCTGCGCCTGTGGAAGATCGACGATAACAACGGGGTGCTCATGAACGGATTCGGCACCAGCCAGACGGGCAGCGGCACCTCTGCGGGCCATCTGCGGTTCTCCAACGCCGCACAATGGGCCAGTGTACCCGCAGGTGCCATGATCGTGATCTACAACAACGCGGATCCGAATCCCTTGCTACCGCCGAACGATCCGAGTGACACGGCTCCCAACGACAGTGTGTACGTGCTCCCCGCGAACCACGCCTTGCTACAGGGCTGCTCCAGCCTCCCCAACGCGACGGGTTCAGCCAACTACGGGAACGCCTGCGTGTTCGGGGGTGGCAATTGGTCCTATGTCGGCTTGCGCAACGAAGGCGATGCCATCCAGACACGCACGCCGCAGGGCCGGTACTTCCACGGTATCAGCTACGGACCCAACGCCCAATCCATGAACGGTGGTGGCCTCGATCTGCTCCGCATCAGTACCTTGAACCACACGGGCCGTGTCCTCTTCTTCAACAGCGGCAACGAACGACTGGCGGCCAACTTCACCAGTGCCCCCATTGCCGGCAACGAGACCCCGGGCAGCCCGAACAACGCGGCCAATGCAGCCTACATCGAGAACCTGCTCTGCTCCACGCTACCGGTTGAACTGCTCTTCTTCACGGCTGAACCCATTGCGGACAGGGTGACCTTGCGCTGGGCCACCGCCACCGAGCACAACAGCGCGCGCTTCGTACTGGATCGCTCTCGCCCCGGTGGGGACTTCGCCTTGTTGGCGGAACAACCGGCTGCTGGACATAGTCAGAACCGCATCGACTACCGGTGGGACGACCTGTTCCCCTTGCCTGGCACCACGTACTACCGCTTGCGACAAGAGGACCTGGACGGCACCCCGCATCTCGGCCCGGTGGTCGCCGTGACCGTGTCGGGTGGTGCCTTCGGCCCCATGCCTGTGGAGGGCGAAAGTGCCGTGTGGTTGCCGGCCCAGGAGCCCGGTACCATGTGGCGGCTGCTGGATGCCACTGGACGGGTACTGGCCTCTGGAACCGCCACCAACAGTGCGGGAACCATTGCTGTACCCACCGGATGGAATATCCTCGAGGTCCGCTCCGTACAAAGCCAAAAGACCTATCGACTGGCCGCTACCACCAACGGTTTGCTGGTTTCCCCTGGTCGTTAGGCCTGCCCGTTGTTCACGATCTTCCCCAGATCGGGGAAAACTACAGGGCGCCTTCCCTACCCCTTCCTGCTGAAGATCAACGGATCATGCGATCTTCGCACCTTTCGTATGCTCCGCACGAAGGTCATTCTGCACTCAGGGCTCAGGCGCATCATCGTGGGCGCGGGCATGCTCGCCTGTACACCGGCAGGAGCACAACCTCTGGAACGCGGCGATATCGCCGTGATCGGAATCAACGCCAACAATGGCACGTGCAGCGGGAACACGGCCGAGGACGAGATCAGCTTCATCTGCTTCAAGAACCTGCTGGCGGGCGCGCGCATCTGGATCACGGACCAGGGCTACGAGTACCAAGACCCCGGGATGTGGGGCACCAGCGAAGGGGTGATCCAATTGCAGCGTTCAGCCGGGCTTCCACTGGGAACGGTTACCACCTTGCGGATCAATAGCGCAGGCACCGTCACCTCGATCAGTGCGGGTTGGGTCGCCACCACGATCGTGGCCGGCATGAATCTGAATTCGGGTGGCGACCAGATCTTCTTCTTCCAGGCCCTTGCGGGCGCGACGTTCACTGGCAGCAGCAACGACGGCGTGTTCACCAATTGTACACTGCTCTACGGATTCAGCACCCGGCAATTCCCGAACGATTGGGTCTCCTTCCAGAACGACACACAATATTCCGGCCTGCCACCGAACATGACCTGCTTCGCGATGGCGCCTGCCTCATCGTCCGACTGGATCAAATATATCGGCCCCACAGGGTTCACCTTCCCTGCCTATCCCCCACTCACACAGCGCCAATGGATCATCGATATCGATGACAATACGCGCTGGGCATCGCAGGGAAGTTGTGCCACCTACAATGCCAGTTCCCCGAACTATGCGGGGGGCTTCGTCTTCCCCTTCACGGCAGGTACCTTCGTGAATGGCCGCTGGACCGGGGCCAAATCCACCGATTGGTTCGACTGCCGTAACTGGGACGACGCAGAGGTACCCACGATCACCAGCAACGTATTCATCCACCCGCTGTACGCTCCGGTGAACAATTGTGTCATCGGGGTGACACCCGCTCCTCCGCCCGCCGTTTGCGCTGCGCTCACGGTTCAAGTGCCCGGAGCTGCCCGCTCCCTCACCATCCAGAACAACGGATCGCTGCAGGTCGCGGGCAATATGATCGTGCAGGCGAACAGCGGCAATCTGGGTACAGCGAGTGTGATCATCGGAGGTGCGGGAACTCCAGGGACACTGAACGTTGGTGGGAACCTCAGCTTGAACGGTTCGTCCATCGCGGGCCCACAACAGTCCGTGTTCGTCAGTACCGACCCCGCGAATACGGTGTCCGTGGCGGGCAACCTGACGATCTCCCCCATCGGTTTCCTTGACCTGAGCAGCGGGGTCACCGGAAGCACGTTCCAACTCGGAGGCGATTACGCGAACAACGCCACCATCGCCGCGTTCGACGAGCCGGGATCCACGGTCATCTTCAACGGTTCCGGCCCGCAAAGCATCACTACCGGCACCACCTTTCAAGAAGAATTCGGGAATCTGACCGTGAACAACCTCACCAATGACCTGACCTTGAACAGTCCGGTGCTGGTGAAGACCACGCTCTCCCTGCTTTCCGGGCGCATTTTCACCAATAGCACCACGGGTCTGTTGACGCTCAGCGGCTCCAACACCACCGCGGTATCCGCCACCGCCTACGGACCCAGCTTCGTGCATGGGCCCATGGTGAAGACCAACCTCAATGTCAGCCAGTTCCGCTTCCCGGTGGGCAAGGGGCTGCTGATGCGCGGCGTTTCAGTGATCGGTTCGGTCGTTGGAGGTCCGTCGGACGCGTTCATCGCCGAATACTTCCCCAACGACCCGCACACGGACATCGGACCGGCGATGGAAACACCTCCCCTGCTGGATATCAGCTATTGCGAATACTACCGCATGGACCGCTACGTGGGCACACCCTCGGCCACGGTGACACTCGGCTGGAACACGGCCACCAACTGTGGTGTTTTTGATCCTGCTACCGTGCATCTGGCCAAGTGGGACGGCACCATGTGGCGCGATCGCGGTTCACCGGGTACGGGCTCGGTGGCGCTCGGCACGGTGAGTACCACCGCCCCGATCATTGAATCCAATTTCACCGGTGGAGGCTGGTGGACCCTGGCCACGGTATCGGAGGACAATCCGCTTCCCATCGAACTGCTCTCCTTTGATGCCCATCCCGAGGGATCGATGGTCCGGCTGGACTGGCACACGGCCACCGAGCGCGACAACGACTTTTTCACCATCGAGCGCAGCGCCAACGGGCACGATTTCGAGGACCTGGCCCGGGTGGAAGGAGCGGGGAACAGCACCGCTGTGCTGCACTACACCGATCTGGACCGCTGGCCCCTGCCCGGCACCAGCTTCTACCGCTTGCGCCAAACGGACTTCGATGGTGCCAGTACCGTGAGCACGATCGTTACCGTACGCATGCCGGGCAAGGGCCCCGACGACCTGGTGATCCTTGCAGATGGGGACCATATCACCGGCCTGCACGACTTCGTGGCCGGCAGCACCTGTGATGTGCTCGACATGACCGGCCGTGTGGTGTGGCAGGGCCGCACCGCGGTGGACGGCCGGACCGATGTTCCTTTCGCTGGACTGAGCGGCGGTGCGTACGTCTTGCGCGTCAGCGATGGCACCCGGAGCGCGAGCGCACCCTTCGTGCGCTGAGCCGACCTGACCCCCGGGAACCACCTTCTCCATTCCCATTGACCGCCCGGGGGAACCTGTTCCGCCGGTTCAACAGTCCTGTTGTGGACCTCTCGCGGCGACGGCCGAACGTGTCAATCGCCCTCCAATACGCTGAAACGGGGATCCAGGGGATCCAATGCATCGAGCCATTCATCGAACAGGGCCGGCCCCTTTGCCGCGTAATACGACATGAAGTTGTCCCGTCGCTCCGCGAGGCCATGGGCGAACAGGGCGTCGTGTACCTCCCCCAGCTGGCGGAGACGGTCGTCCTGCTGGCGTTTGGCGGCTCGCACCAAGCGGCGCTCGATCAGGTCCAACCCTTTCCTGGAAAAGGCTTCTTTGGCCCGTACACTGGCTTCAAGGGTGGGATCGGCGGCCGTTACCCGCTCTGCCAGTGCTCCGAACAGCCGCGCATGTTCGGCGCGCTCCGCTTCGAGTGAGGTGCTGAAGGTGGCGTGCTCCAAGGCGATCCGCTTCTCCAACTCCGCTTTCGGTGTGAACAGATCGGCGATGGACAAGCCCGAAGCCCGCCACTTGTCAGCGAGTTTGGTGCTGATGAAGGCGGCCGACGTACGCAGCACCAACGGTGGCATTGGAACGCGCATTGCTTGGAAGACCCAGCGCAACTGCAGCCAGTACGCCAGCTCGCCGCCCCCGCCCACATACGCGATGTTGGGGAGGATGGTCTCCTGGTACAGCGGCCGTAGTAGCACATTGGGCGAGAACTCCTCCGGTGCCGCATCAAGCCGGTCCAATAACGCCTGTACCGACCAATAGGTACCGGTATCGTGCGCCACGAACCCCACACCCTGTGGTTCGAGGCGTTCGCGCCTGAGCCCTTGCAGCAGGAAAAGGTTCAACTCGCGGGCATGGGCCTGCGGCTGGTAACGCGGGCGCAACCGTTCGTTCGCATAGTGAACGGCGCGGCTGGTCACCCCGTTCAGGATCTCCTCGCGCATCATGGGCGCGAAGACGGACTTCAGGCGTGGATCATCGCCATCCACGATCACCACGCCGAAGCGACCGAAGAGCGCGTGTACAAACAACCGTGTGGCGTGGGCCAGGGTATGCTCCGGCCGGTAGCATTCGTTCAGCAGCGCGCGCAACTCGTCCGCATGGGGTCCGATGCCCAGTACTCGCCCGGCCTGCTCCACAGCGGCGTCGATCCCAGTGAGCGGCAAACGCCCTACGGCCCCCGCAGGCGCACCCGGCCACTCCACTTTCGCACCGTCCAGCCACGCATGATCGATCTCGGCCCGATCGTGGTCCTCGGTGGCCATCCAGAACACCGGGATCACGTTGTGTTCGTCCGTGCTCAGCTCCCGGGCGAGCCGGATCACGTTGAGGATCTTGAATGGAACGTACAAAGGGCCCATGAACAGGCAGAGCTGATGTCCGGTGGTCACCGTGAGCACATCGTTCCGGCGCAAGGCTTCCAGGTTCGCCCGTACCGCCTCACCCACCGCGATGCCATGGTACTGGTCGCGAAGAACGTCGCACAGCACCATCCGAGTGGCAGGGTCGAAGGTCCTTGTGCGCATGGCGGCCGAGAGCCCTTCGCGATCGGGCCGGTGGGCGTAGAACTCGCTGAGGGCAGCCTCCCCTTCCACGTGATCCGACACGATGGGCGAAAAGCGGCCGGTGGCGCGGTAGGGGATCGGATGGCGCAGCATGCGAACGGGAATGACCCGAACGATTCAGCATCGGATCATGGCCGACGAAAGTACCCGGTCGGACCACTTCGGATCCCCGCGACCAAGCATGGGATCATCACCGTCGCCAGTTGTGCGGCCGGCGGACAGCACGAAGCATGATGCGCGTGGTAAAGTCGCACGTCCGAAGGTCTCCGGGCCGTGGAACGCCGTCCCCTGCGCGTATCAGTCATGGATGATGATCCTTTCCGTTGCGAGGACTTGGCCCTCCTGCGTCAACCGGAGCAGGTACGGGCCGCTTGGCAAACCATCACGATGCAACGTCGCGGTCCGGCCAGTGATGTTGCTCATTCGCAACACGGTCCGGCCCAGACCATCGACAACGGTGATCGCCGCATTGTGCAGATATCTACCGGTCCGCACGGTGGCCGATGATGAGAAGGGATCCGGAAAAATGTCGACCAGTACCTCTTCCGCCCCTTCTCCGGTCCCGACATCACAAGGTGTCGTGCAGTAGGTGATCGATCCGGCGACCGTTCCGGTATTCAGATCCACATCGCCGCCGGTCAGATCGCAAAAATCAAAGGTCCCGGTCAGCGCACCGGAATTCCATGTGTTGTGGTTGATACAAAAGCGACCGGAACCGTTCATCTGACCACCATTGTGCCAGTCGTTGCCGACAAGAACGGTCCCATTGATGGTGAAGATGGCCGGCCCCCCCAGCGTGTCGATGTTGGAGAAATCGAACGCGATGTTCATGACCCCGGTATTGGCCACCGTGAAGTCCTTGGAGTTGGCGAAGTCGCTGGCCGAAACGGACCCGCTGTTGACCACGGTCGAGATGTTCAGGAAGTTCACCGTCTCCACCGAGCCCGCATTGTTCAGCGTGCCCCCCGGGTCGATCCTGAACTGATCGGCAACCATTCCCGCTCCAAGGCTGTTCGTGAGCGTTGCCGAGCACAACAGGCTGTCCGCATGGAAAGCACCGCCATTGCTCACCGTGTTCGAGGCGAGATACACCCTTGCCACATCGAACGTCCCATTCACCGTCATGGTGGCCGTACCTCCCGGATAGTTGAGTGCGAATGCCCGCATGTCCGAGTTGCCCACCAACGATCCGCCCGGGTTTACCGTAAGGGATCCGGAGCTGTGGCCGTAATCGAGATCCAGGACGACATGGTGTCCGATCACCACGTTCCCGGTTCCAAACGGCGGGACACCGCCCCAAGTGGACGGGTCTGACCAATTGCCGTCCGCGATCGTGGTCTGCGCGGTGCCTTGGGTCGTTCCAAGCAGGAACAACGCAAGGATCAATGTATTCGGTCCGGTATTCATGATCCCGATGTTCTTATTGTGGGCCGTTCGGCTGTCGGTGAAGTTACTGATGCGGTGACGAAGATCCGGTTCCTCCACTCGCGGATGCTGGTTGGTGAAGAAGAATGGAAGTGAGGAGGAGCGCGGCATCCTCACGTCCTCTCTTCTTCACCCGATGAGCTGGATCGACCGCTCCTTGGCCACCGTCTGAGTAAGATGCTCCGGTCAAGTGCGATGGGGCCGCTTTCGCAGCGTGCGGTCATGGCGATACACGTCTTTCTCGGAGGCTGGGCCCTGCGGAACAGGATGCACGCGGTCATGTCCGGGTCTATCGGTCGCTGGGAGCCACGAGGATCGTGATCGATGAGCGGAGTCCACCTCCGCGTTCCAGGTCCATCGACCCTGGGATCCCACCTGTACCTTTCCGCACCCGGGCGACCCGCATCGGTGACGCATCGGGCACACATACGTCATCACTCCCACCCTATCCCAAGCGAACAGCCATGCCGATCCGAATGACGCCCGATGAGGGCCAGGAGCAGAACCAAGGTCCACGTCCGAGTCGCGGTGGTGGAGGATCCCCCAATATCGGCGGCGGCGGGCTCATCGGCATGCTGCTGCCCATGCTCTTCAAGAATCCGAAGCTGCTGCTGATCCTGTTGGTGGTCGGCGGGCTCTTCTACTTCATGGGAGGAAGTAAAGGATGTGCCGGTGGCGGCGGTGGCGGGGTCGCGGAGGTGGTGAGCAACCTGTTCAACAAGGGTGCGACCCTCGACCCCAAGGAGTACGACAAGGCCGAGGTGTTCGAGCCGCTGGCGGACAATGTGAAGAACCCGTTGCCGGAAAAGGTCTCTTTGGAAGCATTCGCTCCTCCCCGCCTGAATCAAGGGCAGCAGGGCTCGTGCGTGGCCTGGGCCAGCGCCTACGCAGCACGCAGCATCGTGAACAATGCGGCAACGAAGCAAACGCCCACCACGGCCAACGCGTTCAGCCCGAGCTTCCTGTACAACCAGATCAAGATCGAGAACAGCGGCTGCCAGGGCAGCTACCTGATCCGCGCCATGGAGAACATGAAGGCCGGTGGAGTGGCGCCATTCAGCAAGTTCGCGTATGACGACCAGGACTGCAGCCGCCCCCCCACGGAGGAGGCACGGGAGGCGGCGAAGGCCTACCGCATCAAGGGGTTCCAGCGGCTGAGCGCCACGGACGACCCGAGGAGCAAGGTGGACATGCTGGCCATGAAGCAACAGTTGGACCAGGGGGCGCCGGTGGTCATCGGCATGATGGTGGGCGGCTCCTTCATGCAGGAAATGGAGGGGCAGGAAAAATGGTACCCCAACGAGAGTGACTATCAGATGCCCGGTTTCGGTGGCCACGCCATGTGCGTGATCGGCTATGATGACTTCAAGTTCGGGCAGGATGGCGGGTTCCAGATCATGAACAGCTGGGGCGACAAGTGGGGGAAGAACGGGATCGCCTGGGTGAGTTACAACGACTTCGCCTACTTCGCCAAGGAAGCCTACGCCGTTTATCCGCAAGGTGAGGGAGTGGATGTGAAGCCCTCCAGGTTCGACCTGCGTTTCGGCCTGGCCGTGGTGGACGCCAAAGGCAAGGCCACCGGGGAGAACATCCCTCTTACCCATGTGGGTGGTCGGGTGTTCCGCACCGTTTCGCCCATCGCCAAAGGCACGCGGTTCAAGATCGAAGTGACCAACAAGGCCGAGTGCTACACGTACATCTTCGGGGAGGAGACGGACGGAAGCACGTACACACTCTTCCCGTACACGCCCAAGCACTCCCCGTACTGCGGGATCACGGGCACGCGCGTGTTCCCCAGCGACCAGAGCCTCACGGCCGATGAGGTGGGCACCACCGACGTAATGGCCATTGTGGTGTACAACCAGCCCGTGGACTACCCCAAGGTGAACGAAGCGATGAAGCAGAATCCGACCAAGGGGCTGGGAGCAAAGCTCTCCGCCGTATTGGGCACTGAGTTGATGGGCGCCGATGGCCTCACGTACACCGAGGGCGCCACCTTCGGAGCGAGCGGACCGGCCAGCAGCAACGCCGTGGCCTTCGTCCTGGAGGTGACCAAACGATAACGAGCAACGGGTCTTGTCCGCTTCGCGTTCATGGCGCTGCCTGCTTGACCTCAAGGAGCATCTGATCCAGGCCTGTATCCGCCGCTGATCCGAGGATCCAGAACTGGACAGGCGCATGAAAAAGTCTCCATGATCGGGTCATGGACTGACGCGTTGTGGCATCCCCTACGGTCATGTCCGATAACTTGGTCGCCACATCCTGAGCTTGGAATTCGAACGGATCACCCAAGGGGACCACGGCGCCTTTGAACGCGTATTCCGGGAGTTCTATCGACCGTTGTGCGCATTCGCCCGGCAATACCTGCGGGATGCCGACGCGGTGGAGGAACTGGTACAGGATCTCTTCGTCCGGCTTTGGCAGGATCGCGACCGGGTAACGATCACCACCTCGCTGAAGTCCTATTTGTTCACGGCGGTACGCAACCGCTGCCTGAACGCCTTGAAACAGCAGGACCGCATGCGGGTCATCACCGAACACGACGACTTGCCTGGTGAGGCTTCCGACCCGATGGAGCGCATTGAACGTGCCGCACGGATCCAGGCGGCCATCGAAGGGCTTCCTGAGGAGCGCCGCAGGATCTTTCTCCTGAGCCGACATGAGGGGCTGAAGTATCAGGAGATCGCCGATCGACTCGGCCTCTCGGTGAAAACAGTGGAGAACCAGATCGGGCGCGCGCTGAAGACCTTGCGGGAGGAACTCGCGGACCTGCTGCCGTTGCTCCTTGCCGCAGCGGCGCTGTGGACCTGGTTCAGGAATTCGGAAGGAGGATGGGGGTATTGATCGGGCAGGATGTCATAGGAACAGAACATTGAGCGAACAGCACCATATCAATAGCGACCAGTTGGCCCGGTACGTGGCCGGGGAGGCCTCTCCGGAGGAAGCCCGGGCCGTGGAGACTTGGGCGGGATCCTCCCCGCTGAACGCCCGCGAGCTCGCTGCCATGCGTGCGGCGTGGGATTTGTCCGCGCCCGACCCGCACGCCCGTGATGTGGACGTGGACGCCGCGTGGACGAAGGTCCGGTCCCGGATCGGTGCGTGGCCAGGCGGCGCAGTGATCCCCATCGATCGTGGTCGTATGGTGCGCTGGTCGCGGATCGCGGCGGCAGCTGCCGCCATCAGCGGGATCATTTTGGCTGCCTGGTGGTTGATCGCACCACGGCCGCAGGAGTTCGCGACCACGGGCAGCGGTACCACCGTGTTCCTTGCGGACAGCAGCCGGGTTGTGATGGGCCCGAACACTCATCTACGCGCATCGATCGGTGCTGAACGGCACATCGCCCTGCACGGTCAGGCCTATTTCGAGGTGACACCGGACGCGCAACGGCCTTTCGTCGTGGAAGCTCACGGGCTCAAGGTCACTGTACTGGGCACCGCGTTCACCGTTGAGGCGTACGACAGTTCATCGGTGGTGCTCGCGCGGGTGCGCCATGGCAAGGTCCGGGTGGCCGCCTCCGATGGACAGCAACTGGACCTCCTCGCTGGTGATCACGTAAGGTTCGACGCGACGACCAGGCGGCTGGAGCGGATCGCCGCACCCGGCATGGAGCGCTGGGGCGACCGCATCCTGGTGTTCAAGGGGACGCCGCTACCCGAAGTCATGGATCAGATCGGTTCGGTGTACGGTGTGAAGGTGTACTCGAGCTCCAAGGATCCACAGGGGTGCAAGCTCACCGCCACATTCGAGGATGAGCCGATCGACCATGTGTTGCGCATCGTGGCCGAGACCTTCGGCCTGACCGTTACCGCAACCGCACCGGGGGAGTATCTGTTGAGCGGTGATGGGTGCTGAGCGGATCATCCTTCCGATCTCCTGCGCCCTGTTCATGCTCGGGGCCCACAGTCAGTCGCTCCTGCAGCGCCATGTGGATGTCCATGGCCGGAATATCCGGTTGCACGAGGCCCTGGAATCGGTGGCCCGTGACGCGGGCTTCCAACTCGCTTACAACGATGCCATCGTCCCCGGCGACAGCATCGTCTCCATCGATGCGACAAGCACGGCGGAAAAAGCCCTGCGAAGCATGCTGGGTGAGGAACGTGTCCTGAAGGAGAGCGGCGAGCATGTCATCATCCTCGAGGCCCCGGAACGGAAGGCCATCTTCGGGATCGAAGGGTTCGTGCGCGACCATGCGACAGGAAGGCCGCTTGCCCAGGCTTCGGTCCGCGAGGTGAATGAGAAGCATGTCGGCATTACCGGTGCCGATGGATCCTTTCGGATGCGCGTGTCAGGACGCCACGAAAGGACCGCGTTGCTGGTCGTCCGTACGGCCTATCATGATACCGTGGTCTTCGTCGGCCGCGATGGTCAGATGGGCACAGTGAGGCTGCGACCCAAGGAGCGCGTAGAGAAGATGGAGCCCTGCCACAACGCCTATTGCAGTACGGTGGACGACCTGGGTATCACACGGCTCCTGGTCCCGGCGAACATCCAGCAACAAGCACTCAACCTCGCGCCGGAGAAGAGGCCCATCCAGATCTCACTGGTACCCACGATCGGCACCAACGGGAAGCTCAGCGGCGCTGTGAGCAATGCGTTCTCGTTGAACGTGGTGGCCGGGTATGCGGGGGGCCTGCATGGTGTGGAAGTGGGCGGTGTCGTGAACATGGTACGACGCGATGTGCGTGGCGTGCAGATGGCGGGCATGGCCAACCTGGTCGGTGGACATACCAACGGTGTGCAACTCGCCGGCGCGATCAATCATACCATGCGTTCGTTCATCGGTGCGCAGATCGCCGGCCTGGGCAATGTGGTCTGGGACACGTTGAGCGGCACGCAGGTCACCGGAGGTGTGAACGTGGTGAAGGGCGGCATGCGTGGTACCCAGATCAGTGGACTGGCCAACCTCACCACCCACTCGTGCGACGGCGCGCAGGTTTCTTCCGGGGTGAATATCGCTTTGGGCGATGTGCGCAAGGCCCAGGTGAGCGGCCTGGCGAACTACGGCCGCAACGTGAGCGGCACCCAGTTCTCCCTCGGCGCCAATGTGGCGCTGGGCGAAGTGGGTGGCGGGCAGGTCGGATCCCTGGCGAACTACGCCAAGGTGGTCAGCGGCGGGCAGGTGGGCTTCGGGATCAATGCGTGCATCGGCGAGGTCAAGGGGGGACAGGTGGGCCTGCTCAACGTGGCAAGAAAATGCACAGGCGGTCAGGTAGGTTTGATCAATGTGAGCGACACGATATCCGGCACAAGCGTGGGGCTGCTCAGCTTCGCTTGGAAAGGCTACCATCGTGTGGACCTGTATGCCACGGAGATGGCCCCGCTCACCATCGCCGCCCGAACCGGAACCCATCGTTTTTACAACCTGTTCACGTACAGTCCCGCGGTGGAGGATGCCGGGCAATGGGGTTTCGGCTACGGGTCGGGCACCGAATTCGGCCACCGCGGCAGGCACCGGGGCAACCTTGACTGGTTCGCCGAGCACGTGAACGAGCAGCCGCAATGGATCGATGCGGTCAATATCGTCGGCCACATCAGTATCACGTACGGCTTCGTGATCCAACGGCGCCTCATCATCTCTGGCGGGCCTTCGTTCAACGTCCTTTTCACCGACTGGCGTGATGCGGAGACCGGTGTGTACAAAAGCGCCATCGCTCCCTACTCCATGTTCGAGGAGCAGTGGGATACCTTGGTGATGAGGGGCTGGGTGGGTGGGCGCCTGGGGATCGGCGTGTACTTCTGACTTTTTTTCGGGAACGCGTGGGGGTTCGTTCCGTCCTGGTTGTCATAGCGTCAACACAACGAATTGACCATGACCTTGCGACCACAGCTCTTCCGCCTCCTCGTTCTGGCCCTTTCACTCATCTTCACCGGGGGCATCTTCGCCCAGGTCACCACCCAAACGGTGCGCGGCACCATACTCGACCAGGATACCCACCAGCCGATACCCGGTGCCGCAGTGGTCGTGGTCGGCTCTGATCCCCTTCGGGCCGCCTCCACCGACACGGAAGGCCGCTTCATCATCCCCAAAGTACCCACCGGCCGCATCGACCTGGTGGTCAAGATGATGGGTTTCGAGGAACAGAAACGGTCGAACCTGCTGCTCACCTCCGGCCGCGAACTGGTGGTGAACGTCCATCTCCTCAGCGCGGTGGTGATGGGCAAGGAGGTCACGATACATGCCGACAGGAAGCGCAACGACCTGCGCAACGACATGGTGCCGGTGAGCGGCAGGCGGATCAGCGTGGAGGAGACCTCGCGGATCGCGGGCGGGATCAATGATCCGGCGCGCATGGTAAGCACGTTCCCCGGGGTGGCGGGTGACCCGTCCGGCGACAACACCATCGTTGCGCGGGGCAATTCGCCCACGGGTGTGCTCTGGCGCCTGGAGGGCGTGGAGATCCCGAACCCGAACCACTTCAGCAATGAAGGCAGTACCGGCGGCCCGATCAACGTGCTGAACAGCGACATGCTCGATGATTCGGAGTTCTACACGGGGGCGTTCGCACCGGAATACGGCAACGCGCTGAGCGCCGTGTTCGACATGCGCCTGCGCGATGGCAACGACACCGAGCGGGAATACACGTTGAAAGCGGGAGTCCTGGGTACCGACCTCACCGCCGAAGGCCCCATGCCCGGGGTACATGGGGGCTCGTACCTCGCCAACTTCCGCTACAGCACGCTCAGCCTTCTCGATCAGGCCGGCATCGTGGACTACCAAGGCGTTCCCGAATACACCGATGCGGCGTTCAAACTGAAGTTGCCTGCGGGAGATGTCGGTACCTTTTCACTCTATGGCCTGGGCGGTCGCAGTTCCATCCATCAGGAAGAACGCAGTGAGGAGGGCGATTCGCTCTTCTCCGAGAACACGTTCGGGTCGCGCATGGGCGTGATCGGACTCTCGTACCTGCGCACGCTGGGCGAGAACAGCTACCTGCAGAGCACACTCAGCATGAGCGGCAATGGCAGCGGTTTCGACTACCACGAGACCGATGCTCCTGAGGAGACGCCTCTGGTCCTGCGCGCCTCCAGCGACCTGGCCAAGTGGACGATCCGGTCCAGCACCATCTTGAACAACCGGTTGAACACCAAACACAAACTGCGCTCGGGGATCATCCTGTCCGTGGACCGGTTCAAGATGCGGGCGGACGACTGGGACCGGTCAACGGCCCGGATGGAGCGCCAGCTTGACGCGCGGGGTGAGGCGACCACGTTGCAGGCCTTCACCAGTTGGCGCTGGCGCTGGAACGAGCAATGGACCATGACCAGCGGGGTACACGTTCTGCACTTCGCACTGACCAATGCCACGAGCGTGGAGCCGCGTGCCGGTATCCGGTATCAGATGAAGCCGGGCCGTGCGTTCACCGCGGGTGCCGGCCTGCATGCGAAGACCGAAACCGCGATGACGTATCTCGCCCAGGTCACCGATCAACAGGGCCATACCTCCCGCCCCAACAGGATGCTCGGGCTTTCGAAGGCTGCGCATGTTGTGGTGGGCTATGAGCACATGATCACGGAGGACATCCAGGTGAAGGCCGAGGCGTACTACCAGTACCACTTCAACGTGCCGGTGGAGAACGATCCCACAAGCGCGTTCACCCTGAGCAACAGCTCCGACTGGTTCACCAACAAACCACTGGTGAACAAGGGCAAGGGCCGCAACTACGGGATCGAGCTCGCGGTGGAGAAATACTTCACGCGCGGGTACCATTTCATGGTCACCGCCTCGTTGAGCGACGCGCGCAACAGGGCTCTGGACGGGGTCTGGCGCAATTCGCGCTTCAACATGGGTGCCGTGGCGAACGCCCTCGCGGGCAAAGAATGGCAACTGGGCAGGAACGGCAAGGACCGCGTGCTCACCACCGGATTCCGCTACTCGATCATCGGTGGCCAGTATTCCACACCCATCGATCTTGAGGCGAGCCGACTTGCGGGCACGCAAGTGGATGGCGGAACACCCTGGAGCCGGAAGGGCGCACCGGTGCAGAAACTCGATGTCGTTGTGGCCTACCGCGCTGTTCGGCCAAAGGTGAGCCACGAGATCAAGGCGGATGTGCAGAATGTACTGAACAGCAGCACGGCGGTTTACCACTACTACGACAACCGCACCAAGGCCATTGGAACCGTGCCGCAGTTGGCATTGCTTCCCGTGTTGCAGTACACGTTGAGGTTCTGAACCGTCGCGGAATGAACGGACCGGACCCGGCGATCGCGTGACCGGAGCCGTGCGGATGGCCCCCCTTCATGCTGGAGGGCGGCCATCTTGTTCAAGCTCACCGGCCGGAGTGGTCGGTTCAAACCGGCACCGCCACCAACTCGTGCTCGCGCGCTTCCGTGATGCGCACCTGCGCGAAGTCGCCCAGACGCAGATGACCGGACGATGTGGCGATGAGCACGTCGTTGTCCACCTCAGGCGAATCGTGCTCGGTGCGGGCGTGGTAGTTGCCGCTCTCGGCCTTGTCCACCAGCACGCGGTACTCCTGCCCCACCTTGCGCTGGTTGAGTTCGAAGCTGATGCCGCCCTGCAGTTCCATGATCGCGTTGGCGCGCTCCTGTTTCACCCCGAAGGGCACATCGTCCTCCATGCCGAAGGCGTGCGTGTCCTCCTCGTGGCTGTACGTGAAGCAGCCCAACCGATCGAACCGCATGCGCTCGATCCAGCGCAGGCTGTCCTCGTGGTCGGCTTCGGTCTCTCCCGGGAAGCCCGCGATGAGCGTGGTGCGTATGGCGATGCCGGGCACCCTGGAGCGGATGTCCGATACCAGTTTTTCGGTCTTCTCCTGCGTGATGCCGCGTCGCATACGGGTGAGCATGCGAGTGCTGCCGTGCTGCAGCGGCATGTCCAGGTAGTTGCACACGTTGGGCCGGTCCCGTATCACGTCCAGCACGTCCATGGGGAATCCGCTGGGAAAAGCGTAGTGCAGGCGGATCCAGTCGATGCCCTCCACGTCGCTCAGCCGGGCGACCAGTTCATCGAGGTTGCGCTTCTTGTAAATGTCCAGTCCGTAGTACGTCAGATCCTGTGCAATGAGGATCAGTTCCTTCACACCCCGTGCGGCCAGACCCCTGGCGTTGGTCACCAGCTGTTCCATCGGTACGCTCACATGCCCGCCGCGCATCAATGGAATGGCGCAGAAGGAGCACTTGCGATCGCAGCCTTCACTGATCTTGAAGTAGGCGAAGTGCGCGGGCGTGGTGAGCAGGCGCTCGCCCACCAGTTCGTGCTTGTAGTCCGCCTTGAGTGTTTTCAGCAAGCGCGGCAGATCACGTGTCCCGAACCAGGCGTCCACCTGCGGGATGCCTTCTTTGAGCTCGGGCGCGTAGCGCTGGCTCAGGCAGCCGGTGACATACACCTTCTCCACCTGTCCCTTGTCCTTGGCCTTGGCCCAACTCAGAATGGTGTCGATGCTCTCCTGCTTGGCGTTCTCGATGAAGCCGCACGTGTTGATCACCACCACGCTGTGGTCATCGTGCGCCGCCTCGTGGTCCACCGCGATGCCGTTGGCTTTCAATTGGGCCATCAGGACCTCGCTGTCCACGGTGTTCTTCGAACAGCCGAGGGTGATCACGTTGACCTTCGTGCGCTTGAGGGTGCGGGCTTTCATGTTCGGCCGCGAAGGTCCGGCTTCCGGGCGAAACCCCGATCAGCCATCTATTTTCGCCGACCACAATGTGCCCCGCCATGCGCCTGATCGCTGCTTCCCTCCTTCTCACCAGCCTGTTCGCCTGCTCTTCCTGCACGGATGATCCGGCCCAGAACACCAGCACGCCCCCGGAGGCCGCGAACGCAGCGGCGAATGCCACCCCCAGGGGGTCCGGTTGCCCGCCCGCGCGTACACCCGACGACTGGCACATGGTGGACACCCTGTTCGCCACCATGGGCGGTGTGAACGGCAGGACGGTGGCCGACCTCTTCGTGGGCGATGGCTACTACACCATGAAGTTGCTTGAGGCAGGGGCACGCGTGATCGCCATGGACGATGACCCGAACAACCTCGCCGCGCTGGAGGCCCGCAAAAAGGCCATGGGCATCTGCGACGAACGCCTGGTGATCCGCCAGGCAACCCCGGGCGCGCCCAACCTCGCTGCCAATGAGGTGGACATCGCGCTGTGCACGCGGGAACTCCTGACCATTCCGGACCAGGCCGCCTACTTCCGCAAATTGCTACCGTGCATCCGCTCGCCCCACAACCTGTTCGTGGTGAACTTCCTCCCGGAACAGACACCTATGGGCCCGCCCATGGAGCAGCGCATGGACGAGATCGCGGCCATGGACATCGTAGGGCCCGGCGGTTTCAGCGATATCGGCACCTATTCCAAAAAACTGCCGTACCGCTTCCTGATGCAGGCCCAGGTGTTCGCCGGAGAGGCTGGTGAGGTGGAAGCAATGCCGACGGGGACGAATAATCCTTGATACCGTGGGGAGCGACCGTAGGCCGCTCTGCACGCCTCTTTGCTCGGAATCGGGGATGGGGCGGGTCACCCGATGCTGATGCAGAAGTACGCGTCCATCAAGACTTGCAGCGCGGATCGCACCCGAATACGCGGCACAGGAGCAAGGCGCTTCGGCCCTTCCTGCGTCAGGGCAGGCTCGCTCAGCGTGACGTGTCATGGTTCGATCCGACGATGCTGTATTGCGAAATGGCATAACGATCGTACAGCGGACCGCGGGGAACTTTACGACGCCGCGTTGGACCCCAAAGGAAAGGGGCCGCCCCACCAGGCGGCCCCTCCCAACATGACGTTCCGAGCGGTTATTCCCAGAAGGTCACTTTGAATTCCACGCGACGGTTCTGGGCGCGGCCCGCTGCCGTTGCATTGTCCGCCACTGGCTGTGTTTCGCCATGGCCGGCACTGCGCAGACGTCCATCGGCCACCCCGTGTTCCACGAGGTATTTTTTCACCGAAGCGGCACGATCGTCGCTCAACTTCTGGTTCTTCGCATCATCGCCCTGACTGTCGGTGTGGCCATGGATCTCCAGGTTGTAGGTGGGGTTCTCCTGCATCACCTTCACCACGTCGTTCAGGATGACGAAGCTCTCCTTCTTGATGATGCTCTTGGCGGTCTCGAATTTCACACCGGTGAGCGCGCGAGCGAACAACTGCTTGGTCTTCTCGTTGATCTCGGGGCAGCCTTTCATACTGGCCACGCCCTTCTCGTTGGGGCAGCGGTCCACGTTATCGGCGATGCCGTCGCCATCGCTGTCCGGGCAGCCTTTGAATTCGGCCAGACCGGCCTTGTCGGGGCACGCATCCAGCGCATCGGCGATGCCGTCACCGTCCTTGTCCGGGCAACCTTTCAACGCGGCCAGGCCTGCGATGTCCGGACAGTTGTCCTCCTTGTCGATGATCCCGTCCTTGTCGCGATCCTCCTCGGGATGGATATTCACGCTGATCCCATCGATGTAGTAGTAGGCGTGCTGGTTGTCCGCACCCTCCTTCACATTGGCTTTCTCCATGCCCGCGCTGGGGAACGCTCCGAGGATCAGGAATTTCTCCGTGCCGTCGGCGGTGAAGGTGCCCTTCACCTCGGTCCAGTTCTGCTTGTCGTTCACCACCGTGGCGGTGCTCACTTGCGGCTTCTCATTCACATGATGTGGATGCTTGTATGCGAGTGCCACAGGCGAGAGGTAGCCGCCCAGTCCACTCACGGCGCGATCGCTGCCCTTGCTCAGCTTCACGCGGAAGGAGACATCGTATTGCTGACCGGCCGTGAGCGGGGCGCTCAACTCGGTCTGCAGGTATTCCGCGTAATGCTGATAGCCGGGGTTGCGGTGCGGCTCATCGGCCCAGAACATGCTTTTCCAATTCTGGCGCATGTCCTCCTTGTAGGCGACGAAGCCCGCGTAGCGTTCACCTTCGAAGGCGGGTGTTCCCGTGCCGAGCGCATTGTCCGGCACACTCACGTAACAAGCCAGCTTGTCGAATACGTCGCTCGTGCCGATGTTGGCGTTGGACCATCCGGTGGCCCGCTTGAGCTGGTCCCAGGTGGTAACGGGTTTGTTCAGCTCTTCGAACCCGGCGTTCTTCACCAGGTTGGGGCCTTGAGCAAAGGCGGGGAGGCTGGCGATCGCGGTGGCAGCCAGCAGATTCAACTTCTTCATGATGTGGGAGTTCAGTGTGTTGGTGGACCCTTGGGACGGACGATCAACGGTCTGGTCACACCCCTTCTCCCCGCCTACTTCGCAGGCTCCTCCTTGGGAAGGGCTTTCACACTGATCCCATCGACGTAATAGTAGGCGTACTTGTTGTCGGGGCCTGCGATCAAGCGCTTGCCATCGAAGCCGGCCGATGGCCAGGTACCGATGGTGATGTATCGCTCGCCGCCGTCCGCTTCGAAGGTGCCCTTCACCTCCACCCATTCACCCTTTTTCTCAACGAACCCGTCCACGGACACCTGTGGTTTCTGCCGCAGGAACCGGCGGTGCTGCTCATTGAGCTTGTCTTCCGAGAAATAGGCTCCGATGCCCGAAACGGCACGATCGCTGTTGCCCGAAAGCGCCACCCAGAACGAGACCTCGTACTCGCGGCCCTCTTCCAAGGGCTTCATCAATTCGCTGGTGATGTACTCGGAATAGGAACTCCATCCTGCAACGAAGGGGTCTCCGCCGGTCTCGAAGTTCCATTTTTCGTCATCCTTCCAGCCGAAGAAACCGGCGTAATGATCACCTTCCTTCGGGTCCATCTGGCCGTAGTCGTTCATCGGGATACCCACCGTTTTCGCCGGGGCCAGCTTGCTGAACACTTCGGAGTACCCGATGGTGACATTGTCCCAACCCACGGCACGCTTGATCATGTCGTAGGTGTCCGGCTCCTTGTCGAGGAACTCGAAACCCCCATTGCGCACCAGTTCCTCGCCGGTTGACTGGGCCAAGGAAAAGGTGGTGAGAAGAACGGCGAGCGTGGAGAGACAGGGTCTGGTCATGCGGAACGTGTAGCAGGCTTCGTGCCAAGCCTGCCAAAAGTACGGGCCACATCCCTATTTCAGCTTGTGTGCGAAGGCCTTGCGGAACTTCTCCAGCTTGGGGCGGATCACCATCTGGCAATAGCCTTGCTCGGGGTTATTGGCGTAGTAGTCCTGATGGTAGTTCTCGGCCGGCCAGAATACCGTGAGCGGTACGATCTCCGTGATGATGGGTCGCGGGAATGCTCCGCTCTTGTCCAGTTCAGCCTTATAGTGCATGGCCTTCGTCCGCTGTTCTTCGTTCCGGTAGAAAATGGCCGACCGGTATTGCGTGCCCACATCGGCACCCTGCCGGTTCAATGTGGTGGGGTCATGCGTTTGCCAGAACACCTCCAGTACCTCATCCACGCTCACCATGTTCGTGTCGAAGACCACACGGGCCACTTCGGCATGGCCGGTGCCGCCCGTGCAAACGCTCTTGTAATCCGGATCGCTGGTATGCCCACCAGTATATCCGGGCGTTACCGACACCACGCCTTTCAACTCCGCGAAAACCGCCTCGGTACACCAGAAACAGCCGGCCCCGAGAACAAGGGTGTCCAACGAGGAGAGGTCAGTGTTCTGTTCCTGGTTCATGGGAATTGTCGTGTTGGAGATGGGTATTCCACCGGCAGGTTCGGCCGGTGAGGTACAGGCCAGGAGGGCGAATGTGAGCGGTACACACGTAAAGCTTGCCCACGCCGTGCTTGATGCCCGATCGGACCGGGAACCTTGCCCAGTACCACGAAGGACAGGTGCGGCCTGATGATCCGATCGGAGCATGTTCATAGCAGTGGCGGCCACATGACAAACGTACCGCCTGAGGGGCCTCATGCCTCGGCCACGGTACCGATCGCCTTCACCACATGCCCCAACGCGATATCGAACTGCTCCGCTGAGGTCATGTTGCTGTTGTCGATGACGATGGCCCCCGGGGCCTGAACGAGCGGGTCCGCTTTGCGCGTGGTATCGTCCAGATCGCGCCGGCCGATGTTGGCCAGAACGCTTTCGAAGGTGACGTCCGCGCCGCGACCGCGCAATTCCTTGTACCGACGCTCGGCCCGTACCTCGGGGCGCGCTGTCATGAAAAACTTCACCTCCGCACCGGGGAATACCACGGTCCCGATGTCGCGACCGTCCATCACGACACCACCACCCGCCCCAAGTTCCTGCTGTGTGCGCACGAGTTTGGCGCGCACTTCGGGCACAGGACTGACCAGTGTTACACAGTTGCTCACGTCCAATTCCCGGATCCGATGCTCCACGTTGCGACCATCGAGCCAGGTCTCGCTGCGCTGCGTGGTATCGTCGTGCTCGAAGCCGATCCGTATACCCGGCAGCACCCGCAGCAGGTCCGCCAGAACGAGCACCCCGTCCACGATCAATCCATTCTCGATGGCATACAGTGCCACCGCCCTGTACATGGCACCACTATCGATGTAGGTGTAGCGGAGATGGTGCGCCAGTTGCTTGGCCAACGTGCTCTTGCCGCACGAGGAGAACCCGTCGATGGCGATGGTGATGCGGCGCATGGATCCGGCGAAGATCGTACTCAGCCGGTCAGGCGCATGGATCCCCTTCGCGATGATGCTCCGTACCCCGCACGACCACCCGGGAGTGGGATACGGCTTGTGAGGTCCCGATCGTACGCGTTATTCCACCGGCACCATCCAACCGAAGGGGTCGGCGATGCGGCCACGCCGGATGTCGTCGAGCACCTGGCCCAGATGGTTGCTAAGGTTGCGCTCCTCAACGGGAGGAAGGTCGTACGTGATCCCCTCGTACGCGATGCTGCGGATGTGTGCGATGGTGGCCGCCGTGCCCGCACCGAACGCTGCTTTCAGGCGCCCCTGCTTGAGCGCATCAACGACCTCCTTCACCGTGATCCGTCGTACCTCGATGGGCACCTTCTCGTGCTGCGCGATGCGGATGATACTGTCCCGGGTGACGCCATGCAGGATGCTGCCCGTGGTGGCCGGCGTGAGCATCGTATCGTCGATGCGGAAGAACACGTTCATGGTCCCGCTCTCCTCGAAGTAGGCGTGTTCCTCGCCATCGGTCCACAGCAATTGTTCGAAGCCTTCGCGCTGGGCCAGTTGTGCGGGGTACAACGATGCAGCGTAGTTGCCGCCGCATTTCGCCTCGCCGGTGCCTCCCGGAAAAGCGCGGCTGTACTTGGTTTCGACCTTGACGCGCACCGTATCCTTATAGTAGTTGCGTACCGGACAGGTGAAAATGATGAAGCGGTAGTTATCGCTCGGCTTCACCCCGATGTACTCGTCGCTCGCGTACATGAACGGACGGATGTACAGCGCGCCCTCATCATCCGAAGGGATCCATCCCTTGTCCATGCGGATCAGCGTCTTCAGCGCGTCAAGGAACAGGTCCTCCGGCAGTGCCGGCATGCACATGCGGTGTGCGCTGAGGTTCATCCGCTTGATGTTCATCTCCGGCCGGAAGAGTTTGACGCTGCCGTCCATCGATCGGTAGGCTTTCAGTCCCTCGAAGATCGTTTGGGCATAATGCAGCACCAGCGCGGCCGGGCTCATGCGCAAGTCCGAGAATTCGACGATACGCGGTTCGCGCCATTGACCGTCCACGTAGTCCATCACGAACATGTGGTCGCTGAACACGCGCCCGAATTTCACCTGGTTCAGGTCCGTTGCGGGCAGGCGGCTGTGTTTGACGGGCTGTATGTCGATCTTCTGTCCCAGGGTGATCATGATCGCGATGCTTTACGTGATGTGGCCAAATGTAGGCTCTCCCGTGCTGGGCGCGGGCTTCTCCATCCCGATCCACGCACGAACCTGAACTCCGGCACTGTTCACCCCGATATTTGGGCACCGGCGAACCTGCGGGGCCACATGCCCGACATCCACGAAACCCTGCGTACCGTCTGGGGCTATGATGCGTTCAGGCCCCGGCAGGAGGAGATCGTGCGTGCCGTGCTCGCCGGCCGCGATACACTCGCCCTGCTTCCTACCGGTGGCGGTAAAAGCCTGTGCTTCCAGGTGCCCGCGTTGGCCATGCGGAAGTTGTGCCTGGTGGTGAGCCCGCTCATCGCGTTGATGAAGGACCAGACCGAGAGGCTGCGGAAACTCGGGGTCCGCGCCGCGTCCATCACCAGCGGCATGGACCAGCACGAGGTGGAGAACACGCTGAACAGCGCCGGCCTGGGCAAGCTCGACTTCCTCTATGTGTCGCCGGAACGCCTGCTGACGTCGATCTTCCAAGCTCGCCTTCCCGGGCTGCCCCTGGGACTCATCGCGGTGGACGAGGCGCACTGCATCAGCCAATGGGGATACGACTTCCGGCCGCCCTACCTGAAGATCGCCGAGGTTCGGGAAAAGCATCCCGATGTGCCGGTACTCGCGCTCACGGCCAGCGCAACAGCGATGGTTGCCGACGACATCATGCTCCGACTTGGTTTCAAGGCACCTCACCTCGTGCGCGGCCCCTTCCAACGGCCCGAACTCGCGCTTTGGATCAGCCGGGGCGAGGACCGCACAGGGCGCCTGTTGCGCATCGCCAGGCACACGCAAGGCAGCGGCATCATCTACCTGAGGCAGCGCAAGGGCACGGTGCGGATCGCCGGGTTGCTGAAGCAGCATGGCATCAGTGCCGCCGCGTACCACGCCGGGCTCTCCCCCGAGGAGCGCGATGCGGTGCAACAGCAGTGGATGCGTGGGGAGATCCGGTTCGTGGCCGCCACCAACGCGTTCGGCATGGGCATCGACAAGGCGGATGTGCGCACCGTGGTCCACATGGAGCCTCCACCCGACCTGGAGAGTTACTACCAGGAAGCCGGGCGTGCGGGCCGTGATGGCACCGCTGCTTTCGCATTCCTGCTCGCGCACGAGAGCGATGAGGTCGCGCTGCGCGATCGATTCGCGGCCTCCTTCCCCACCCTTGCCGAGGTACGCCGTGTGTACCAAGCGTTCGCCGACCAGCATCGGATCGCGCTCGGCAGTGGCGAATTCGAGACCTACGACCTTGACTTGCGCACCATCGCCGATCGCACGGCCCTGTCACCCGCAACGGTGAACCACTGCCTGAAAGCGCTCGAACTGGACGGTGGCATCGCCTTGAGCGAGGCCGTGCGTACACCGTCGCGCGTGGGCATTCGAGCGACCAGCGCCGATGTGTACGATATCCGTGTTCGCGACAAGCGGCTCGGTCCGGTGCTCGAAGCACTGCAGCGCATGTACGGGGGGTTGTTCGAAGAGCCCGCGATCATCGATGAGGAACGCATCTCGCGCCACCTCAACCTGAGCGTGAACCAGGTGATCGGCCTGCTGCGCGACCTGCACCGCCGGGAGGTCGTCTTCTATCGGCCCCGGAACGACAAACCTACCGTGACCTTGCTGGTCGCGCGCCGCGATGCCAGCAAGCTCACCCTCGACAAGGAAGCACTGGAACTCCGGAAGGAGCGCGCCCGCCAACGCCTGGAGGCCATGATCCACTTCACCTTCGGTGCCGATCAATGCCGCGAGCGGACGTTGTTGGGTTATTTCGGTGAATACACGTCCGGGCCTTGCGGCCACTGCGATGTCTGCACCTCCCGCACCGATCATCACAAGAGTGTCGTCGCCGAGTCGAGCCCGGCCCCCTTGCCCACGTCGAATGGGATCCTGGAACATCGCTGGGCCACCGACATCAACGACCGGTGAGCAAGCTGCCTCGCTCGTTCTACACCGGCGGTGATGTCACCAACATCGCTCGTGCATTGCTCGGCAAGTTCCTCGTTACACGATCCGGACGCACAATGACCGCGGGCATCATCACCGAGACCGAGGCTTATGCCGGCGTGGATGATCGTGCTTCGCACGCGTACGGAGGGCGCCGCACCGGACGCAATGAGGTGATGTACGGGCAAGGAGGCTTCGCATACGTGTACCTGTGCTATGGCATCCATCATCTTTTCAATGTGGTCACCAACGCGGAGGATGTCCCGCATGCGGTGCTCATCCGAGCGATCCATCCGATCGCTGGCATCCGTACGATGGAGCGACGCAGGGATCGCGCACCGCTCACCACCGGAGGGCCGGGCACGCTCTCCCAAGCGCTCGGCATCAGCACCGCCCTCAATGGTACCGATCTGCTGGGGAACACGATCTGGATCGAGGACCGTGGACTCATCGTGCCGCGGCGATCCATTCTCACCGGGCCCCGCATCGGTGTGGGCTATGCCGGGAGCGATGCGCTGCTCCCCTACCGGTTCCGGATCGATCCACGCAACTTTGCGGCGTGGAACGACGACAAGGATCGGCGGGATCATGCTCGTATACGCTGATGCACACCCTTTGACCGACCCGACCAACCCGACCGGTCCCGCCACATGAACGCATCCTCCGTGCATCCTCCTCAAAACATGCCACAGCGTATCGTCTTCATGGGAACGCCTCCGTTCGCCACGGCATCGCTCGCCGCGCTCGTTGAGGCGGGTTTTGATGTGGCGGCCGTGGTCACCGCGCCGGACAGGCCCGCCGGACGTGGGCAGCAGTTGCGCATGAGTGCCGTGAAGGAGTACGCGATGGCTCACCCGGTTCTGCGCGATCGCATCCTTCAACCCGAAAAATTGAAAGATCCCGACTTCCACGCGCGTCTCGATGCGACGGGTGCATCGTTGTATGTGGTGGTCGCCTTCCGGATGCTGCCGGAGGTGGTGTGGAAAAGGCCGGAGCTCGGAACGATCAACCTGCACGCCTCCTTGCTGCCCGATTATCGCGGAGCTGCTCCGATCAACTGGGCGGTGATCAATGGGGAGACCCGGACCGGGGTCACCACCTTCTTCATCCGCCAGGAGATCGATACCGGCGATGTGATCGGTCGCGAGGAGACTTCTATCGGTCCGGATGAGACCGCCGGTGAGGTGCATGACCGATTGATGGCCATCGGCGCCCGGTTGGTGGTGAGAACCGTGGGCAACATTCTTGCAGGCCGTGTATCACCCGTACCCCAGTCGGACTCGCCAGCGCTCCACACGGCGCCGAAACTGACCCCGGACAATTGCCGGATCGGATGGAGCGGATCGGCCAGGAACGTGCATGATCACATCCGAGGGCTCAGCCCATGGCCCGGCGCATGGTCCAAGTTGATCATCGGTGATCGGCCCGAACAACATTTCAAGATACTCAACACCCGGGTGGTCGCGAACACTGGCAATGGCCAAGCAGGCCGCGTTGAATGGATCGACGAACGGTTCATCATCCACTGCGGTAGTGGAACGATCGAAGCACTGGAGTTGCAGGCCGAAGGGAAGAAGCGGATGGATGCCGCTTCGTTCATTCGCGGACTACAAGGCGAACCTGTACTGCGGTTCATTTGAGTGACCACATCAAGTGTGCCACACGGAACAAGCAGCCAACACTCCTCATCGCAACCGCTGAACGGTTCGACGTTCAGTCGCCCGGCCGTGCGACACAGGCGATGAAGGTTGGATGGAACGCGGTGCGCGTACGCATGATCGATCGCGGAGGTGTGGAACGGCCACCGAGCCGTTGGCCCAACACTTCGTACGAACGGCTCATGGGGCATTTTCTGAAACCCTTGATATCAGCGGCTTTCCGGCCGACTTATGAACAAAACCCCTGATTTTTCAACATTTTCCGAAGGTTCGCCCGGAAACCCTTGACAGGCGCGGTTTTCAGGATAGATTCGTCCCGAGTTACAAACTCAACAACAACCAACCAACCACAACCATGGGCCTGAACAAAGCCGAACTGATCGAGTCGATCGCCACCGAAGCGAAGATCTCCAAAGCCGACGCCAAGCGTGCGCTGGATGCCTTCGTGAACAACACCACGAAAGCGCTGAAAAAAGGTGACCGCGTGGCCCTCGTCGGCTTCGGCACCTTCAGCATCACCAAGCGTGCCGCCCGCAAAGGCCGCAACCCGCAGACCGGCAAAGAGATCAAGATCGCGGCCAAGAAGGTCGTGAAGTTCAAAGCCGGTGCCGACCTCAGCAACAAAGTGAAGTAAGCTACGGCACTCCACCTGAAAAGGTCCCTCTTCATCGGGGGACCTTTTCTTTTGCACCCTCCGCAACCGCGGCCACCACCACGATGTGGTGGGACGCATGACCCGACGAACCAGGAGAACAACACATGCTCACCGACGCCGAACTCTACGACCGCCTCGCCACGTTCGTATCCGACAACAAACGTGCGCTCTTCGACCGTATCGCTCCGGAACGCACGCGCCATGTGACCGTGGTACTGGAGGACATCTACCAACCGCACAACGCGAGCGCGGTGGTACGCACCTGCGATCTGCTCGGGGTCCAGGACATCCACATCATCGAGAACCGGAACAAATACGTGATGAATCCCGACGTGACGCTCGGATCCTCCAAGTGGACCGACATGCACCGCTATCGTGGGGATGGTGACAATTCACTCACGTGCGCGGAACACCTCCAGCAAGCCGGGTACCATATCGTGGCCACCAGCCCGCGTCCGGGCTGCTTCACACCGCACGACATCCCGCTGGACAAGCCCCTGGCCTTCTGCTTCGGCACCGAACTGACCGGTCTCGCCCCCGCGTTGATGGACCGTGCCGACCTGCACATGCGGATCCCCATGTACGGCTTCACCGAGAGCTACAACATCAGCGTCAGTGCCGCCATCACCCTGTTCACGGTGATGGAACGACTGCGCACCGGTGGGGATCATTGGCGGCTCCCCGCGGATGAACTGATCGCGTTGAAACTGTCCTGGGCGCGCAAGACGGTACACAGCGCCGCCCATCTGGAAGAGCGTTTGCGCAGGGAACACGACGCTCACAGATGATGGGATCCCCGTTCTCGATGATCCTCCGCGGCCATGATCACCGGGCACCGGGATGTGATGAATTGAACATCGGTCGGTGGAGAATGTAACCTGAAGGCAACGTGCAACGTTGGAGCCCCCTGTTGACCTTTGTGTCAAACCTCAAAACCTCCAGACAATGGGAAAAGGTGACAAGAAGACGAAGAAAGGCAAGCGCACCATCGGCAGCCGTGGCAAGAGCCGCCCCGCCAAGCGCAAAGTAGTGGCCGCGAAAAAAGCGGGCGCGAAAAAAGCCGCCAAGAAAGCCGCTCCGAAGAAGAAGGCCGCCAAGAAGGCCACCAAGAAGAAGTGAGCGGACCGCACAGAAGCAAAGACCCCGGCATCAGCCGGGGTCTTCTGCATTCATACCTTTTGTTCGGTTACGGCTGCAACCGCATGTGCCGCCATCCGTCCGTGAAATGTTCAAATGCGATGCGGTCATGCATGCGGTCCGCACGGCCCTGCCAGAACTCGACGCGCACCGGGCGCACGCGAAGACCGCCCCAATGCTCCGGGCGCGGCACCTCTTGATCCTGGAAGCGTTCGCTCCAGCGCATGAACCGTTCGTCCAACTTCGCCCTGCTCTCCACCGGTCGGCTTTGATCGCTGCTCCACGCCCCGATGCGGCTCTCGCGGGGGCGCGAGGCGAAGTAGGCGTCGCTTTCAACGGCGGGTACCATCTCCACCTTGCCCTCGATCCGGACCTGTCGTTGCAAGCCGGGCCAGAAAAAAGTGAGTGCCGCACGGGCATCCCGCTCCAGATCCATGGCTTTGCGGCTGTTGTAGTTGGTATAAAAAACGAAACCGTCCTGGTTGAAGGAGCGCAGCAGCACGATCCGGCAACTGATACTCGCACTCCCCACCGTGGCCAGCGCCATCGCGTTGTGCTCGGGTTGTCCCGAGGCCTCCGCTTCATCAAGCCAATGGCCGAAGAGTTTGAACGGGTCCGTCCCTGCCGTCGCTTCGGTCAATTCGCCATTCTCGTACGAGCTGCGCGTCCCAACGTGTGTCGTGCCATCCATCTTCAGCCGGTGTTACCGCGCGAAGGTATTTGCTGTTCGGCCAACCGGGAGATCGTTCATCGGGCATTCGACGCCGTGGTGTCAGGCAGGTGCAGCACGCTGGATCCACAACGGCAGTACGTGGATATACCTGGATGGCCCTTGCATAGGCCTTGCTTATCGGGATCATCGGATCCGTGTTCAACCGTGTGCCGCCATGCAACCCGTTGCGCCGCCAGTCGCATGGAGGATCGACCCGGCGGCCCTGCTCCGGTAGAATCGCACCACGTGTAGCATCGGTCCGGTCAACCTCTCGGATCGGGGTCCCAAAATGCTTTGCGAATTGGTCCGATCCAAATGCTCCCCCACGTCCTTTTACGTGTACCACACCACGTTGAATTACGCTGGCGC
>JAFDZE010000019.1 GCA_018267155.1 Bacteroidota bacterium | reverse complement strand
TGAACCACCGCATGGACCTGGGCCACGATACGGGCGCAGGGCTCTACATGGTGAACGTGACCATCGATGGCAAGCGTTACACCCAGCGCTTGGTGATCCAGTAAGCGCAGGAGCTTTTTGAGCAGGGGGCCGTTCCGCAAGGGACGGCCCTCTCGCTTTTTATATGTTGTGCCCGGGCAGGGGTCCGATTTCCCGATCGATCGGACTGGTGAACCGGCGAAGCCGGATCATGGATCACCTATGCTGCCCGGGGCAGCACGAACCATGTTCCACGTGATGTTCCTGCCCGGCATGACAGACTATGCCTGGGGGCGTCAACGGAGCTCCGTCATTAGACACCCGTCCCAATTGCCCAGAGGAATGAAAATGACCTGTCACGGTGAGCCTGCCGAACCGGTCCTTGCTTCGCCGTAGCGGCTACGCAAAGGCGCGGTCGACAGGCTCACCGTGACATGCAATAGGAATTCAGACGGAGGTCGAATATTCCGCGTCGACCATTTTGAGGTATGGTTTGGGCCCCAAGCACGATCGACGTCTGCGGAAGTGTTCGTCGCATACACGGAGAACCTGGACCCGTCGAATGATGTTCTCCAACTGGTCGTGCTCCGGGCCGAGGATGGGATCGACTTCCTTCACCATCAGCCCATGGCTGTCCCGCACACCGCGAATGACGTGCATGGTTGATCCGTCCGGGCTGCGGAATTCTCACCCGCGATAGATCCATGCGGATGTGTTGGCGACCGTTTGACGGATGCCCATTCCGCACGTGATCGCGGTCCTTGAGTACTTCGGCATCCGGGCCGGGGCGACGAATGGCCGGAGGTATCCAGCAGTACGGTGCTGATCAAGCATCCATTGAACTCGTGAACCGTACACAGCGGGCTGGATACCGAGCAGTTCATGCCGTTCAAGGAGGTCAAGGTGAACGCATGGCTGGAGCGTGGATGTCCGATGCGGAGCTCTTGACCCCAGTGGCCGCGGTTATCGTACATGCCCGGTTCGCGGAATAGCGGGCAAGAGAAAGCCCCGCTGGTGATGCGGGGCCTTGCTCTTCCGGCAGGAAAATGCTCAGTAGTACACCAACCTTCTCACCTTGGTGATGTGCTTGGCGAGGCGGATCACTTGTTTGGTGTAGCCGAACTCGTTGTCGTACCAGGCATATACCACGATGTTCTTCCCATCCCCACTGGCGATGGTGGCATTGCTGTCGAAAACGCTGCAGCACGTGTCGCCCACGATGTCGCTGCTCACCAGTTCAGGATCGATCTGGTAGTGGATCTGGTTGACCAGTTCGCCATTGAGGGCGGCATGGCGCACCATCTCGTTCACCTCGTCCCGCGAGGCCGGTTTCTTCAGGCTCAGGCTCATGATGGCAAGTGAACCATTGGGGGTGGGCACCCGCACGGCATTGGCGGTCAACTTGTCCTTCAGGCTGGGGATGGCCTTGGTGACGGCGCTGCCCGCACCAGTGCTGGTGATCACCATGTTGATGGCCGCACTGCGGCCCCTGCGCGGTTTCTTGTGGTAATTGTCCAGCAGGTTCTGGTCATTCGTGTAGGCATGTACCGTTTCGATGTGGCCACGATCGATGCCGAGCTGGTCCTCCATGACCTTCAGGATGGGACAGATCGCGTTGGTGGTACAGCTTGCCGCGCTGAACACCTTCTCGTTCTCGATGTCCAAGTCCTTGTGGTTGATGCCGTACACCACGTTGGGGATCTCCTTGCCGGGTGCGGTAAGGAGTACTTTGCTCACGCCCTTGGCCTTCAGATGGCGTTCCAGGTCCGCACGCTTGGTGAACACGCCGGTATTGTCGATCACCAACGCGTTGTTGATCCCAAAGCTCGTGTAGTCCACATCCTCCGGGTTCTTGGCGGCGATCAGTTGCACGCGCTGGCCATTGACAATGATGGCCTTGTTCGCGAGGTCCTCGATCACCGCGCCCTTGAATGCCCCGTGCACGCTGTCGTTGCGCAGCAGGGCGGCACGTTTCACCACTTCCTCGTCGTTGACGCTGCGCAACACGATGGCGCGCAGGCGCAACTGCTGCCCTTTCCCGGCCTGCTTCACCAGTTCACGCGCAGCGATGCGCCCAATGCGCCCGAATCCGTACAGCACCACATCCTGTGGTTTGAACGTGTGCTTGTCCTGGCCGATGAAATTCTTCAGGGTACCGCCGAGGAATGCGTTCAGGTCGCCACCGTTCTGCTTGAACTCCCACGTGAGTTTGCCGATATCGATCTTGCTGGGAGCGAGGTCCATGGACAGCAGACCTCGCGCCACCTCTGCGGCCTGGAAGACGTCAATAGGCTTCTGCACAACGTCCTTCGCGTAGTTGAAGAGGTTGAGCAGTTGGCTGTTGCTGATGTCCAGCATCGGGTTCCGGAAGAAGACCAGCTCCACGCCTTTGGCGTACATGAGTTGGCCTACTGAGTTCATCAGGTCGATGGCGGCTTTCTCGCGGTCGACATGATCCTTCAGCCCGGCTTCGTAACCGGTTTTCGCGGTGATGATCTCCATGAATGGGTCGTTGATGGGTTTTATCGGGTGAGTTCGTGCTTGTAAGCAGGGTGGAGGGGGACGGTCGGGTCAACCCAGGTAGGCTTTCAGCAGTTTGCTTCTGCTCGTGTGCCGCAGTCGGCGAATGGCCTTCTCCTTGATCTGGCGGACCCGTTCGCGGGTGAGGTCGAACTTGGCTCCGATCTCCTCCAGGGTGAGGCCGTGATTGATATTGATGCCGAAGAAGAGCTTCACCACGTCCCGTTCACGTTCTGTGAGGGTGCTGAGGGCGCGGTCGATCTCCTTGGCCAGGCTCTCGTTGATGAGCATGCGGTCGGCCGGTGTGCTGTCGTTGTTGGGCAGAACATCCAGCAGGCTGTTGCTTTCGCCTTCCACGAAAGGAGCGTCCATGCTGATATGGCGACCGCTCACCTTCATGGTGTCCGCCACCTTCTCGGGTGGAAGGTCCAGGAGGGTGGCCAGTTCATCGGCACTGGGCGGGCGCTCGAATTCCTGCTCAAGCCGGGCGAAGGCTTTGTTGATCTTGTTTAGGCTGCCTACCTGGTTGAGCGGCAGACGAACGATGCGGCTCTGCTCGGCCAATGCTTGCAGGATGCTCTGGCGGATCCACCACACGGCATACGAGATGAACTTGAAGCCACGGGTCTCGTCGAATCGTTGGGCTGCCTTGATCAACCCCAAGTTGCCCTCGTTGATCAGGTCGGGGAGGCTGAGACCTTGATTCTGGTATTGTTTGGCCACGGAAACCACGAAACGCAGATTGGCCTTCACGAGTCGCTCCAGCGCGGTGTTGTCGCCTTGCTTGATGCGGCGCGCCAGTTCAACCTCCATTTCCGCATTGATCAGTCCTTCTTTACCGATCTCCTGCAGGTATTTGTCCAGTGATTGACTTTCCCGGTTGGTGATCGACTTGGTGATCTTCAGTTGGCGCATCCTGCTTGTCACGGGCGGCGGGGTATTTGGTGTGTATGGATCGGTGGTAGGGTGGGCCAGCGGGCGAGGTGGTCACCTGCTGATCCGGCGGCCAAGGTACGGCCCCCCGGTCTGACCGAACAAGCCGGCCGATCGGGGGGCGCACCCTGGAGCGGAATACGCGCTGGACGGGGCTTTTCAGACCCCGAGCCCGTAGTAGGCCTTCGTGCCGTTGGGGTAAACCCCTTCGATGAGTACACCACCACGTTTCTCATCGAGGGCACGAAGAACATCCTTCGGTTCGCGCATCCATTCACGATCGATCCGAGTGATGATGAATCCTTCGCGGATACCGGTGCTCCGGAGCTTTCCGCCGATGATATTCACCACTTTCACCCCACTTTCCAAGTGCAGGGCCTTGAGTTCCTCGGCTGTGGCCGGAACCATTTCGGCGCCCAGTACGCTTCTGGAAGCAGCCTTTGCGCCGGCCTCCACCGAGGTGTTCCCTTCGCGGCCCCGCAGCGTCATGTCCATCACCTGTTCGCGGCCATCGCGCACCACGGTTACAGCCACGGCATCGCCGGGCCGGAACTTGCCCACTTGTTCCTGCAACTGCGGCACATTGTCCACGGTGATGTTGCCCACTTTCACGATCACGTCACCGGTCTTCATCCCCGCATTTTCGGCAGCACCCCCCTGGCTCAAGCCCTTGACGTACACGCCTTTGGGTCGGTCCAGCCCGATCTCCTTGGCTTGGTCCGGGCCGATGTCAGCGATACTCACCCCGAGATAAGCCCGTTGCACACTGCCGAACTCCATCAGGTCGGCGGCCACCTTGCGCACGATATTGGCGGGTATGGCGAAGGAATAGCCCGTATACGCTCCGGTGGTGCTGGCGATGGCGCTATTGATGCCGATAAGGCTGCCATTGGCGTCCACCAGAGCACCCCCGCTGTTCCCGGGATTCACCGCCGCATCGGTCTGGATAAAGCTCTCGATCGGGAACACATCGCGGCTGGGGTCGTACTGCAGGATGTTGATGCTGCGCGCTTTGGCGCTCACGATCCCGGCGGTCACCGTGCTGGTAAGGTTCATGGGGTTGCCCACGGCCAGCACCCATTGTCCCACCCGCACCTCATCGCTATTGCCGTATGAGAGCGTCGGCATATCGTGCGCATCAATTTTGATCAGGGCGATGTCCGTACTGGGGTCGCGACCGATCACGGTGGCCTGGAACTGTCGCTTGTCATTCAAATGGACCATGATGCGGTCCGCACCTTCCACCACGTGGTTGTTGGTCACGATGTAGCCGTCGTCGCTCATGATCACGCCGCTACCCGCACCGCGCTGGATCTGGGTTTGCGGCTGTGCCTGACGGTAACCCCAGAAGAAGTCGGCGAAAGGATCGCGACGTTGCACATCGGCCTCGGTGGTCACGTGCACCACCGCGTTCACGGTGCGTTCGGCCGCTTCGGTGAAGTCGGGAACGCTCAAGCTGTTACCGGCCGGGCCGGGCAAATTCACGTAGCGCACGGGCAAAGCCGTGTCCCCGGTCGCAGCCGTCGCGGACGGCGCGGGTGGTGCGATGAATTTTTGATGGATGAAGAGCGAGAGCAGGCCGCCGATCACGGCCATGCCCAGATATCCGATCGCGCGTTTCATGTTCATGTTGGTTGGTGGTGTGCGGACCTTGTCCATCCTCACGTCAAAACAACGCTCGCCAGAAGGGAATGTATCGGTGTGCGCTGTTAAGAACTGTTTCTGTTCGTGGTTCCGTTCCCATGGGATGCGGGACATGCAGCGAGCCGTATGCCAACGCATCTTTGCTGACGACATGGCGCACATTTCGTTTGCCAAATGGCAGGGCACCGGCAATGATTTCATCGTGGTGGACGACCGCTCGGGGCGATTTCCGGCGGCTGACCCCGCGTTGGTGCGCCATCTGTGTGACCGGCATTTCGGCATCGGCAGCGATGGGCTTATCCTGGTACGGATGCCACAGGCGGCAGGCACGGCCTACCACATGGAATTCTTCAACCCGGATGGGAGCAGGAGTTTCTGTGGGAACGGAAGCCGGTGCGCATACGCGTTCTACTCCGCACTTCTCCCGCAGGGGAAGCCACCGGATCAGTTGAAGTTCACCGCCATTGATGGCGAGCACACCGCCTCCACAGTGCATGACCAGGTGAACATCGGCATGCGCGATGTGACAGGAATTGAACGCCTCTCGGCGGACATGGACCTCATCCATACGGGATCACCGCATCTGTTGGTGTGGGTGGATGATCCTGAAGGATTGGACATCCTGCCGGCGGCGCACGTTCACCGCTACAACGACCGGTTCAAGCGAGAGGGAGTGAACGTGAATTTCGTACGGTGGAAGAATGGGCAGTTGGAAATGCGCACTTACGAGCGCGGGGTGGAGAATGAAACGCTGAGTTGCGGTACGGGTGTGACCGCGGCGGCCCTTGGCGCCATGGCGCGCGGACTTGTGCATCGTTCGTGCCCTGTACGAACGCGAGGGGGCGAGTTGCGTGTGGACGCGGAACCGTGGGGGGAGGGCTTCCGGGCCATCATCCTGGCGGGCCCGGCCACGCACGTCTTCAATGGGGAGGTGGAAATTTGAAGGACAGGTATGGGACGCCGACGCATCGTACTCGTGGTCCTGCTCGCGGTCGTCGGCGTGGGCGGTTATCTGGCTTGGCAGGTGTACCACCGGCTCTTCGGCCCCGGCCCCGAATTCAAGGAGGGCGACCGGATCGTGCTCATTCCCACTGGATCGGACTTCGATCAGCTGATGGACAGCTTGAAGGCCCGGGGGCTCGTTGCCGACGAACGCCTGTTCCGCTCGCTGGCCGAGCGGAAAAAATACGTGAACAAAGTGAAGCCTGGCCGGTACCGTGTGAGAAGCGGCACCAGCCCGAACGCATTGATCGACCTGTTGCGCAGCGGCGAACAGGAGCCCGTACGGATCACCTTCAACAACATCCGGACGCTGCCTGAGTTCGCCGGGAAAGTGGCGGGATACCTGGAGGCGGACTCGGCCGCATTGATCCAAGCGATCCGTGATCCATCAACCATCGAGCGGCTGGGTCTCAAGCCGGAGACCATGATCTCCCTGTTCATCCCCGATACGTACGAGATGTACTGGACGGATGCACCGGCCGAAGTACTGGCCCGCATGGCGCGCGAGTACAAACATTTCTGGAATGTGGAAAGGCGGGCCAAGGCGAAGGAGATCGGGCTGGACCAGGGCGAGGTGGCCACCCTGGCGAGTATCGTGCAGGCCGAAACGGCGAAGTCGGATGAGGCACCGAAGATCGCGGGTGTGTACCTCAACCGCTTGAGGATCAACATGCCGTTACAGGCCGATCCCACCTTGAAGTTCGCGCTCGGCATCGACAGCCTGAACCGCGTTCTTGACCGGGACAAAGAGGTGGATTCGCCCTACAACACGTACGCGAATACCGGGCTACCACCCGGCCCGATCAACATGCCCGAAGCACGATACATCGACGCCGTACTGGATGCGGCGAAGCACGACTATTTGTACTTCTGCGCGCGGGAGTCGTTGGACGGGTACAGCAACTTCGCCAGAACATACGAGCAGCACCTGGTGAATGCCCGGCGGTATCAGCGGGCGTTGAACCAGCGAGGTATCTACCGCTGATCGTTGATCATCGCGGTCCGTACTTGACCATCGGCCAAGGGGGGGGACTACTTTCGCGGCCGTTCAAAACAAGCAGGATGAGCAAGATCAAATTCGGCACGGACGGCTGGCGTGCGATCATCGCGGACGATTTCACCGTGGATAATGTGGCGCGGGTGAGCGTGGCCGTGGCCAAGTGGGTGAAGCAGAACTTCCCGAAGGACCCCGCCATCGTGGTGGGTCACGATTGCCGTTTCGCGGGCGAGCTGTTCGCCGAGACCTGCACCAAGGTGTTCGTGCATGCGGGCATCAAGGTCCACTTGGCCAAGGGGTTCGTCAGCACCCCGATGGTTTCCTTGGGTGCGTTCAACCTGAAGGCGGGCATGGGCGTGATCCTGACCGCCAGCCACAATCCGCCGAGCTATAACGGGTACAAGCTGAAGGGCATCTATGGTGGACCCTTGATCCCCGAGCACGTGCAGGAGGTGGAGGACCTGATCCCGGAGAAGCATGATCTGGATCTCGCCGCGATCGACCTGGACAAGGCCGAGAAGGATGGACTGCTCGCCTTTGTCGATCTTGAGACGATGTACGTGGAGCACGTGGAGAAGAACTTCGACCTGGACGCCATCCGGAACAGCGGCATGAAGCTCGGTTACGATGCCATGTACGGTGCGGGTCAGAACGTGATCCCGCGCATCCTGCCGAAGACCACGCTGTTGCACTGCGACCATAACCCGTCGTTCCGTGGTCAGGCGCCCGAGCCTATCCACAAGAACCTCATCGAATTCAGCGAACTGATCAAGAAGCAGGGCCTACAGTGCGGTCTGGCCACAGATGGTGATGCGGATCGCATCGGGTTGTACGACAGCCGTGGCGAGTTCGTGGACAGTCACCACATCATCCTGCTGCTGATCCACTACCTGGTGAAGTACAAGAAATTCTCGGGCAAGGTGGTGGTGGCGGTGAGCACCACTCCGAAGGTCAAGAAGATGTGCGAGCACTACGGGTTGGAGTACCAAGTGACCAAGATCGGATTCAAGTGGATCTGCGGCATCATGATCAATGAGGATGTGCTCCTGGGCGGGGAGGAGAGCGGTGGCATCGCGATCAAGGGTCACATACCCGAGCGCGACGGGATCTGGATGGGACTCACCATTTGGGAATTCATGGCCAAGAGCGGCAAGACCTTGGAACAGCTCATCGACGAGGTATACGGCATAGTGGGCCCGTTCAAGTACGAGCGCAGCGATCTGCACATCAGCGAGGCATTGAAGCAGCAGGTGCTGGCGGATTGCACGAGCGACAAGCACAAGACCTTCGGCCCTTACGCGGTGCGCCGCCTGGAAACGATCGATGGCTGGAAGTATCACTTCGACAACGACCAGTGGCTCATGATCCGCGCGAGCGGCACGGAGCCCGTGTTGCGCACCTACGCGGAAAGCAGCACACTGGAGAACGCCCGGAAGATCCTGGCCGCCTGCAAGACGACGATCGGCGCCTGACTATCGTTTGATCAGGGGGATCGCGTCCTTCACGGAGCCGGAAGGGTCCCGCAAGAGCACGGAATAGCTGCCTGCGCTGAAGGTTCGCATGTCGAGCTCCCAAGGGGACCCATCACCGGGTGCGGTTCCCATGATCAATACC
The DNA here is from genome assembly GCA_018267155.1 of Bacteroidota bacterium. Taxonomy (GTDB): domain Bacteria; phylum Bacteroidota; class Bacteroidia; order Flavobacteriales_F; family PHOS-HE28; genus PHOS-HE28. The sequence continues at coordinate 23,014 of JAFDZE010000019.1, read as the reverse complement.
CGGCCCTGGGCATCGAGCAAGGACAGGGAGGCGCCCGCTTCATCCCGGCCAAGGACCACGCGCGCAACGTCCTGGACCGGATTGGGGTATACCCCGGCGAGTCCATCGCCCCGGGCAATGGTCACGGTATGGCTGAGCTCCTCCGCCCCGTCGAGGTCGATCATGCGCAGGCGGTAGTAGCCGATGCGCTCCGGTGGGAACGCATCGGAGAACGCATAGAGCACGGTGCTCTGGCTCCCGCCGGAAGCGGGCACACTGCCCAATGGTGCGAAGCTCTCCCCATCCGTGGATCGCTGCACTTCGAACCGGTCGCTGTTGTGCTCGGAGGCGGTGGCCCACCGCAACTCGTTGCTGCTCCCTTCGGAGAATCCGTTGAAACTGAGCAGTTCGATGGGAAGGATGCCGATGTCGCCCACGGCACTGGCATATCCATAGAACCAACGACTGAAACGCTGGCCATCGATCAGCTTGGCGGGGTGGTACTCGGCCCGCACCCGCCATTTGTAACGCATTCTGAAGGGGAACTTCATCACCAGTTCCTTGATCTCGGTCCCGGCCAGGGGAAGCATGGTCCACGCAGCACCCGTGGCGGTGGAGGCGGTGCTATTGGTAATGGGCGAGTTGCTGAACGGCTGGCCTTCGAAGACCACCTCCCAGCGCAGTCGTGCACGGCAACGCTGAATGGGGCTGCGAGCGCGATGACCGATGCCGAAATACACGGTGTTCGAAAAGTCCTGGCTGTTGGTGCTGAGCGGCGAAGTCAGGTCGGCGTTGTACTGGCGCGTCAGCCGGTTCAGTGCCCGTGCGATTCCGCCCCGGTGCCAGTAATGGGCGCCCTCATTCGGAAAAGCGGGGTTTGCCGCCGGCGCCCCGATGACCACGTCGCTGTATCCGTCGCCATCGCTGTCGCCACCACCGCTCACGGCGGAGCCGAACTGGTAGCCGGAGATGTTGGGTCCGAACTGGTCGAAGGCCGCGGCAGAGACACCCGATGGCCCGCCACGATACACGCACGCAAGACCTTCGTTGGGCGTGCCGGCATTGTCCTCGCCCAGGGGAAGGCCGACCACCACATCGGCGTAACCATCGCCATTCACATCGCCCGCTTCGGCAACGCTGCGTCCCATGCCGGCCCCGGCGATGTTGCGCTGGAGGGTGGTACTGATGGCCGCGACCGTGCCGGTCGGGCTTCCGTGGAAAATGAAGGCAGCTCCCTCATCGATCTGGCCGCTTTCCCATAGGTCCGCGCCGACGATCACGTCGGAGTAGCCATCGCCGTTCACATCGCCCGCCCCGGCCACGCTCACGCCGAGGTCAGCATTGGCCACATTGGCCTCCAATCGCCGTTGGTAGGGTGTAACGATACCGGTGGCCGATCCGAGGTACACGTACGCGAGTCCCTCGGCCGCTTGCCCGTTGCTGGCCAGGCGGGCACCGACGATCACATCGCTGTAGCCATCGCCGTTCACATCGCCGGCGGTGGAGACCGAGCAGCCGAACAGACCGGCGGCCGGCGGTTCGCTCAGCACGATCTGTGGAACTGCGATGAGACCTGTCGTGCTGCCCCTGAACAGATAGGCTTCGCCGGAACCGGGGGAGCCCACGATCACGTCGGCGTATCCGTCGTGGTCCACATCGCCCGCAGGAGCCACGGAGGCGCCGAAGCCCGATCCTCCCGCCAGGGTATTGGCCGGGGAGGTGGCGAGCCCGCCTGCGGCCCCGAGGAAAAGATAAGCTCGCCCGGTACCATTCAAGGGCGCACCCACGATCACATCCGAATATCCATCACCGTTCACATCGCCCGCGCTGGCCACGCTGCTGCCGAAGGCGGCACCGGGCACGTTCATCCCGAGGGTGAGCGAAGGCGTGGCCGGGAGCCCCGCCGAACTACCGTAATGCACGTATGCCGATCCTTCGCCTGGCTGGCCGTCATCGGCACCGGGCGCACCGATGATCACATCGCTGAAGCCATCGCCGTTCACGTCGCCCGCGTTCCCCGTGCTGGTGCCGAGCAAGGCCCCTGCCGCACCTCCGGCGCGTTGGGAGGATGCCAGGATGCTCATGCTGTACGGCCCGCCGTGATACACGGCCGCGCCGCCGGAAGAGCCGTTGAGCGGGGCGCCCACGATGATATCCGAGTAACCGTCCCCGTTCACATCACCTGCGGTACTGAGCGATTCGCCGAAGGTGGCACCGGCCTGGTTCAGTTCGAAGGTGAGCGATGGAATGGTATTGATACCTGTGGTCGATCCCAAATAGAGCCAGGCGGCGCCTTCGATGCTCTGGCCGTTGGCATAGCGGGCAACACCCACCAGCAGGTCGCCGAAGCCGTCCCCGTTCACATCCCCGGCACCGCTGATGCTCCGCCCCATCCATGCCCCGGCCTGGTTGCTTTCCAGGATCGTTGCGGGCACCGTGTTCACCCCGGTCGGTGAACCGAGGAAGACCCGTACCATGCCTTCGTCGGCCTGTCCGTTCTCCTCCAGGTAGCCGGAAACGGCAACATCGCTGTAGCCATCGCCATTGATATCTCCTGCGCAGGTGACCGACCAGCCGAAGTACCCTACACTCGAGCCGGAGCCGTAGAGTTGCTGGTCGAAGGCCGGGTTGATCCCCGGGCCAAGGCCCGCGGCCGACCCGAACCAGATGAACGCTGTCCCCTGGTCGCTGAAGCCACCCGTATAAACGAACTTGGATGCCCCGATGATCACGTCGCTGTACCCGTCACCGTTCACATCACCCGCGCCGGCAACGCTCTTTCCGAAGAACGCGCCCCCCTGGTTCCTTTCCAGGCGGTGCAGCGGTACCGTGTTCAGTCCGGAGGCCGACCCCATGTAAACGAAAACGGCCCCTTCATTGAACGATGGGTACGACGCCAGATAGCCGCTTACGAGTACATCGCTGAACCCGTCGTTGTTGATGTCACCGGCACAGGCCAGAAAGCTTCCGATGGCATCCTCCGCATGGTCCGTCTCCAGTTGCTGATCGGGTACGGTATTTATTCCCGTGGCCGATCCGTAGTGGATGAAGACGATCCCCTCATTGTTCTCCGTGACCACGTTGCTCTCGTATGACCGTGCGCCGATGAGCAGGTCGCTGAATCCGTCCCCGTTCACATCACCCGCGGTGCTGACCGCCGAGCCGTACAGGCCACCTGCCTGAGGGCCGTTGAGGACGAGGCTTGGCACCGTGGTGATGCCGCTGTTGGTGCCATAGTGGACGTACACCCGGCCGGTATTCCCACCTCCACCAACAAGGGTGTACGGTGCGCCGATGACCACATCACTACGACCATCGCCGTTGAGGTCGCCCGCCGTGCATACGGAGAGACCGTACTGCTGGTTGAGCACGGGGCCTGTGAGGAGTGTGTTGGGTGAGGTGGATACCGGATCGATGGTGATCGGATACACGGCCTCGCGGTCGTTCACCCGAAGGGCCAGGCGGTGTTCACCTGCGGCACCGGAGAGGATCATTTGAGCCTGTAACGGGCGTTGAAGCGCATCCCAACAACGGAGGTCCCGGTAGGTGAGCGCATTCAGACCAGTAGCATCCTTGAAGGTCAACCCGAGTCCGTCGGGGTCAACGCTGGGCAGCAACGTTCCGCGCACATCCAGCATCACCTCGAGTGCTCCATCCCCTTCGGGAGGCGTGAACACGACGAAGTTCTGTCTTAGCCCGTACGCTGCGTTCTCGTATTGCACGGCCATGTTCTCGTCCTGGAACCAAGCGGTAGGGCCTTCACCAGTGCTCGTCAAACATGTCCAAGGCTCGGCTGCTCCTCCATGGCGCCCGACGGCGGAAACGGCAAAACGTACCTGCATCTGGTCATCATCTCTGAATAGCGCGAAACCCTGTTCCGTGATCACGGCATGGTATCCACCGGGAATATGGTCAGCCAGCAACGCCGACCGGCCTGCTGCGGGTCGAAGATCCCATGTGCCCGTACCGGGGGGTGTGGTTCCGAAAGACAGGCTGGCGGAAAAGAACAAGAAGGCACTCACCAGTCGGCTGCTGCGACTGGCCAGACCACCTGTTCGGTTGGCGCGAGCGTACGGTTTCATACGGGGGGCTGGAGCAGGCCCAAGGAGCATGCGCAAGTTATGGAACGACTTTTAACGCGGATACCTTCGCCGGGTTGCTTTCCGGTCACATGCACAGCTCGGGCTCCATCAGGCGACCAGGTCTCACGTGGGTCTGCTGGATCGGAGTATTAGTTGGCGCCCATGGGCAGTCGGTGGCCCCAGCGGACAGTACATTGGAGCCTGTCCCGGTGGCCCGCCGTTGGGGTTTGGCCGCAGGCAGCGCTGCCGTGATCACCGGTACGCTCATCCAGTTGGACCATGCCTGGTACAGCCGCTACGAACGGAGCGCATTCCATTTTTTCGATGACGGGGAGGAGTGGATGGCCATGGACAAGGTGGGGCACGCGTACTCGACATACACGGTCGGCATGTGGGGGCATGGGCTCATGCGCTGGTGCCGCTTCCCGAGGAAGACATCGGTATGGGTGGGCGGTAGTGTGGGACTGGTGTACCTGACGGCGGTGGAAGTGCTGGACGGCACCAGCAGTGCGTGGGGTTTCAGCGGTTGGGACATGGTGGCCAACGCAGCGGGTACGGGCTTGTTCATCGGGCAGGAACTCGGTTGGGGTGAGCAGCGCATCCGGATGAAATACTCCGCGCACCTGACATCATATGCGGTGCTACGCCCCGAGTTGCTGGGTGAAAAGTTGCCGGAGCGCATCCTGAAGGACTACAATGGTTGCACCTTCTGGTTGAGCGTGAATCCCAACGCATTCGGTTGGAAGGGCTTTCCGGCCTGGCTCAACCTGGCTGGCGGATACGGCGCCGAGGGCATGCTGGGTTCACGCGATCCGGGCGCCTGGCGCCAGTTCTATTTCGCGCCGGATATCGACCTGACGCGGATCCGGGTCAAGAGCCGCTTCCTGCGCACGGTGTTCTTCGCGCTGAATGCAGTGAAGTTTCCCCTGCCCGCGATCGAGTTCGGCGACAACGGCAAGGTGCGGGTGCATGCCCTCTATTTCTGAAGCGAGCCGTCCAGCAGCATGAGTTTCACCCGCATCACACCGGCCACCGTCAGGCTGTCGCGCACATCGCCCCGCAGCACCATCTGATAAAGCTCCTCGAAAGGCAGTTTCCGCAGCTCCAGTTCCTCGTCGTGGTCGGGCCGGGGCGGGTGGAGGGTGAGTCCGCGGGCCACGTAGAGGATGGCGTGTTCATCGCTGGCGCTGTTGCTCAGGTCCATGCGCAGGATCTCCTGCCAGTGTGCCGCTTCGATACCCGCCTCCTCCCTCAGTTCCCGTTGCGCGCTTGCGAGCGGAGCGATGTTGCGATCTCCGCCCCCTTCGGGGATCTCCCAGCTGTACGCTTCGATGGGATAGCGGTATTGGCCCACGATCCAGGTGTTCAGGTCGTCGTCCAGCGGTATCGCCCCGATCGCGAGGTTCTTGAAATGGATCGTTCCGTAGATACCCTGCTGTCCGCTGGGGTCGAGGATGTCGTGGTGCGTCACCCGGATCCACGGGGTCTCATAGCGCGTCTCCTCTTTCAGCGTGGTCCATGGGCCGCGTTTCTTCATGCGGCGAAGATGCGCTACGGTCGCCGGTTCGTATCGAGCCGGAACACGATGTCCAGTTTCAGGATGCTTCGCACACGTTTTCCGTCCTTTATCGCAGGACGCCATTTGATGGAGCGGATCAGGCGCATCGCTTCCTCATCGCACCCCGCACCCAGCGCATCCAGCGTGCGGACGTTGGCCGTGTGGCCACTGGTCTCCACGGTGAATTCCACGCCCACCTTGCCTTGGATGTCCCGCCGTCGCGCATCCTCGGGATAACGCAGGTTCTCAGCCAGGTACGCCTGCAGGCCACGAAGCCCTTTCGCGATGAGCGGAGCCGCGAGTGAGTCCAGACCTTTGTCCGGGTAAAGCATGCCGGAGTCGTCGGCGGGCAGCGCAACGAACGCTGGGGGTGGACCATCCTTGGCGTGGGCCTTTTTGTACCGCTTCGCGCTGATGGGCACCAGCAGGGTGTGTTCCTTGTCCAGCGCGCTGCCTCCCACCGAGGCGGGGAACCAGCGGATGAGCGAGGCCACGCGCAGGGCTTCTTTGTCGTTCGCCTCTCCGAGCGTCCGGCTCACACGCATGTTTTTCGGTGTGCCGTCAGCCTGGACGGTGAATGCCAGTTCCACGGCACCCTCGGTACCCATGGCGACCTCCTCCGGCGCCATCACGAACTCCTGCTCGATTAGCCACTTCACCGCCTGCGCACCGCCAAAAGGTTCTGGAGCCGCGAAGCTTTGGGCCATAGCGCGTTTTGGGACGACAGCGAAGAGCAGGACGGAACATGCGGTGATCACGAGGCCGTAAATTCGCAACGTGAGCGAACGCGTAGGCATAGCCGTTGGCGATGAGGTCAGCTTCTTGGACGAGGAGGGCGGTGGCACGGTGTTGCGCATGGTGGATCGGGGGCGGGTGGTGGTGCGTACCTGGGACGGCTTCGAATTGGAATATCCGGTGAAGCTGGTTGTGAAGCGCGAAGTTGGCTCGAAATACACCCTCAGCGATCATCACGCCAAACTGGTGGCCGACAATGACCGGCTGCACGATCGCATCGAGAAGCACAAGGGCAGGGGTGCGTCGGATCGCAATGGCGGCCGCGCGAATCAGCGGGTGGAGGATCCATACACCATGGAGATCGACCTGCACCTGCACAAGTTGGTGGAGGATGAGTCGCGGCTATCGGACGATGCCAAGCTGACCTTCCAGTTGAACTACTTCGAGCGGATGCTGAATTCGGCGATCAAATTGCGGAAGCGACGCTTGGTGGTCATCCATGGGGTGGGCGAGGGTGTACTGCGCGAAGAGGTGCGGAAGGTGCTGCAGTTTTACGAGGGCTGCCGCTTCCACGACGCGGACCCGTTCCGCTATGGAAATGGGGCCACGGTGATCGACATCGTGCATTATTGAAGGTTCATTGACATCCTGCGCACCGCTCCATCGCTGCTCTTCGCAAGGAGGGGGGAGGAAAGTCCGGGCAGCACAGGGCACCGTGCTTCCTAACGGGAAGGGGCAAGGCTGGCGACGGCCGTGCCACGGAAAGTGCCACAGAAAGGGAAACTGCCCCGGCTTGCCGGGGTAACGGTGAAAACGCGGGGTAAGAGCCCGCGCTTGGCGTCAGTGATGAGGCCATTTCGGTAAACCCCACGGGCTGAAAGATCAAATAGGCCGGCAACAGGGCGGCCCGTCCTGCCGGCGGGTAGATCGATCGAGGTGTTCCGCGAGGGGCATCCTGGATAAATGATGGAGCCTTCATCGCGAGGTGGAGGACAGAACCCGGCTTACAGGTGCGCAGGTACTTCCACGAAGGGTCTTCCGTTGATCGGAGGGCCCTTCGCCATTCTGGTACGGTCGATAGCGACGCGGGCCGGAACCAAGCCATCGCCCGGATGCCGGTCCATGTGAACGGCTGTGAAGTGGCGCGGTCCTTGGAAAGGGGCGGGCTACTTTCGGCCCGATGAGAAGAACGATCCTGCTGTTGATGCTCGTTGCCGCCACCGCGCTGGCACGGGCACAGGACGTCACGGTGCATGGCCAGGTGCAGGGCGGCGATGGTGAACGGACGTTCTATGACCTGATGATCGTGAACAGACGGTTGCGCACGGGCAACTTCGGCAACGTGGACGGCAGCTTCACGGTGAGCGCCCTGCGCAATGACACGTTGCTCATCGGCGCGGGTGGTTATGTGACGCGGACCGTACCGCTGAGCGAGTATACCGACGCCGAACTCGCGGCATTGAAGGTGACCTTGCGGCCGTGGGAGATCCAACTGAAGCCCGTGGCCGTACTGCCCGAACGCACGTTGAAGGAGATCCAGGCCGACATTGACAAGCTGGGCTACGATGAAAAGGACTACCGCACGGCCGGTGTGAACGCTTTACAGAGCCCGATCACCTTCCTGTACCAGGAGTTCAGCCGTCGGGAACGCAGCAAGCGCATGGTGGCCGAGTTGCGCAATGAGGATGCCAAGCGCGCCCTGCTCCGTGAGTTGTTGTACAAGTACGTGGAGTACGACATCATCAACCTGAGCAACGACAGCTTTGACGACTTCATCGATTTCTGTGCGGTGCCCGATGAGGTGATCAAGGGGCTTTCGCAGTACGACTTCCTCATGTACGTGAAGAAGAAGTACGAACTGTACACCAGCTTGGGCCCCACCCGCAGGCACTGATGCGCCGCTCGATCGCGATCCTGTGCGTGGTGCTGGATGCCCTCATGGTCCGGGCGCAAACGGACGTCGACACCATTGTGAACGTGTACCAGCTGGGCGAGGTGGTGGTGCATGGCGGAGCGCAGGGACTCCAGCTGGAAGGCTTCTTCCGGCAGGTGATGGAGGACACCACGTTCTACCATGCGTTCCTGAACACCAAGTATCATGCGCACGCCGTGGAGAGCGAACTGCGCGTGCGCGACAAGAAAAGCCGGGAGACCGCAGGCCTCTACCGGAAGGGGCGTATGGTGCGCACCGGGCCCATGGCCGAATTGGTGCTGGACAGCGTTCGCGAGATCGGCAAGTTGCGGGATCGGAACGGCGGGATCCGCTTCCTCACGGCCGAGATGTACGATGATGTGTTCTTCCCCAAGGGGCAATGGCGAGCGAGCAACCGCATCGCTGCGCGCGAGCAGGAGATCAGCCGGGCCAGCCGGTTCGACAAGTACAAGAGCGAACTGAAGAAGTTCATGTTCAACCCGGGCCAGGAGATCGCGAGCGTGCCCTTCATCGGGGACAAGCTGGACATTTTCGATCCGGACATGGCGCCCCTGTACGACTACAGCGTGGGCAGTGGGTTCCGTGATGGTCGGCCGTGCTGGCTCTTCACCGCCGTGGCCAGGGATCAGGTGGGCGGTCGGCCTGCGGACGAGGATGATACGGTCATCAAACGCATGCTCACCTGGTTCGGCCAGGGGACGATGAACGTACTTGCACGTGAGTATCGGATGCGGAGCAGTGGCATCCTGCTCGATTTCGACATCAGTATCCGTGTTTCCAACGCGATCGTCAACGGCGACCTGGTGCCCATGCGGGTGGACTATGACGGTGACTGGGACATCCCGTTCAAGAAGCGCGAGCTGGTGCGGTTCAACCTGATGTACGAGGACTGGATCGTAGCGTCCGGAGAGTAGGTGCGTTATTCACAGTCGCATTCGCCGCGATAGATCACGGGCTCGCGGTAGCGCAGCTCCCAACCTGAGGGTCTGCGTACGAGCACCTCACCACTGGAAAGGATGACCGCTTCTTCACTACCGGCGCGGATCGTGATGGCCTGCGCGCGCGGGGTCCGGTCGAAGATCCCCCAGGTATCCAGGCCCGTTCCCCTATTGTCCTGGAAGGCGGAGACGAGTCGGTCCTGCACGAAGAGGAGGGTAACGGAAGGCTCCGTGCCCCGATAGCCCGCATGTGGTGAACAGCGCATCAGCTTCAAACTGTCGCGGGCCATGGTGACGCAGGTGCTGCGCTTCACATGATGGATGCCGTTGGTACGCCAGGTGCCGTACTGCTCGGACTGGACTTCCAGCCCGTGATCGGTCCAGATGTAGCGCGTCAGCGCGTTCGGTTGCGCGGTCAGCGGGATCAGGGTGTCCGGCTCGTTCCGCCACGCGCCCAGGACGAACCAGTGCGCGGTGTCGGCATCCATTCGTTCGGTGAAAAGAGGTAGAAAACCATTCGCGGTGTCCACCGGCCATCGCTTCACCCTGGCCAGGAGGATCGGCGGATCGGGATCCATGCAACACTGATCGACCACGATGGTATCGAAGCGATCGACAGGGACCGGGATGAGGCCGTTGGCCCAAAACGTATCCGGCCAAAGCGTGGCATCAGGTAGCTGGGCGAGCACGACATGTGTGCTGTCGTGGCGCTCCCAGAAGGGCAAGGGCATCTGTGCGGACGCACAGTGCGCAACGAACGCCGAACAGAGCAGGATCGTGCGCATGACATGGCGGAGCGGCAAGAACCGGTCCGATCGTACCGACCTCAGTGCTTGCCCGCCGCGGCGAGGTAGCGTTCGGCATCAAGTGCCGCCATACAGCCCGTACCGGCCGAGGTGACGGCCTGGCGATAGATCCTGTCAGCGGCATCCCCGGCCACGAACACCCCGGGGATCTTCGTGGTGGTACGGTCGGGCGTATGCTTCAGGTAGCCCGTCTCGTCCATGTCCAGCCAGCCCTTGAACAGGTCGGTGGCCGGCTTGTGGCCGATGGCGATGAAGAGACCGGTGACGTCCAATTTGCGCTCTTCGCCGCTCTTGTTGTTCACCGTGATCAAGCCTTCTACGGCATGCTCCCCGAGCACATCCTTTACTTCGGTATTGAAGAGCACCTCGATGTTCGGAGTGTTCTCCACCCGGTGGACCATGGCCTTGCTGGCACGGAACATGTCCTTGCGAACGAGCATGTACACCTTGGGGCAGAGCTTGGCGAGGTAGGTGGCCTCCTCGCAGGCGGAATCGCCGGCGCCCACCAATGCCACGGTCTGGCCGCGGTAGAAGAAGCCGTCGCACACGGCGCAAGCGGTCACTCCGCCGCCCAGGTCGCGCAGGCGCAATTCGTTGGGCAGGCCCAGCCAGTTGGCGCTGGCGCCGGTGCTGATGATCACCGCATCGGCATGGATCTCGGTCTTCTCGTCCACCCAGACCTTATGTACAGGCCCGGAAAGGTCCACTTTGGTCACCCAGCCGCTGCGCACGTCCGTCTCGAATCGTTGGGCCTGTGCTTTCAGGTCCTCCATCATCTCCGGTCCGGTCCGCCCTTTCGGGTAACCCGGGTAGTTGTCCACCTCGGTGGTCTGGGTCAGCTGGCCTCCTGGTACGGGGCCTTCGTACATCACCGGTTTCAGGTCAGCACGGGCCGCATAAATGGCGGCTGCGTATCCGGCGGGGCCCGATCCAATGATCAGGCACTTTACGTGTTCTGGGGTCTCGCTCATGATCAGTGGCGCGAAGGTACCATGCGACCGGACCTGTCGCTATCAAGGTGTTGTTGCGTTCTTATCTCCGATCGCCAAAGCAGTACCGGCCGCGGGCAAGTGGGAATGACCAAGGTCATTCACTCGCAGTAGATCGTGTCGGCGTACACCCCCAGACCGGCCCAGATGCCCAGGCCTCCGTGGATGTTGCCGCGGGCGTTCACGGGCGTGCTGAAGATGTCGCCCGAACTGCTCACGTTCTCCTCGTAACTCTTGTAGAATTCGTATTCGCTCCGTCCGATGCTCAGGAATTTGACCGCGATCGTATCGCCTGTTTTGAAGAACCCGGCCTCCTCATTCTCATCCTCGGGTTTGTTGCTGAAGGGAGCGCGGCCACGAACGGTGTTCAGGTCCACGCTCAATCCATTGATGAAGCGGTCGTCGAAGGTGGTGCCGAAAGGGGAGATGTAGAAGGGGTCCTCGGCGCTTCCATCCGAACGATGACTGATGCGGCGGGCCATCCATCGGTAGTTGTTCCCGGTGGTATCCGGGTCGGTCAGTCGGCACCAGGCAAAGCCGAGCGAATCGTCGTCGGGTCGCACCTGGGCCAGTTTGAACCAGACCGAGTCGAGCGGGACGGGATGCGGGATCGTGGTGCTGGCGCTGAGTTCGTGGCCTTCAACTTGGACCCGGAGGGTGTATGTGCGCCCTGCTTCGCCGAAGAGTGCCGTGTTCGCGCTGGCGTACACGCAGAGGTCAACCGCGTGGAGCAGTGCGGGGTCCAGGCCGGTGAGCTCACTGACCAGGACCAGTTGTTCGGGTGTAAGGCTGCCGGTACAGACTTGATCGAGCGCGATGGGGCCGTCCCCGTTATCCACCGTCACGGTCGCACCGCCCACGAAGATCCCGGCCAGCGATGTGGGCGACAGGGGCTCGAACCAGCCTTGGGTGCGGGTGAGGATCACGAAAGGAGGGAGCCCCGGTTCGATGGTGCCCTCCACCACGAATTGCTCGGGTGCATCGGGGAGGTCCACATCGATGTCCTTCTCGCACGCGCCGAATATCACAGCGCACACGGCGAGGCCTGCGAGGTTCAGAATTCGAAGTTCCATGTGAGGGACGGGAGGATGCTGAAGAGTGAGACCTGTTTGGCCTGCGGACGCAGGTCACCTGTGCTGGTGGAGCCTTCGGTGGTGAAGTAGTAGAAATACGGATTGGCCCGGTTGTACACGTTGTAAACCGCAAGTGTCCAACTGCTGCGGTAACGGCGTTTCACGATGCGCGTTTCGCCCGTGGTCTTGTCCGTTATGGTCTTCTCCGGCTTGTTCTTCAAAGTGGCGGCGAGGTCCAGTCTATGGTAGGGCGCCATGCGGAATCCGTTCCGCTCGCTGAACTGGCTGACGAGCCTGCCCTCGATCCAGTACCGTTGTACGGGGAGTGTTGTCGCCTGCCCGGTGCTGTAAACGAACGTGCCGCCGAAAGTCCAGCGCGGGTTCAGTTCGTAGCTGACCACCAGACTGCCGTCGTGCCGGCGGTCCCATCTGCTGGGGAACGCGCGGCCGTGGTTCACATCGGGGAAGAGCCGCATGGTCCTGCTCCAGGTGTAGCCCGCCCAGCCGGTAATCTTCCCCAAGCGGCGCTTCAGGAAGAACTCCGCGCCATAGCTCCAGCCTTTGCCGAAGACCAGCATCGCGTCGTAGTTGGTGTTGGCGCCTTCGTCGGGTGTGGCCCCTTCGGCGAACTCGATCTGGTTGAACAGGTCCTTGTAATAGACCTCCACGCTGGCCTCGTAGGTGTGGTCGGCCAGGTCGCGGAAATACCCGGTGGCATACTGCATCGCGATCTGCGGCTTCACGTTCTGGCCACTCGGGATCCACACGTCGGTGGGCAGCCCCACGCTGCTGTAACTGGCCAGATGCACGTACTGCATGTTGCGGTTGAAGCTGGCCTTCAAGCTGCTGTTCTCGTCGATCCGGTAGCGGGCGGAAAGGCGTGGCTCCAGTCCGCTGTATGTCTTCACGATCTTGCCAGCACCATGATCCACCGCCCCGTCGGGCCTCCCATCGGTGCCGAGCAGGTACTCGTGGAAGGGCCCGATATGGGCGAACCACGAGAAGCGCAAGCCGACGTTCACGCGCAGATCCTCGGTGATGTCGTACTCATCCAGCGCGTACACGGCGGCTTCGTGAGCATGGAGCTTGCTGGGGGTGTCGATATCAAAGTCCGTATCACCGCTCTCGACTTCCACCGTGCTGGGCGTATAGATGTGGCGGGTGTACTGCATGCCGTACTTCAGTTGGTGCCGGAGCGCCGGGTACTGGGTGAGGTCCACCTTCAAGCCGATGTCCTTGATGCCGCTGCTCAGCTTGAACGCGAACTGGTCCTGTCCACCGGAGAAACTGAAGCGATAGTCGCTGAAGACAGCGGTGGCGTTCATGAAGAGTTTGGGCCCGAAAACGTGGTTCCAGCGGGTGCTCACCGTGGCGTTGCCCCAGGGGATCCGGAAGCTCGGACTGCCAGCCAGGCTGCCCTTCAGGTCGAACACGTCCCGGCCGAAGTAACCGCTGAGGTACACGCGGTCCTTCGGTCCCAGACGGTAGTTGGCCTTGGCGTTGAGGTCATAGAAATAATACCCGCTTCCCGCGAAGGTGCTCTCCGGGTTGATGAGGGGCTTGGCCAGCACGTCCACGTATGTGCGGCGACCACTGACGATGAAGCTGCCGCGCTCCTTGACGATGGGCCCCTCCAGGGTGAGGCGGCTGGCGATGAGACCGATGCCGCCTCGGCCGTGGAAGCCCCGGTCGTTGCCCTCCTTCATGGTGATGTCCAGCACGCTGCTGGCGCGTCCTCCGTAGTTGGCGGGCATGCCACCCTTGATCAGTTCAAGGTTCTTGACCGCGTCGGCGTTGAACACGCTGAAGAAACCGAAGAGGTGGCTGGCGTTGTACACCGTGGCCTCGTCCAGCAGGATCAGGTTCTGGTCCGGTCCACCTCCCCGCACATAGAAGCCGCTGTTGCCCTCTCCGTTGCTCTTCACCCCGGGCAGGTACTGGATGGTCTTCAGGATATCCACCTCGCCCAGGAGCGCAGGAAGCGTCTGCAGTTTCTGCACATCCACATCGATGCGCCCCATGTCGGTACTCTCGGTGTTGCTCTTGCGCTTCTCCTTCACCACCTCCACCTGCTTCATCTCGGTGACCGATGGGCGCAGGTCGATGTCGAGTTTCAGGTTCGCCCGCAGGTCGATAGTGCGCTCGAACGTGGCGTAGCCGATGTAGCGCACCGTGAAGGTGTAACGACCGTTGGGCAATGTGACCGACCAATAGCCATAGGTGTTCGTGGAAATGCCTTTACCGATCTCCTTGATGAAGATGCTGGCCCCGATGAGTGCCTCGCCGCTGGTGGAGTCGTTCACATAGCCGCTGACGGTGGATGGAGTCTGCGCGCGGAGCCCGTTGAACGCGGCTATCAGGGCCCAGATGAGGAGGAACGTTCGCATGTACGGGCCGAAGGCGGCGCGAAAGTAGAGGTGTGGCATGCACTGCTCCCGCCGCTCATCCTTAAAGAATACCGTTCGCTTCTTCGGGTACCGCATGCGTGGTGATGATCGATGCCCATCGGAGCAGGCAAGCATTCCGCCTTCGTTGGCGATCCATCATGAACGCACAGGGCTGGTGATCATTGCTGTTGTGGTCGTTCCGAGCCTGATGCGGTGTGAAGAGCACGTAGGACCGTGCATGTCGGACGGCCTTTCATTCCGTCGGGGTGACTGGATCCGGACCAGCGACCATCCCGCCCTCGTGGCGGGATGCGCAACCGGGCTGCGCTAGCGATTCTCACCACGGATCAGGGCTTCGATCCGATCACGCCTTTTCCAGGACTTGACCTCCAATTCCCTACGGTACGCTGTGGCCTTGTCGGAGTGATCTTCGATGTACGCAACGGTCCAGTCATGCGCACGGGCTGTCCATCCGCGGTGGAGGGACAAATGCTTGCGTAGTCGTTCGTGCGTGGGTTCCGTGGTATGGCCGATGTGATACCGATCCAGCGGTGCGGAATACAGGATGTAGAAGCTGGCCATCAGAAAAAGGCAAGGAGGCCGAATTGGCCTCCCTGCACGATCAGTCGGGGTGACTGGATTCGAACCAGCGACCACTTGCACCCCATGCAAGTGCGCTACCGGGCTGCGCTACACCCCGAATTGGGCCGCGAATGTAATTGAAGGGATCCGAAGCGAAGCGGTTGGGATCCATCAAACAGGTCCAAATGCGCTTCAGGCAGTGGCGCTACCCATACCGGTCCGCCTACCTTCGTGCCCGCACCAACGCCGGAGTCCTGGTGAAGTGCGGCACGAAACCTCCCATGCGATACGCCTCTTGGTCAATAGCTTCCGTGATCGCACTGCTTTTCACCGCTTGTGGCGGGCCGGGAACATCACCTGCCGCACAGAAGCGGGAAGGCACTGACCAGAACGTCCACATCATGGATCCCCATAGCCATGCCCGGCCCGAGGAGGCCGTGATCACCCATCTCTCCCTGGACCTGAACGTGGACATGGAGGCCCGTCGCCTGAAGGGCACTGCGGCGTATGCCATCAACAGGGGCAAGGGCGACACCATCCGATTCGACACCGATGGTCTGACCATCCACTCGGTCAAGCTGGCCGATGGCACCGATGCCCCCTACACCCTCGGCGACACATCGTTCCTGGGGCGCGAACTGGCGGTGAAGCTGCCAGCCGGGGCGGACAGCCTGATCATCGCATACGAGACCGGCCCTGGAGCGCGTGCCCTTCAATGGCTGTCGCCCGGGCAAACAGCCGATAAGACCAAGCCATTCCTCTTCACCCAAGGTCAGGCGATCCTCACGCGAACCTGGATCCCCGTGCAGGACAGCCCCGGGATCCGTTTCACCTATGATGCGAAGGTGACCGTGCCGAATGACCTGATGGCGGTGATGAGCGCCACCAATCCGCAGGAGCGGAATGCCGATGGCGTGTATCATTTCCGCATGGACAAGGCCATACCCGCGTACCTGGTGGCACTGGCCGTGGGCGACATTGTTTTCAAACCCATCGATGAGCGCACAGGGATCTATGCGGAACGCACCATGATCGACAAGGCCGTTTGGGAATTCGCCGATATGGGCAAGATGGTAAGCACCGCCGAGACGTTGTACGGGCCATACCGCTGGGGCCGCTACGATGTGATCGTACTGCCGCCCAGCTTTCCCTTCGGAGGCATGGAGAATCCGATGCTCACCTTCGCCACGCCCACGGTGATCGCGGGCGATCGTTCGCTCACCGCGCTTATAGCCCATGAACTCGCGCACAGTTGGAGCGGGAACCTCGTCACGAATGCCACCTGGAATGACTTCTGGCTGAACGAAGGCTTCACCGTGTATTTCGAGCACAGGATCACCGAGGAATTGTACGGGCCGGAGTACAACGCCATGACGAGCCTGATCGGCCACCAGGACCTGATGAACACCGTGGCGGACATGGAAGCCAAGGGAGATCCCGGCGATACCAGGCTGAAGCTCGACCTGGCCGGTCGCGATCCGGATGATGGCATGACGGATGTGGCGTACGAGAAGGGTTTCGCGTTGCTCCGTCTTGTGGAAAGCCGGGTGGGTCGCGAGAAGTTCGATGCGTTCTTGCGCGGCTACTTCGATCGCTACGCATTCCAGAGCATGACCACGGAACGCTTCATCACGTACCTGCACGAGGAACTCCTGGATCCCGCCAATGTGACCGTGGATGTGGAGCGCTGGGTATATCAGCCGGGCATCCCCGAGGACGATATCGTTCCGGTGTCGGACCGCTTCACCAAAGTGGAGGAGCAGATCGCGCGCTGGGGAAATGGTACTCCGGCAAAGGAACTGGCTACGCAGGGGTGGAGCACCTTCGAGTGGATACACTTCCTGCGCCATCTGCCCAAGGGATTGGAGGAGGGCAGCATGGCCGACCTGGACCGGTCATTCGGTTTCACGCGCAGCGGCAACACCGAGATCCTGGCGGCCTGGTTGGAACAGTGCATCCTGAACGACTACGATGCGGCGTACCTCCGGTTGGACGAGTTCCTGCGGACCGTGGGGCGGCGCAAGTTCCTGATCCCGCTGTACCAGGAGTTGGTGGCCACGGAGAAGGGCCGAACGATCGCCGAGGGCATCTACGCCGCGGCACGGCCCAACTATCACAGCGTGAGCGTGCGTACGATCGACGCGATGCTCGGCTGGGAAGGTCGCCAGGGGTCGATCACGCTGTGATCAGGCGCTTCAGCAGGAAGGGATCCAGTTCATGGCCACCGTCGAAACGATGGGTCTCGTGCGGTATACCCGCATCACGCAGGAGCGCCTCACTCGCGGCGACCACGGATCCCGGCACAAGGGTATCCTTGATGCCATGAACAAGTTCGACGTGTGTGGTCACCAGTTGCACGGTCCAGGCGTTCACGGGAAGGTCCGGAGGCAGGCTGCCGCCCCAGAGCACAAGCCGTTGCGCATGAGCCCGCCCCAGGCCGAGCCAACGGCACGCGGTGGCCACCCCTTGTGAGAATCCCAGCACGTGCAGTGGTGTGCCCGGCGGGCAGCTTCTCAACACGGTGTCCGCGAGCAGGTCGAGGTAGCTGATCTGGTCGGCGATCTCGTGCGTGCGGTCCTCACGGGTCATCCACGTGGCACCCACGCGGGTGTGGCCGATGTCGGTGTAGAACCGGCTCAGTCCTTCTGGCGCTACGATCAACAGGTCGTTCTTCAGTCCCTCGAAGTTCCTCAGGAAGTAACGTGCGAGTTGGCCGTAACCATGCAGTACCACCCACAAGGCACGAGCGGTATCGGCTTCGCCCAGCAGGTGATAGCGTGCGGTGCGGGGTACGCGTATCGAACCCTCTTCCATCCGGATCAGTAGTCCAGCAATTCACCCAGCACCACTTCCACCTTCTCGGCATTGGGGATCATGGCCGCTTCCAACGTGCTGTTCAACGGAACTGCGGGCATGTCGATCGCGCCAAGGGTACGCACGGGAGCGTCCAGGTCACGGAAGCAGACGTCTCCGATACGCCCGGCGAGTGCTTGCGCGAAGGAGTTGGTCAACTGTTCCTCGGTGACCACGAGGCAGCGGCCGTGCGCACGCACGGCATCCATCACGGCATCCTCATCCATCGGTACCAATGTGCGCAGGTCCACGATGCTCACACGACCGGGGAAGGCCCGTGCGGCGGCTCTGGCCCAATAAACGCCCATACCGTACGTGACGATCACGGCGGCCTCGCCACGGCTGATGCGCACCTCATCGGCCTGCTGCACCATCCGGGCCTTGCCGAAGGGCACGATGTAGTCCGGTGATGGTTCGATGCTTTTGGCATCCTCGGTCCCCTTGATCTTGCTCCAATACAGGCCCTTGTGTTCCAGCATCACCACGGGGTTCGGGTCGTGGTAGGCCGCCTTCATCAGGCCCTTCAGGTCGGCACCGGTGCTCGGGTAGGCCACCTTGATGCCCTTGATGTTGCAGAGCACGCTTTCCACACTGCTGCTGTGGTAGGGGCCACCGCTGCCGTACGCACCGATGGGCACACGAATGATGCAACTCACCGGGTACTTGCCCACCGTGAGGTAGCAGGAGCGGGCCACTTCGGTGAACAACTGGTTCAATCCCGGCCAGATGTAGTCGGCGAACTGCACTTCCACGATGGGCTTCAGGCCTGCGGCGCTCATGCCGACGGTACTGCCAATGATGAAGGCTTCCTGGATCGGGGTATTGAACACGCGATGATCCCCGAAGTCGCGTGCGAGTGTGGCGGCTTCGCGGAACACCCCGCCGAGCCGAGCGCCCACATCCTGCCCGTAGAGCAGGCAGCGCTCATCCTCCTGCATCAGTTCCCGCATGGCGAAGAGCGCACTGTCCACCATCACCGTCGGTTCACGGTCGGTGGGGGCGCGCTCCCCTTTTTCCCCGGTGACGGGTGTTGGCGCGAAGTCGTGCGTGGTCAGATCCTCCGGGCGTGGATCCTCGGCGTTCCGGGCGAGTTCGAAGTCCGCTTTGACCGTGGCGATGGCCTGCTGCTCCAGCTTCTTCAGCCCATCGATCTGCAGACGGTTGTCCAGCAGTTGCTGAAGGAAGCGCGGATGCGGATCGCGCTTGCGGTGTTGGGCAAGGTTCTCCGAGGTGCGGTAGAAATCCATGCGTACACCACTGGTATGGTGATTCAGCAAAGGCACCTTGGCATGGACGAGGAACGGGCGGCGCTCTTTGCGCACCAGGCCGATCACCTCATTCAGCGTGGCATAGCTCTCGAAGAAATCCGTCCCATCAATGGTGCGTGTCTCCAGTCCCGGGAAGCCTTTGGCGTATGCGGTGGCGTCGCCCTTGCGGAACTCGTCGGCACTGGCGCTGATGTCCCATTCGTTGTCCTGCACCAGGTAGATGATGGGCAGGCTTTTCAGCACGGCCATTTGGAACGCCTCCGCCACCTCACCCTCGGTGATCGATGCATCGCCGAAGGAGCACACGACCACGGGAGCACCGCCATCGCCACCGTTCATGTCGTGCGGAATGCCCGCGCGCTCCTTGTACCACAGGCCCAATGCGATACCGGTGGCGGGGATCCCCTGCATGCCGGTGGCACTGCTCTGGTGGGGGATCCGTGGCATGCCCTCGCGCTTGAGACTCGGATGGCAGTAATAGCTGCGACCGCCACTGAACGGGTCGTCGCGCTTGGCCATCAACTGGAGCATCAGCTCGTACGGACGCATGCCGATGCCCAGCAGGATGCTGTCGTCCCGGTAGTAGGGCGATACGAAGTCCTGGGGTTTCAGCTGGAGTCCGAGCGCGAGTTGGATGGCCTCGTGCCCGCGGCTGGTGGCATGCACGTACTTGCTGGTGAACTTGAAGTGCTCCTCGTAGAGTTCGGTCATCGCCTTGGCCATGCACATCAACTCCCAGGCCTTCAGCAGCACGGAGGTATCGATCGTTTCGGACCTCAGGACGGTGGTGGTCGGTTCTGGCATCGCTGTTCTACAGGAACGGCCAAATTAGCTGTTGGCCCGCTGCGCGTCCGAAAGACCTCCGGATACCTTTGGCCCGGCAACAGAGCCGCACAACCACCATGAGCCGCACTTCGCACGAATTGGACCACCGCATCGTAGGTGATGACATGCAATGCGTGGAGATCACGCTGGACCCGCAGGAGACCGTACTGGCCGAGGCCGGGGCCTTCATGATGATGGATGAGGGCATCGAGATGAAGACCATTTTCGGCAGTGGCAACGGGGAGGAGCAGAGCTTCCTGAACAAATTGTGGGGTGCGGGCAAGCGCGTGCTCACCGGGGAGAGCCTTTTCATGACGACGTATACGAACACGGCGCACGAGCGCCGTACGGTCTGGTTCGCTGGGGCCTTCCCGGGGAAGATCATCCCGCTGGACCTGCGCGACTATGGCCAACGGCTCATCTGCCAGAAGGATTCCTTCCTCTGCGCGGCCAAAGGGGTGAACATCGGCATCGCGTTCCAGCGCAAGCTCGGAACAGGGCTGTTCGGTGGTGAGGGCTTCATCATGCAGAAGCTCGAAGGTGATGGACAGGTGTACGTAATGGCCGGGGGCACCACGGTGCAGAAGGAGTTGCGCGCCGGAGAGACCCTTCGGGTCGACACGGGATGCCTGGTGGCCCTGACAAGCAACGTCGATTACGACATCCAGTTCGTAGGTGGTATCAAGAACACCTTGTTCGGAGGCGAGGGACTCTTCTTCGCCACGCTGCGCGGTCCGGGACATGTCTGGATCCAGTCCTTGCCCTTCAGCCGCTTGGCCGACAACATCATCAGCGCTTCGCCGAAGGCCGGTGGCAGCCGCAAGGGTGAAGGCTCGATCCTGGGTGGCTTGGGTGGCCTGCTGGACGGAGATAATTGAGAAGCTACAAGACCCAAGCTTCAATGCTCAAGCTTCAATGCTCAAGCTTCAAATTGCCAACCAAGTGTTTTGCGGGTCTTGAAGCTTGAGCCTTGTGTCTTGAGCCTTGATCAGCGTTGTACCACCACCCGCGTAGCGCCCAGGATCCGGCTGCCATCCAGCAGGCTCACGGTGTAGAGCCCATTGGCCAGGCTGCTCACGTCAATTGTTCCGGTGCGCGCGGCCTGCGGACCCGAGACATGAACCGTGCGGCCCGTGGCATCGCAGATGTGAATGTCCGGTGAAACAATACCGTTTGGAAGGCCGAGGTGCAGCACCGATGCCGCCGGGTTGGGCCATGCGCCGAAGCCGGGCGCTTGCACAACGGAAGGGAACCCCACCGTGCCGGGTCGCTTGTATTCGCTGTCGTGATAACGTTTCAGTTGGTTGCAATGCGAGGCGAAGTAGTGCATGTTTGCCAAGGGGAAATATCCCACCGTGTAACCGCAGTCCGCGCCGGGCAGGTCAGGGTGCAGGATCGCGTCCAAGGAGGTGCCCAAGTGGCTCACATACAAGCGGCCATCGGGTGCGAAGGACATGGCACTGGGACGGAGGGAACTGATCTCCGTGTACGTGGAGTCGTACACCCGGTACCGCGATGCGATGATCGCCGTGGTGTCGCCCGCATCCAGGTCATACTGGTCCACGTAGTGTACCACCGTGTCGCTGCCCGCCACATAGAGTTTGCTGCCGTCCTGGGAAAAGTCCAGTCCGTAGGTCATGTGGTGGTCGGGCAGGTCCATCCAATAGGAAACATCTCCGGTGAGGTCGTTGAAATGAAAGAGTTGTACGATCGCGGGTTGGATGGCCCATGATCCCTCCTCGCAGGGTGTATTTTGTGTGCAAAGCGCAATGAGGTGGCCCGCATAGGAGAATTTCATCTCGCCCTGGTAGTTCGTCCGCAGGCAGTCGCCGTAGGCCTCGGTATGCGGCGATCCGGCGAGGCTTACCATCGGCACGGTGTCCAGTCCGGCTGCATCAATGCGATAGGCGCGGAAGGCGTTGGTACCCCATTCGTGGGTGAGTGCCCAGTAGTCCGTGCCGTTGCCATGCGGGGTCCCACACAATTTCTCGGTGTAGTTCGCACCGAAACTGACTGATGCCGTAACGCCACCCAGCCCGCCGTTCAGCGCCATGTCCACCGAGAGGCAGGCGGCCTCAACAAAAACGTCGGACCCTTGCTGTGGTGCGTTCTTGATCACGAACAGGTCATAGACCCCGGTAGTTCCAGGGCGTGGGAAGATCAACGACCCTTGGGTGACATCGCCGTTCAGTTCATACCACAGGCTCTGGTCAATGACACCGCCAACATGGTCATACACCACACCGGTCCCGAAACCGAAGAGGAAATTCCCGCTGGTGTCGGAAATGGCCGAACTGCATTCGCCCCACGCCAGGAAGGGAAACTCGCCCAGGTCAAGGGGTGTTGTGTTCGCGAAATTCAGTTTTGATCCAGCGTACTGCGTATATCCCATCAAAAGTGCGTTCTCGTTACGGCGCTGACCGTGCAGATGCCCGATCCATGGTACGATGAAGCAGGCGGTGAGGATGATCCGATGTGAACGCATCCTCAAGACCATTTGATCGTCCCGGAAACGCATGACGCGTTCAAGTCGATCCTTCGTGGCCTGTTATTGCAGTCCAAATAATCAGGATCAGGATCAAAGCTGCACGTGCAACCCGGTGTGGTCTGCGTATCGCAGAAGGTCACCAGGATCATGTTGGCGTCGTACACCTTGTAATTGCAAACACCCATACCGGATGGCAGGTTTTGGAGAACCACTTGGCCGGGCCCGACATAGTACGTGACCGGATCGGCCTGCTCCGTGCAGATCCAGCAGCATTTACTTGGGCATTCCTCCGAACAGTTGCCGTTCAGGCAGCAGTCTTCACAGCCATCACAATAGCCCTGTCCCATCTGGACGTATACGTAATAGCCGCAGTTCGTGTGACTATTGTCCAAATAGATCGTGTACGGCGCCGCATACGCCATCGTGCCGAAACCGAACGCCATTGCAACGATCAGGAACCAGGCGCGGGGGGGGGGCAGAGCAGGTGGTTCGCATTGACCCGTCCTAATCTGGGTTTA
>JAFDZE010000018.1 GCA_018267155.1 Bacteroidota bacterium | reverse complement strand
GGGTGCAGGCGAAGGCGGCGTACATGGTGCGATCGATGCGGTGGAGCTCCACCTGGTCGGCGCTGCCGAAGAAGGGCTTGGTGGCGTTGTTGAAGAGGTCCTGCAGGATGTGGCGCTGGCTGCCGGAGAAGATGCAGCGCACGTTGGGGCTGCGTTGCAGCTCGGTGCGCAGCACGGCATCCATGCGCACATCGGGAAAGGCGGCGATCTGCTGGAACTCGTCGAGGGCCAGGAAGATGGTGCGCTTCTGTTGCCGTAGGATCCGGAAGATCTCGCGCGTGGTGGCCTCCTCCTTGCGGTGCTTGGCGCGCTCCAGGGCGATGCTGGGCTGGCCGCTCAGCTCATCGAACTGCACCACGGGGCGCAGCGCCGAGAACCACGCCATGGCATTCTTCAAGAAAAGCTTCGGGCTGGGGTTCAGCGCCTCATGCACGGCGTTGACCAGGATCACGTTGAACTGGTGCGCATCGTCCGCCGCGTAGATGTCGGCGAAGACGGTGGTGGTACCGCGCTGCTTGGCGAGCGTGCCGAAGACGTGGCGGATGAGGCCCGTCTTGCCATAGCGTCGTGGGCTGTAGAGCATCACGTGCCGGCCATTGCGCAGGGCCCCGGCGATGGTCGCGGTCTCCGCCTCGCGGTCGCAGAAGAACTGCGGCGACACGTAGGCCGTCACCAGGAAGGGGTTGTCGATCTTCATGGACCAAAAGTAATACTCTTTTACTAAATTAACTTTACTAATGTTCTTCTACCCAGGAACAAACCCGTTCCCCGCCTGCGCTCACCCCACCCGATCCAACGCGGTGCGTCCTTTCCCCATCGCCTTGAACGCCGAGGGCGTCATCCCCGTAAGCTTCTTGAACTGCGCGCTGAGGTGGGCCACGCTGCTGAAGCCGGTGCGGAAGGCGATCTCGCTCATGGTAAGCTCGTCGTAGCGGATCAGCTCCTTCACGCGCTCCAGGCGTTGCAGCAGGAAGAACTGCTCGATGGTGATGCCCTCCACCTGCGTGAAGAGCGAAGAGAGGCTCGAGTATTCGCGGTGCAGCGCGTTGCTCAACAGCTCGCTGAGCTTCACCTTCGGTGCGGCTTCGTCGCTGTGGTGCACGAGCTTCACGATGGCGGCCTTGATGCGGGCGATGGTGGCGGCGTCGCGATCGTCCACCAGCTCGAAGCCCACGGCCTCCAAGCCTTGCCGCAGTTGTTCCAGTTGCGCGGGCGTGGGCGCGGCCTCCAGCTCCACCTCGCCCAGCTCGATGTTGCGCAGGGCCAGTCCGGTATCCTTGACGATCTGTTCCACGGCGGCCACGCAGCGGGCGCAGACCATGTTGCGGACGGTGAGGCGCATGGTGCGAAGATCGGTAATGGCGTGTTGCTACCTTGCTGCCATGATCACGCTTTCCACGCATGAAGCGATCAACCGCTGGTTCACCACGCGTGGCTTCACCCAGGCGGCATTCACCAAAGGCAAGGCACGGATCACCACTGGAAGCGGCGATGCCATGGTGGTGTTCCGCCTGCGCGAACGACCGGGTTTCAACACGTGGTACAAGTCTGTGGACCAAGGCGGGTTGATCGTTTTCGAGGTGGCGGTGACCGAACCGGGCATACGCTACGAGGGGTATTGCCCGCTACTTGTTTTTGGTGTGTGGGAGCGCAAGCTGGCGTTCAAGGAGAAGGCTGGAGGGATATTCGCGTACCGGGCCGAGGGCTGGCGGATCGCGCAGGAGTTGCGGGCGGAACTGGAACGGCGGTGAACGGTACCGTGTGGTCGGATCGTTGGTATGGATCACGGATGGCAGTGATGCGTGATCAGCGGTCGCGGCACGCTCATGCCACCGCCTCCTGCCGCAGCATGAAGTGGCTCACATTGGCTCCGTCCATCCGGCGCAGTCCGCGGAAAAGCAGTCCCGAAACGATGGTGAAGCCGCCGAGCACCAGGAACGTGTGGTGCAGCCCGCCGATGTAGGCCGACCGGTCGCTCTGGGGGATGTGGTCCAGGAAGAGCGCCGCCACCAGGGAGGCCACCGCCACACCGAAGCTGAGGGCGAGTTGCTGCGCGGTACTGGCGATGCTGCTGGCCTCGCTGGCGCGTTCATCGTCCACATCGGCGTAGGTGAGCGAGTTCATGCACGTGAACTGCAACGAGGAGAAGAGGCCCTGCAAGAGGCTGAGCAGAACGATGATGGATACGGGTGTGCGGGTATCGACCAGGGCGTACAGCATGATGCACGCGCCCAGCAGCCAGGTGTTCCACAGCAGCACCTGCCGGTGACCGTAGCGCGCGAGCAGGCCGCGGCTCATGATCTTCATGCCGATGGCGGCCACGGCCAGCGGGGTGGTGAGCAGGCCCGCCTCCAAGGGCGAATAGCCCAGACCGATCTGGTACAGCAGTGGCAGTAGGAAGGGCATGCCGCCCACGCCCAGCCGCGTGATGAAACCGCCGATCACCGGGATGCGGAAGGTGCGCACCGCGAAGAGCCGCATGTACAGCAGCGGATGGGCCGTGTGCCGCGCGTGCATGCGATACCCGATCAGCAGTACGATGGAGGTGGCGAAGAGGAAGGCGATGCCCATGGGCGGCCAGCTGTGCTCGCCGAAGACCTCCAGCACGTACGAGAGCAGGGCGATGCCTGCACCGAAGAGCACCATGCCGATACGATCCAACGGGGTTTCCGCCGTGTCGCGGAAGTCGGGCATGTGGCGCCGGATCATCCACCAGCCCGCCAGGCCGATCGGGATGTTCACCAGAAAGATGGTGCGCCAGGGGAAGAGGTGGACGATGGAGCCGCCGATGAACGGACCCACCAGCGGGGCGATCAGCGCGGGGATCACCACGTAGTTCATCATGGCCAGCATGCGCGATCGCGGGTAGGCACGGATCAACGCGATGCGGCCCACGGGCACCATCATGCTGCCGCCCACGCCCTGTATGAAGCGCGAGGCGATGAGCATGGGCAGGTTGGTGCTCAGTCCGCACAACAATGAACCGATCGTGAACACCGCCACCGCCGTTCGGAACACGCGGCGCGTGCCGTACCGATCGGCCACCCAGCCGCTCACCGGAATGAAGATGGCCAGCGCCAGGGTGTAACTGGTGAGCACCGCCTTCAAGCTCAATGCCGTGATGCCCATGTCCTCGGCGATCACGGGGATGGCCGTGTTCAGGATGCTGATGTCCAGGTGCTCCATGAAGAGCCCCACCGCCACCAGCCAGGGCAATACCCGGAGGGTGGTAGGATCCGGTTCGGCTTGTGCGGACACGGTGCGAAGGTCGTACGTCTTTCGATGGTGGCGCGATATATGGGGTCGTTAACGGCTTTCCGCGCGCCGTCCGGATGAGCTACGTTCCTGATGGACGGTCACGGGCAGGGAAGGGCTGGTCGGCCCATGCGGAGGGGTTATCCAGGTCTGCACGGTACAACTCCGATGACCGGGGAACAGAGCGCAGGAGCGTCCCAAGGCCTCCGGGTGGACATGCGGAACGTGCGCAACAAGTTCGCTGTGGATGGCGATGCGTACACTATGGACAACGGTAGGGAGGGAGGACCGGTCCAGCGGTGCGGAGCACTTCCACCACCAAGATGTGCTCCGGAGTAGAGGCTCCCGCAGGGACTCACTGCTTCACGAAGCGGGCAAAGGCCATTCTGCCGTCCACCGCGCGCAACAACAGCAGATACGGACCAGGTGCCAGGGACGCTACTTGGAGGCATTGGCCGGAAGGTGCCAGTGTACCTGCCGGTCGTCCCTGCGCATCAAGCACGGTGGTTTCGGTCCAGGGTCCTCCGCTGATGGTGATACGGTCCATTGCTGGGTCGGGATGAACCGATACCCGGGGCGTCCCGTGGCTGACCATGCCGGTGGTCTCTTGGATGGTGGCCGTGCGGTACCGCACCTGCTGTGCCGCGCCCTCGCTCCATACGATGTGGAACACCCCGTTCCTGTACTCGATATCCGGTGTTTTTTGAGCCCCTGACAGGTCCGTGTTCACCGTGTCGGGACCGCTGAGGCCGTCCGGTCCGGTGGTGCTCCAGCTGAACAGGATCTCCCGTTGCCCGGCCATGCTCTGCTCCCATACTACGCCAAGGGTATCGCCATGGCCCGCTATGCGCGGGAAGTTCTGTGCCAACGAGGAGAGTTGTCCACCATGCACGGTGGCGCGACCGGCGGTCGCGAGGTCGTCGGCCGATGCGCTCCCGATGTACACCTTGGTCCCGTTCTCCGCTCCGGACATCCATACGGTGATCAGGGTATTCCCGCCCAGGATGCCGTCGGGGCCGCTCGAGGGGCAGGAGGGGAAGATCCAGTCCGTGCCGTCCAAGGGACCGCCCGTGGGAAAAGTGGCCCCGCCATCGGTGGATGAGGCGCCCCAGATGACGCGGTCATTCTGGTCCGCGTTGCGGTAGAGCCCGACAGCCCGTGTGCCATCGATCAGCGCCTGGTTCGGACAGCAGTCGCAGACCAGGCCAGCCGAGAACGGGGTGCTCAGTTGAACCGGTGGATCGAAGCCCGCACCGTTCCACCGGCACATGACCTGTCGCGCTCCGTTGTACCCGCTATCGAATTGCATGTACTGGACCAGTGGCTCCCCCTGTTCGTTCACGGCGATGGACGGGAAGCGGGAGACCAGGCCGTCGTAAGGGTCCACCCGCAGCGTGTCGCCCCAGCTCGCACCGCCGTCGTAGGATGCCCGTACGTATACGGGGCGCTGTTCCTCCGGAGTGGATTTCATTACCACCCAAACGGTATCGCCCATCGAAGCGATGCTGCTGCCCATCCAATCGGCCACCGCCGGCGCCCACCCGGGTCCGCTCACTTCCGTCGCTGCACCGAAGGAAAGCCCGTTGCCCACCGCGACCCGGTTGGTCATGGGGTCGTTGTCGCCCCATAGCACCACCGGCCGTTGCTCCGCGTTCAATGCGATCCGCGGACGGAGTCCTCCTTCCCCCGCCGCATCCACATCCATTACCGGGCTCCAATCAAGCGATGGCTGTGTCTGGCTTCGCGCAGGGGAGATGCTTGCCAGGATCGCGATCATGGACAGCAGGACAGGGATCCTCTGGTGTATCATGACAGGGGCGTATGATCTGTGGGATACCGCAATACTAAGCTACCGCACGTGGAGTGTCCTGCGGTTCGGAGGGGAGTTCCAAGGACAACCGGAGTTGCGTGATCGCGCCAAGTCATTCCACCACGAACAGGCCCCGCACATGGCCTTCCCGGTCATGGACAGCCGGAGTGTACGTCCCTGGTGCCAGCTTGCCCACCTGGAGGTCGATCGTTCGTTGTCCGTTGCTGGCGCATTCGAGAAGTGGATGGGGTACGTCGCCTCACCCGACTGTCGGATGTTGCGTAACCTGTCACAGTTCAGTTCCGGGGTGTTGTACGTTTGAGCGCATCAAGGACGCATCATCATGGCAGACACCTGGCTCACCTCGCTGATCACCGCCACCCCGCAAGAAGGGTATGAATTGGCCATCAAACTCTCGCGCATGGGGGTGAAGTACACGCAGCCCTCGGCCGAGGTGCGCGACAAACTCCGGGCGGACTACGCCAACAACGCCGACAGCCTTACGGCAGCATCACAGGTGATCGCCATCAATTTCCAGACGGTGGCCGCTGCGAACAACTATTGGCGATAGAGGAAGCGCACGTCTTATCGCTGAAAGGCCCTTTGCAGGAAGCGCACGCCACGCAGTATTTCCTCCACCCGCTCTGCGGAAAGCGTGCCGACCCGCCCGCAAGGGTTCCATCGGGATGGCCAGGGCCCGTGATACCGCCGCGGCGCTCTGTCCAGACAGGTCGTCCATGGTCGTAGTTTTACGGTGTGATTACCGCCGCCACCATTGCCCAACACTTCCGCGATGTCCACTTCGGCGGTAACTGGACCTGCGTGAACGTGCGTGATACCCTCGCGGACGTGACGATGAGGGAGGCCCAGCACCAGCGCGAGGGTTTCAACACCATCGCGGCGCTCACCTTCCACATCAACTATTTCGTGGCCGCGGTGCTCAAGGTCCTGGAGGGCGGACCGCTCGATGCACACGATAAGTTCAGTTTCACACACCCTCCGATCGGGATCGAGGCCGATTGGCAGCGGCTACGCGAGAAGGTATTATCGGATGCGGAGCATTTCGCGACGCTTGTAGAGCTGTTGCCCGATGATCG
>JAFDZE010000017.1:45172-49872 GCA_018267155.1 Bacteroidota bacterium | reverse complement strand
AAACCCATTTCAGGACGAGTCAGTACGGACGTATCCGAACTACCGGGACGGTGATGAAGTTCCGAAGGCTTGGCTTACCACATTGCTCGTGGTGATGGGTGCGAGAGTGAGGAGGTGCGTGAGTTGTAGCTCTCGCACCCTCGCACCTTCACGCGGTTCAACCCATGATCGACCGCTTCGTTCCCACCGTCCCAGTATCTTCGTCCTTCGGTGTGACCGACCCGGATATCCCATGAGAACAGTACGTATCAAGGCGCGTTGTACCATCCTGGAACTGATGGTGGAAAAGGACGGGGTGCTGGTGGCCGAACCTACCGGATGGGACCAGGCGAACGTGACCTCCACGTTGAACAAAGCGAACGCGATCCTGGCACCCGCCCGCGTGGAGTTCTCCCTGGTGAAGTTCGCGGCGGCCGAATTCAGGGGCAGCCGCTCCGATGGACGTGCAGACCCGGAGGCGGACCTCGATGCGCTCGCGATCCAGCTCGGTTCGGTGGGCTTCACACGGGAGGAGGTGAACATCGGTTTCATCCGTCAGTTCAGTGGTGGCGGTATCAACGGGCATTCGGCCGAGGCCTGGTGTTACGCCTGTATCCATTGGCCTTTCGGCCTGCCGCAATTGGGAGCGAGCGTACTCGCGCATGAACTCGGCCATTTGCTCGGCTTGGAGCATGTGAAGGACCAGGATCTCCTGATGTACAAAGCAGCGCGCCTCGGCACGCCACAGACCCAACTCACCAAGGACGAGATCGCGATCATCCGTGCGCATCCGCACGTGGACCACACGGCCTCGTACGCCGCCATCGAAAAGGATCCTCCCCGAAAGTGATCCGACTGCCGCTCAGGCCCGGAAGCCCATCGCGCGCTTGAGATCCGCCGGCAGCGCGGGCAACTTGCGCCGCTCGAAGAGGAAGCTGCTCAGGTCGGCCACCTCGCTGAAGATGTGGTGGCTGTCCATTGCGCCTTTCAGGTAGTTTTTTCCGGTACTGCCACCGGTGCCCACGCGCAGGCCGATCATGCGGTGTACCATGCTGATGTGCCGCGCCCGCCACGAGGCCATCACCGTGTCGATGTCCAGCAGCGAATCCAGGAAGCGGAAGGCCTGCTGGAAGATCGGTTCGTCGCGATAGAGCATGATGAACAGGGCGCTGCGGGCGGCCGCGGGCGAGAAGTGGCGCTCGGGCGAGCCATCGACGAAGATCTTGCGCCACATCGCCGCGTTGCCCTCCTCTCCGGACACGAGGCTGCCCACGTACAATTTTTCCAACTGGTCGAAGAAGCGTGCTTCGCCGGGCCAGTACTCGGGCTTGAGGAAGGGCATGCGTTCCAGCCACGCGATCACCAGTTCCAGCAAGGTCTGTTCGCTCTCCAGCACCTCGATCCGCGCCTTGTGCTCCGGCTTCAATTGGCTGGTGTAGTACTGCTTGCCGAAGCGCGCCTCCATGCGCAACCCCAGGCGCGCCTCCAGGATCTTGAACTGCATGCTCTGGAAGCCGCTGGCCGGGCGCAGCATGTCACGGAAATCCAGGAAATCGAGCGGTGTCATCGTTTCGATGATCTCCCATTGGTGTACCAGCACATCGAGGATGGTCTTCACACGCTGCAGGCGGTGTACCGCCACGTTCAACTCGCCGGCGTTGTCGTCCACCTCCTTGTTCTTGAAGATGCCCATCACGCTGTCCACTTCGTACAGCACCTGTTTGAACCAGAGCTCATACGCCTGGTGGATGATGATGAACAGCATCTCATCGTGCGCGTGCTGGCCGTTCTTGTCGCTCTCGAGCGCCTGCGCGTCGAGGATCTTGTCGAGCTGGAGGTAATCGGGGTAGTAGACGTTGCTCACGTTGGACCGATCAGCCGAGGGGTTGATGTGCTGATGCGTGTGCGGCGAATGTAGGTTCGTGGACCGGACGTGGATTAACTTTGGTCAGCCATGCGAAGGAAGATGATCGGTACCACCATCTGGGCCTTGTGGTGCGGGGCGGTATGCTTCGCGCAGAGCAGCACCGATGAGCTCCGGCAGCATGCGGACAAGGCCCAAGAGGTGTTCGATGGTCCGGGCCATCTGCGCGATACGGCCAACGGCCCCGTTCTGGATCGGCCGCCCGAGTACCCCGGAGGCCAGGCAGCACTGTTCGCGTTCCTCAAGGAGGAGACCATCTATCCCCCGGAGGCGATGGACCGGGGCATCATGGGCAAGGTCTTCGTCGAGTTCGTGGTGGAGAAGGACGGCCATGTGGATTCCGTGCGGGTGAAACGCGGCGTACATGCCCTGCTTGATGCCGAAGCCGTGCGCGTGGTGGGCAGCATGAAGAACTGGATACCGGGCATGCAGGCCGGCGAAGTGGTGCGCAGCCGTTATGTACTGCCCATCAGTTTCGTCATGCAGGAGAAGGATGTGCAGCGGGCCAGAAAGAGGGCGAAGCGCAAGGGTTGAGCACGGCGAATGTCGATCGCCTTGTCCGGCATGCGCCCTGGATCGCCCATGCGCATGTACCTCCGTTCCAGGTCCGGTGAATGTCACGGTCCGGCGGGCTCGTGCTTTGACGGACTCAGCGTGACCTGCCTTTCCGCTCCTCCGGACGTATGGCGCGGGGGCTGACTCCCTCACAACCGCACCCGCACCTCCACCTTCACATCGCTCTTCCGGCTCCCGCTGGTCTCCTGCAGGCCGCTGCTGATGCTGGTGACATCATTGTAGATCCAGGCGCCGTAGCGCACCCACAGGTCCACGCCGCGCATCACGCTCCAGCGGGCCATGTTACTCAGGAGAAGCGGCGTCATGGACAATGTGAACGCTTTGCGGAGAGCCATTGCGCGATGATCAGGAGGTCATTCGATGATCGTCCGACACACCACTGGGCCCTCTGCAGTGTTGAGGTGGATGGTATATATGCCACCAGCAAGACCGGACAGGTCCAGGTGTGCAGTCCCGGCGATGAAGAACAGCACCTCCTGCCGCACCGTTTCGACTAACGCGTTCATCACAGAAACGTTGTACCGGCCATCGTGCGATGGGTGGAGCCGAAGGTCCACCGGACCCTGCGATGGGCAGGGTATGATCTGGAACGACGCGTTTGAGCGGGCTGCCGTGGTGATGGATGTGGTGCCTTCGGCATCGAAGCGAGCAAGGTAGTGGGCATTCTGCAGCAGCGTACCATCGGTGAAGAGCTCGAACATCCCTGTGGTACCCAGAATATGGCATTGGCCTCCAACGCACAGGAGCTCGTATGGTGAACCTGACCAGGGCACCGTCGAACCACAATAGAATTGCCCGTTCTCTATCATTCCATCGGAGTCCATCGTCATCAAGAATCCGAACCAGACGGGGTCGCTCGGAAAGGTGTCCGGACCGATGACCGTTCCGTTCCCGGCGATTCCTGCAAGATGGATCTTTCCAGTGGATCCATCTATGCACCCGACGGTCACAGCCTCGCTGGAGTCCGCTCCGAATACCGTATGCCATTGCATCTCCAACAGGCTGTCGAGCCGCATGATGAGCGCGTTACTCCCGTTGCCCGCGCTGTCCAGCACGGTTCCGTTCAGCGTTGTGCCGTTCAGATAGGTCCCCATCCATAGAACGCCACCGTCCGGGTGGGGTATCAGATGATCGCAGCGCATGCCCCGGGCGGGCTGGTCCTCGTAGGGGACGATGGTGTGTGCCAACAAACCGCCATCCGGAGCGAATTCGATGATCGCGTGGTCGTACTGGTCGGGGCCTGATACTTCCAGTGTATCACCGTCCACGATCATGCTGTACTCCAGCGTCGCCGCGATCCATAGCCGTCCGGTATTGTCGTAGGACATGTTCGTATCGTAGAACGCCGTGCTATTGGTCGTGAAGTACAATGGCTTTTGCCATTCCAGATCGCCGCTGGGCGCGAAGGAGAGGATCTTCCAGTCGTGGCCCGGGTTGTTGGGAATGGTGTCCTCTCCGATCGTGAAACTCATGTCATGCTCAATGATGATCGCGATCCGACCATTGGGCGATACCGTCATGTTGCGCATGACCATGCTATTGCTCGTGGATTTGCTGCTGATAACCCACTGAAGCTCATCCGCCCCATCGAAGCGAGCGATGTAGATGTCATTCCACCCCGTACCGCCTTGGATGGTGTCGTCGGCTATTTCAAGCGATCCGATGAACCGTCCGGCGATCACGAATCCATCGTCGATCGGATCGACGAATGTGGGTCGGGGAAGATCGAGACTGTCCGATCGGTTCCCTTGCCAATCATACGTGGCCAGGGTGCTCCTCCAGGTCCCTGTTCCGGTGATGACAGCGATGTTGCCGTCCGAACGGTGGATCAATCCTTGTGGATACTGTTCGTCGTCGATCGGTCGTACCCAAGAAAGGGACTGGGTCAGGGCGATGCACGGGACACAGGCCAGGATGGATGCCAAGGCCGTGACCGGAAGCAGGTTGCGCAGCATGTGCACAAAACTACCCGACCGCGAGCCCCTGCGGGTCACCGCTGTTCGTTCGAAAGGTACCGTTCGTTGGTCAGGGATGCCGGGGGGCATATCCTGTTGAGCACTTCCCGGACCTGTCCGGTTCTTTTCTCCACTGCTCACAACCGCACCCGCACCTCCACCTTCACATCGCTCTTCCGGCTCCCGCTGGTCTCCTGCAGGCCGCTGCTGATGCTGGTGACATCGTTGTAGATCCAGGCGCCGTACCGCACCCAGATGTCCACGCC
>JAFDZE010000017.1:3290-45028 GCA_018267155.1 Bacteroidota bacterium | reverse complement strand
TGTACCACGTCCTCGTACACCAGGAAGCCGTGTTCCGCAGGTGCGTCCCCGAGGCGGTAGGTGACATGTTCCACGCGTGTGCGCAAGCTCACCTGATCGTCCACCTTGTAGCTGGCATTCAGCCGGTAGTTGGTCTGGGTCTGTGCCACCAGCGGGTCCGTGCCGGTCTCAACCCCACTGGCGTTGCGCTCGTGCGCCTGGTGTCTCGCCCGCACGTACACCTCGGTCTTCTTGTCCGGTTTCCAGGAGACCTGTCCGAACACATCGTACCCGCTGCTCGGCGCATTGGTGAGATAGCGCAACCACGGGAAGCGGAACTGGTCCATGAACGCGTTTATGCTCCAGGCGCGCGTGGGCCTGATCTCCAGACCGGTGTACAGGCCACGCTCGTTCCACGGGTTGCTGCCCTCGGCGAACACCCGGCTGTACGCATTCTGGTAATCACGACCGAAATCCCGGTACAGCATGGAAAGCGAGAGCCGCTTGTCCAGGGCCACGAGTACACCGGTGGTGCCGGCCATGCCGCCGTTCGCACTGCGCGCGCCCTCGCCGAACCAGGTGAGGTTCCGGTACATCACGTTCCAGTCCACTCCCATGGTGGTGTTCTCCTGCCCCTCCAACTCGAACCGGTTGTATACCGACAGGTTCCTGTCCAGCGTGTGGTTGTACGCCACATGGGCCACGGTGCCGCCCACGCTCCATCTCGGCCGCTTGTACCGGAGGTGCCCGCCGAGGATCGTCTCCTGCACCGCATCCTTGCGCGATACCTCCTGGTAGGTACGATGGTAGCCGTCCTCCAGCAGGGAACTGAATGCCGCCTCCTGGTCGATGTTCTCGTCCAGGGGCACATCGCTGTCCGTCACATTGGCATCGATGCCCTTATGGCTGAAGAAGGCCGTGCCTTCCAGTCGCTTGCCCATACGTACCGTGGTGGCCACGCCCCGCAAGAAGAGGTTCTCGTTCACGCTGGAGTAGGGCATCAGACCTGCCGCGTTGCGCTTGATGTTCATGGTGTACGCGCTCTTGCTGCCGTAGGCCAGCCCGCTCCAGAACACGAGTCCCTGCCCGAACTGCGCGGTGTAGTCGCCCAAGGCGAGGGACTTCACCGGGCCCACGTCGCGCAGGAACAGGTGCGCGCTGTAGAAGTCGAAGCCGTTGGGTTGCGTGCCCTTGAAGAACTGTTCGCCCTCGTCCTTCTCCATGGTGACACCGAAACTCACGTTCTGCCGGTAGCGGAAACGATAACGGGCGTAGATCTTGAAGGGGTCGCCCAGATACAATCTGTTCGCGCGGCGCAGGGAGTCGGTGATGTGGGCGTTCTCCGTGTCGGGCAACGCGTCGCCGTCGGGGTCGGTATAATAAACGCCGAAGGGGTTGCGCTGTCCCCGGAAGCCGGCCCGCTGCTCCACGTTCACGATGGTGCGCGAAAGGATCTCGTGCGACCCGTTCTTGAGGATCTCCTTGAACGAGGCGCGCGAGCGGGTGCCATCCGCACGTACCTGAACGAAGGGACGGATCAGCGCGATCGTACGCGGGTCCATCTCGTCGATGGTCTGCAGCTCGTAAATGCTGATGAAGGGCCCGAAACGCTGGCGATGCTCGATGATGGCGGTGACCTGCACGTCACTCAGCAGTTGCAGCTGCGCCAGGTCCTGAGGTTCAGCCTTGTTCAGGTCCATTGGCGACCGGATGTAGTCGGTGAGTACCTCGGTGAGCGCCGTGAGATCCACGTTGTTGTCGCTGCCCATCTGATCGGCCACCGCCTCGATGCGCTGTTCGATGATGTCGCGCAGGTCGTTCTGCGGATCCACCTCGTCGCTGGCGCGGCCCGGTGGGTCCTGGGCGCAGGCCGACCGCACCAGCAGGCACGCCAAGGCCAGTACCGCCACGCGTTTCATTCGAAGCGGTAGTTCAGGTTGAACATCGGCGTGATGCCCAGTTGCGATCGTGCTGCCACCGCCAAGTCGATCTCCAGGCCTTTGATGCGCACGCCCACACCGCCGTGCCCCTGCACGGGCCTGCTGCTCACGCCCGCCCGTACGTACAGCACGTTCGCCGGGCGGTATTCAATGCCCACATGGTAGCGCTCGGGCAGGTCGATATCCTTATCCACCTGCGCGCAAAGCACCACGCGCTCGCTGAAGGTGTAGCCCAGGCCCGCGCTGAACACGGTGGGTACGCGTTCGTTGTACGGTCCGCCCAGCCTGGCACGGTTGGGGTTGTACAGATGGGCCGCGATCCAGAGGTGGTCGGTCAACTTCGCCTGCAGGCCCACCTCGGCGGTAACGGTACCCGTCTTTCCGTAGTTCTCACCGAAGCGCAGGTTCAGGTAGTCCAGTTGCACGCCCACGCGCAACCGCTGGCCCAACCGCATGGCATACGCCAGCCCGTACCGCTGTTGCGCGAACAGCCCCGTGCTGCCGAAGGAACCGCCATTCACCGCGATACAGCCCTTGCCCAGTGGCATGGCGAAGGCGAGCCCCTGCATGGCGAGGTCGCTGCTGAGCCAATGCTGCTGGTAGTATGCGCCGGCCACGGGGTGTTCCAGCCCGGCCAGTCCGGCCTGG
Source organism: Bacteroidota bacterium (assembly GCA_018267155.1). Taxonomy (GTDB): domain Bacteria; phylum Bacteroidota; class Bacteroidia; order Flavobacteriales_F; family PHOS-HE28; genus PHOS-HE28. The sequence goes on along the minus strand of JAFDZE010000017.1, from coordinate 42,461 downwards.
TTGGCGCTCACGCTCCAGAGGTCCACCAGGGTGAGGCCCGCGTTGCCCATGCCCGCGAAGCGCGCGCCCACGGGCCAGAGCTCGCCACCGGCGCGCGTGATCAGCGCGACAAGGAGCGTCGTGATGAGAAGTGCGTGCCGCATCGTGCCGAAAGTATGGTGCAGGTGACTTGCAGGGCGCAAAGCAGGTACTCCGTTCACTGGACCATCACCCGGCCGATCCCGATGATCGCGCCACGCTCGTCACGAGCGCACACCATGTGGATGCCAGATCCCCAGCCGTTGGTGTGTACCGAAACCCGGTTGTTGCTCCCACTACTTGTGAACATGACCTTGCGGCCGCTCAGATCGGAGATCTGGACGGTGCTGAGGCCATCCGCTCGCACCACGAACTGCATGCCTTCAGCCACTATGGAGGGTACGATCGACATGGCGGGCTCAACCTCCGGTTCCGTCACGTCGAGGATGATGGAGCACGAGGACAACGAGGGCGGGAGGTCAACAGCCGAGGCTTGCACAGTGAGCGGGGCTTCACCCACGTTCAGGTTGGAGACGGAAAAACCCTGTTCGAACACCAGGTCGTTCAGTTGCGCTTGGTAGGCTTCGACCACCACCGGATCGGTGCCACAGAGATCCGGTTCCATCGCATCCAGGTTCCAAAGCCACTCCGTACGCGGCCCGGGCTGGCCTTGGTCATCAATGAAGTAGGCGCCCACAACTCCGAGTTCATCATTGTGCATCAGGGTCTGGCTCCAAGCGACCACCCCAACATTGCTTCCGACCTGTTGATACGTGAAGCGATCGGCGTGATCGATCGTCCCGTCGATGTTGAGCAGGATGAAGCCGTATCCTCCCGATTGGAAGTCCATCCACAGGCGGCCATCGGAACGCTCACGCACGCTGTACAGATCCATGGATCCGCCTCCTGCATACGCGTATTTCATGATCCATACCGGATCCCCGTCGGCCTCCATTTCCAAGAGAATGCCCCGCCATGTTTCGGTCGCACCGTACTCAAGCCCGAGCAGGAGGAGGTCGCCGTTCGCGCGGAGAATGACATTCTTCGGCTCGATCACGCGGCCGCTTTGCGCAGGCCTGGCGGTCTTGCACCATGCAAGGGCGCCGTTCGCGTTCAGTCGCCCGATGACGAACCGGCTGCTGTCGTCGCTGATCCGCAGGCCATCTGCCAAAAAATAGCAGCCGCCATTGCCATCCGGGATCATGTCCCTGATGTTACCGATCGGGCTCGGGCCGTCGATGGACCGGCCCCACTCGGTGACCCCGGTACTGCTGAACTTGAATATGGCGGGCAGTTCCGGCTCACCTCCTTCCACATAGATTCCTCCTGTTGTGGTAGGGGCCACATGGTGGGGGGTACTCGGGAACAGGAGAGTGGATGGGATGTCGAAATAGTGACGCTTGGACCAAAGAAGGTTTCCCGTGGCGCCGAGCCCGATCAGGTCGAAGTGACGTCGACTCACCGTCGGGGACATGCTGAGCATCGTGTCACTGAGTACCACGATCGAACCGTTCACACCCGCATCAGCAATTCTTTGCGCTCCGCCGTTGCTATTGAATTGCGAAGAAGTGAGCCGGGTGATCCAATCATTTGTTCCGTCAGGCTCCAACCCGAGTATCGTCCGTGCGCCTTCGTCATTCGTACGCATCGTCCATGAGCCGTTCGGGTGTCGTACCGCATCCACCACATCGAAGGCGCCCGTATCCGTCATAGGGCCGAACGAGCGTTGGAAGTGATCCTGACCATAAGATTGGGTCAGCATCGCCGAAAGTGCGGTGATCAGGACGGGTCGATGGGGAGACATGATGCCAATATATCCGCTTGACGGTTTCCAAAGCGTTGGACGATGAGGGCTACCTTCGCAGCCCTGTATGCCAGTGCGATCAAGCCAAGGGCCTACCCGTATGACCACCGTCCAACTACACGATCTGCGGTTCGAACCCTTCATCTCCGAACAGGAACTGGGCCGGGCCATCGATGTGGTGGCGGTGGGCATCAACGCGAAGTACGCCGGGATGCGCCCGCTCTTCATCGGTGTGCTCAACGGTTCGTTCTTCTTCGCTTCCGAACTGCTCAAACGCATCACCATCGAGTGCGAGATCACGTTCGTGAAGGTGGCCAGCTACCACGGCACCACGAGTACCGGTCAGGTCCATCAACTCATCGGCCTCAACGAGCGTATCCATGGACGGCACGTGGTGGTGCTGGAGGACATCGTGGATACCGGGAACACCATCGAACACCTGATGGGTGTCCTCGCTGACCATCAACCTGCCTCGGTGAGCGTGGCCGCTCTGCTATTCAAACCCGCAGCGTACAAGAAGGACCTGCCCATCGAGCACGTGGCCATGCGCATCCCCAACGATTTCGTGGTCGGCAGCGGGCTCGATCACGACGGCCTCGGCCGTAACCTGCCCGGCATCCTGCGCCTCATCAAGGACTGAACACCGGCTGCCTGAACACATTGACCAGGGATGTTCCCGTTGATCGACCGGCGGCCACGGCAAGACGAACCATGAACAAACTGAACATCGTGCTCTTCGGCCCCCCCGGTGCGGGCAAGGGCACCCAGAGCGAATTCCTCATCAAGAAGTTCGGCCTGGTACACCTGAGCACCGGCGATCTGCTGCGTGCCGAGATCAAGGATGAAACGCCCCTCGGCCTCCAGGCCCAGGAGATCATGTCGCGTGGTGAGCTGGTGAGCGACCACATCGTCATCGGCATGATCCGCAACCGGATCGATGCGAACAATACCGCGCCAGGTTTCATTTTCGACGGCTTCCCCCGCACCAAGGCCCAGGCCGAGGCGCTGGACGAGATGCTCAATGCCAAGAGCCAGCCCATCACCGCCATGCTCGCCTTGGAAGTGCCCGGGCCCGAGTTGGTGCGGCGACTGCTCAAGCGTGGTGAAACGAGCGGCCGTTCCGATGACCGTGACGAACAGGTGATCGCCAACCGCATCGCCGAGTACGAGCAGAAGACTTCACCGCTGAAGGACTACTACAGCGCCCAAGGCAAGTACAAGGGCATCAACGGCGTGGGCTCTGTCGCGGACATTACCGAACGGCTGGTAGAGGTGATCGGCTGAAAGGCAAGTTCCCGATCCCATGTCCGGCACCCCCAACTTCATCGACCACATCCGCATCGAGGCCCGCAGCGGCAAGGGCGGGGCGGGCAGCAAGCACTTGCGCCGCGAGAAGTACATGCCCAAGGGCGGCCCCGATGGCGGCGACGGCGGGCGCGGCGGCAACGTGATCCTGCGCGGCAACAGCCAGCTGTGGACGCTGCTGCACCTGCGCTACACCAAGCACGTGATCGCGGGTGACGGTGAGGTGGGCAGTGGCAACCAGTGCAGTGGTCGAAGTGGCAAGGACGTGGTGGTCGAAGTGCCGCTGGGCACCGTGGCTAAGGACGACGAGACCGGGGAGGTGCTGTTCGACATCACCGAGAACGGCCAGGAAACGATCCTGCTGGAGGGTGGTCGAGGGGGTCTCGGAAACCAGCACTTCCATAGCTCCACGTTCCAGACGCCCCGCTTCGCGCAACCCGGCGAGCCGGGCCAACAGAAGTGGTTCAAACTGGAGCTGAAGGTGCTCGCGGATGTGGGCCTGGTGGGCTTCCCCAACGCTGGCAAGAGCACGCTGCTGGCCAGCATCAGCGCGGCCAAACCGAAGATCGCCGACTATCCCTTCACCACGCTGGTGCCCAACATCGGCATCGTGCCATACCACGATAACAGGAGCTTTGTTATGGCCGATATCCCCGGCATCATCGAAGGGGCGAGCGAAGGCAAGGGGCTCGGCCTGCGTTTCCTGCGCCACATCGAGCGCAACAGCGTCCTGCTCTTCATGATCCCCTGCGACAGCACCGACATCAAGAAGGACTTCAGGATCCTGAAGAACGAATTGGAACAGTTCAGCCCCGAACTGCTGCACAAGGACATCGTGCTGGCCATCACCAAGTGCGACATGCTCGATGCCGAACTCACCAAGGCCATCCGGAAGGAACTGCCCAGGAAGGTGGATTGCGTGCTCATCAGCTCCGTGGCCAACCAGGGCCTGGGCGAGTTGAAGGAGGTGCTGTGGAGGAAGTTGCATCCGTTGAGTGACGAGTGACGAGTGGCGAGTGGCGAACCTGCCGTGGCAACTGCCACTCGCCACTCGTCTCCCCGCACTCGCGATATTCGCCCTCGCCATGTCCCTGGGCCAAGCCATCCTGCAAGCCGACCGTTCGGCGTTCCTGGTGATCAATGGGGCGCACTCACCGGGAGCGGACACCTTTTTCTGGTATGTGAGCGATCCGCGGATCTGGTTCCCCGTGTACGTGCTGTTCCTCATCCTGATCAAACTGCGCTGGGGTTGGCGCGGGCTCTGGTGGTCACTGCCGGTGGCCGCTCTGATGATCCTGTGTACCGACACCGGTTCCGTGGTGCTCTTCAAGAACACCGTGCAGCGGCTGCGACCTACGCACGAACCGGCGCTCACCGGCCTGGTACACACTGTTCGGGGCCATTTGGGCGGCGATTTCGGCTTCGTCTCCACGCATGCGGCCAACCACTTCGGCCTGGCCGCGTTCATGACGGGTATCCTCCTGCGCAAGCCGTGGTGGACGTTGTGGCTCCTGCTCACCTGGGCCGCCCTGATCGGATACAGTCGCGTCTATCTCGGTGTACACTACCCGGGTGATGTGATCGTTGGCGGGCTGTACGGCGCGATCATCGGCCTGCTGGCCTTCCGCCTCTTCCTCTGGTTGCACGAACGACGCGCGAACGCATGAACCTGTGGCTGGCGGTCTTCCTGGGTGGCGGTGCGGGCAGCGTCGCGCGCTTCGCCCTCAGCCGGATCCTGATGCCGGTGGAGGGGGATGGCGCTTTCCCGTGGGCGACCCTGGCCGCCAACCTGCTGGCCACCGCGCTGCTCGCCTGGCTGATCCAGCGGTTCGAAGTGCATCTTCCGCACAAGGAGCAGTGGCGTGCCTTGTTGGCGGTAGGTTTCTGCGGAGGCTTCAGCACGCTCAGCACCTTCAGCTACGAGAACTTCCGCCTGCTCCGCGATGGATCGTTCGTCTTCGCCACGTTGAACATCCTCGTCAGCGTGGTCGCCGGTATCCTGTTGTTCCACCTCTTCGCCCGTTCCGCATGAATCGCATCCTCGGGATCACCGGCTCCATGTTCAAGCCCCGCTTCGTCGGGGTCGCCCGGGCCTGGCCGTTGGTCTTTTTTTTCCTGGCCACGATCCGCACAGAAGCCCAGAGCGGGAAACTGCCCGTGGCCGTGCCGCTTGCGGAAATGATCCCCAAGCCCGCGTGGACCACGCCTCCCAAGCTGGTGGTGGGCATCGTTGTGGACCAGATGCGGACGGATTACATTTATCGATACTGGGATAATTTCAGCACCGGCGGGTTCAAACGCCTCATCGGCGAAGGTGCTTTCCTGCGCGATATGCACTACAACTATGCACCCACCCACACCGGGCCGGGCCATGCGAGCATCTACACCGGCACCACCCCGCACGATCATGGCATCGTGGCCAACGACATGTTCATCCGCAGCACCGGCAAGGGGCTGAACTGCGTGCAGGATGACGCGACCAGCGGTGTGGGCGCCGAGGGCCCACGGGCGCAACGATCGCCGGTGAACCTGCGCAGCAGCACCCTGGCCGATGAGATGGAGCGGCGTTACGAGGGCCGCTCGAAGACCATCGGCGTGGCCTGGAAGGACCGGGCCGCCATCCTGCCCATCGGAAGGACGGGCGATGCCGCATACTGGAACTTCGAGGATGCCGAAGGACGCTTCGCCACCAGCCGATGGTACATGGAAAGCCTGCCCGACTGGCTTGTCCGATTCAACGCACGCCGGTTGCCCGCGGAATATCTCAAAGGCACCTGGGACCTGTTGCTCCCGCGCGAACGGTATCATCAATCCATGCCCGACGATAATCCGTACGAGGAACTCCTGCCGGGCGTGGAGCATCCTGTGTTGCCCCTCGACCTTGCCCGCGCCTTCGCCGCGAGCGGGAACAACATGGGGCTGCTGAAAACGGTCCCGGCCGGTCTCACCCTCGTTACCGAACTCGCGATGGCGGCCCTGGAAGGGGAGGGCATGGGGCGTGATGAGGTGCCCGACCTGCTCTCGGTGAGCTACGGTGGTACCGATGAGATCGGACATGCCACGGGGCCGCTCTCCTTGGAAGTGGAGGACATGTATCTCCGGCTCGATCGCGAACTGGAGCGCCTGCTGACCGGACTGGACGAACGGATCGGCCAGGGGGGATACACCGTCTTTCTCACCGCGGACCATGCCGGGGGTGATGTACCGGAATACCTGAAAAGCAGGAAGGCCAGTGCGGGCTATGTGGAGATGGCGGAACTGTCGGCAGCGGTGGATGCCGCATTGATGCAGCGATTCGGTACCGGAAAATGGGTGCGCAAGCGGGTGAAGGAGCAGTTCTTCCTGAATGACTCGCTCATCCTGGCGAACAAGCTCGACCGGGCCCAGGTGCAGGATGTGGCCGCCGCTGCCGTGCGTGCGTTCCCGGGTGTGGCCGATGCGTACACGGCGGAGAACCTCGTACGCGGAACGCGACTCGCCGGACGTGCCGCCCTCGTGCAACGCGGTTTCTTCTTCGAGCGCAGTGGCGATGTCGCCTTCATCCTACGTCCCGGATACCTCTCGGCATGGCCAGGCATGGCCAGGCAGGGGGCCGATCACGGTTCGGTGTGGAACTACGACACCCATGTGCCCACTATCTTCTTCGGCCACGGCGTGGTGAAAGGGGACGTCGTACGTCGAACATCGATCACGGACATCGTCCCCACGATCTGCATGATCCTCGGCTGCTCGTTGCCCGATGCGGCCATAGGTGAGCCCGTACGCGAGGTGTTGCAGCGTTGATCCTCCTGACCGGCACACGGATCTCCCTGTGCTGGCGACCCGGGATCTTCACGTTGCCCTGTTCACACTTAGCTTCCACGAACGTTGGCCGGTATGATGGACCGGGTAGCTTTCGCTCATGGTTGATCAGGATCCGGGGTTCTTCAACCCGCACTTCCACATCGAGGAGTCCGAAGACGTGCTTGTGCTTCTGCTGGGCAATTCGGCTCCCATCGACGAGAGCATCATGAAGGACATCCTCCGTGCCGTACATCGCAGGGACCCCATCGGCGGCATGCCCATCCTGGTGCAGCAGGATGAGCTGGTGCGCATGACGCCCGAGGCCAAGGCATTCCTGGCGCGTACCTGCGACAATCGTTCGCGCCCGGTGGCCTTCATGGCCTACGACCTCCCGGACCGGATCCAGGGTGATTTCTTCCTGCGGTTCCACAAACCCCGGTTCCCGTTCCGTGTCTTCTCCGTGGTGGATGATGCGCAACAGTGGTTCGCCGGATTCACGGCCTCCAAGTACGCTGTGCGGTAGCCCGCAAGGGTGGCGATCAACCCGATCCCCCGGCCGGTCGAACACGGGCTGTTGATAAGAGTGGGCCGGGACGGGCCGGTTCTACGGGTGCTGCCCTGTCCGCCGTTCTAAGTTCGCGTCGCGATGCGACCGCTCATGCTTCCCGTGCTGTTCCTTGCCGCCCTGTCCACGGCCGCGCAGAAGGGGCTGGACCTGCGTGCGGAGAGCGATGCGAACACGGTCATGGTGAGGGGTTACGCGGGCGTGGACGCAATGGAGCCGGCGCTGCAGGCCACGTGGCGCCTGCCCGCCGACCAGCCCGGCGCCTTCTCTTATCAGCGCCTCACCGCACCCGCCACCGGCCACGCGCTCATGCTGCGGCCCCTGCTCCTGGCGGCCATTGAGCAATACCTGGATCAGCGGATACATTTTTCCAAGGGCGGGGTCTCCGCCGATGCGGACGATGAACACCTGATGATGGACCTGAACGCCATGGTGGCCGGTGCCGCGCACGAGTTCGGTGCCGATGGGAGTTTCAGCGGATTCTCGGGACCGACCATCGATCAGTTGTCGCGCATCACCCATATCGATTGGAGCCAGGCCTCCTTCGGCGTGGACGCTGGCGGCGACCAGGACAAGTATCTGGCCATCTATTTCTACGTGCGCAGCCAGCGCCAGGAGCTCGCTCGCCAATTGCGCGCCGATCTGCTGCCACTCGCCGGTGTGGACGTGCTCGTGACCGGACCGCCCAGGACCGCCTTCGCCACAGGTCGTGATGTGCAGGTGCCCACCGTGTGCAGCACGGTGTACGACGATGCGAATTTTCTCTGTGCCTTGGACCTCGGGGTGGACACCACCCTGGCATCGGTCGACGGCCAGTTGACCGATGAGTTCCTCGCCCAACTTGCCACCAGGGCCAGGGCCACCATCGCCGATACGTCGACCGATCCACCAAAGCCCGAATGGCAGCCACGGATCCGCAAGCGCGACCGCTGGCTGAAGGCCGAACTCGACATCATCAACGAGCGCATCGACCGGCTGGACCAGCGCAAGGAGTTGTGGGCCCTGCGTGATCGCATGGACGACCTGGAAGGTCGTGTCGACGACATCGGTCTGGAGGTCCAGGATCTGAAAGCGGGCGGTGGAAGTGATCAGGACAACCCGCTGGCGAACCTCAGCGAGCTCACCGGTAACAATATCACGGTACGTTTTCCGCGGGGTCTGAGCGTACTGGACGCCGGGAGCCGGGTGCTGTTGAACGAGGTCTTCGAACAACTCGCACGGTCACCGCAGGACCGGGTGCTCATCACCGGATACACCGATCGCAGCGGGGATCCCGGAACGAACCTTGCCCTGAGCGAACGCCGCGCCAGGGCTGTGCGCGATTATCTGATGGCGCGTGGCATCACCCCGGATCGGCTCCTGCTGAACTACTACGGCGACAGCCGCAGTTCAGGACGTGACCCCATGGAGCGCCGGGTAGAGGTGGAGTGGCTCCGATAGCCTACTTGACGCCGTGTACCGGCGCCTCGCCCTGCATGCGGAAGTAGACATCCACCCGAGTGCCCGCATTCACCGTGATCTCCAGGCGGCCATCGATCTGTTCCGCAAGGCCCTCGGCCAGTTCGAGCCCCAGCTCGGCGCCATTGTCCTGGCCCTGACGTTCGATGCCCTTGCCATTGTCACGCACGGTCATCCGGTACATGCCGTCCTCGGCCTCGCGTACCTCGATGTCGATGTGCCCTCCTGTGATGTACGGGAAAGCGTGGAGGAACGCGTTCGAAAGCAGCTCGCAGAGGATCATACCGAGTTGGATGGCCGTGTCGGCATTGGCTGTGATCCCTCCCGTATCCACGGCGTGGCTGACCCCCCGGCTCGTGGGCTCGTGCATGGCCCGGACAGCATTGGCGATCTGGTCCATGAAGAGCCGCAGGTCGATGGCCCGCAGATCTGTTTGCGCATACAGTTTGTGGTGGACCAGCGCCATGCTGTCGATACGACGCTTGCCCCGGGTGAATTCGTTCCGCGTGCCCGGGTCGGCCACACGTTCGGCCTGCAGGTGCAACAGGCTGCTCACCACTTGCAGGTTGTTCTTCACCCGATGATGCACTTCGCGGTCGAGCGTTTCCCGCTCGCTGATCACCTTGGCCAGCCTGCGTTCCTGCGTGATGCTCTGCCGTTCGCGCCGCTCAGCCCGTTGCTCGCGCTGGCGCCCGCGCCGATATGCGCCCGCAAGCAGCCCTCCCAGCACCACCAACAGGACGCTTGCGGACCACAGCACGATGCGCTCCCCGCGACTGCGCGCACGGATCGGGTCCATCTCCACGACACCTCCCGTGTAGAGGCGGATCCCGTTGATGGTGTTGGGCTGAACGGCAGCCATGTACCGCTGATCGCCAAGTTGGAACGAGAATGGCGATTCCGTAAGTGTTTTGGACCACTGGTCCACGGCCCTGCTTATGGGCACTGCCGATCGCTGGTCATCGGGCAGCTTCCATGGTCTGCCTTCGGGGTCCAGGTGGAACATGCCGTACAACTGGGATGATTCCGTGATGGACCGGACCAGGACCTCGGGAGAGATGGTGAACCGGATCACGCGGTAGGGGCGATCCTCCTGGTTTGAACGGATGATCATCGAAGCGAACAGCACCATGGACCCATCCGGTCCGGACCCGGTACTCCATGTCGCACCCGACGTGTGCTCGCCAAGTGCCTGGCCGAACCATAACGCGCGACGAGGATCCGGACCCGGCTCTCCGATGTGGATCCGCGCGGAATCGGGACTCCCCGTCATGGGCCACTCCATGATCACGGGCTGGGCGTTCGCCTGCGCATCGATGGTGCTGCCCGATCTCCAGTTGTCGCCGATCCGCTCAACCCACTGTTCCTCGCCCGCCTCGTTGGCCAAGGCAACCGCGGTGAGCACCCAATTGCTCTGCAGCATGGGGGTCCAGCGTATCCGCAACATGGCATCGCTCAGGCTGTCGTGCGCGGCCACGAAGGCGGCTTCCTCGCGCAGATCCTGCTCAATGTGCTGCAACGCCAGGCCCATGCGTTCGCGTTGATCCCCTATCAGGCGGTTGAGCGCTGCCTCCCCCAGGTCGTTGACCCGCTTCGTGCTGCTGACGATACCCCAACCGATGAGCGCGGCGAACGCGAGCCAGACCACTGCGATGGAGATGACCAGGGTCGTGTATGTCGATAGCTCCCGTTTCATGGATGCAACGTGCGAAGGATCCCCGCAACGCGATCGATGGCTTCATCATCCGTATCGAGGTGCGTCACCAACCGGAGCATGCCGGGGCCGAAGGCCACCGCGAGCACCTCGCGCTCTTTCAATGCGGCAAGTACGCGAGGTACGCCACCGCTATCTTTCAGGGCCACCACCACGATGTTCGTCTCAACCGGGAGCACATGTTCCACCCAGGGCAGGTCGAACAGGATGCGCTCCAGCCGCTTCGCCCGCTCATGGTCCTCATGCAGGCGGTCCACATGGTGATCGAGCGCGTGGAGGCCCGCTGCCGCAAGGATCCCGGCCTGCCGCATGCCGCCACCCCAACGTTTGCGCACTCGGCGTGCTTGCGCGATGAGCGCCGCGTTCCCGGTGAGCACGCTGCCCACCGGTGCACCGAGGCCCTTGCTCAGGCAGATGGATACTGAATGGAATGTGGTGCCCCAGTGCGAAGGGGCCGTCCTGTCCACGGCCATGGCATTGAAGATGCGTGCGCCATCGAGGTGCAACGCGAGCCCGTGCGCATCACAAACCGCGCGTACGCGTCCCGCCTCCGCGATATCCCAAACAGCCCCACCTCCCCGATTCGCGGTATTTTCGATCACGACCAGCCGGGTGCGTGCCAGATGGGGGTTGCCGGGGTCGTTGATCGCCGCTTCAACATCCCGGGCCGTGAATCGGCCCCGCTCGGCGGGAAGGAACCTCACACTGCATCCGCTGTTGGCCATGGTCCCGCCACCTTCGTACCGGTACACGTGCGCGCCTTCATCGCACAGCACTTCGTCGCCCGGACGTGTATGCACGTTGATCGCGATCTGGTTGGTCTGTGTGCCGCTGGAACAGAAGAGCGCCGCCTCGTGCCCGAAGAGCGCTGCCATGCGCCGCTCGAGTTCATTCACCGTGGGGTCCTCGCCGAACACATCATCGCCGGTAGGCGCATTGGCCATGGCTTGCAACATGGCGGGCGTAGGCCGGGTCACGGTGTCAGAACGCAGATCGATCATGCCGGTGAAGGATCCTGCCCGGAGGCGGGTGGGCAAGATAGCCAGTGCTTCACGCGCTTGAGCCGTGCTCCGGTTCAGGGGAGCTTGATGAAGAAGGCCCGTAGCGTTCGACCCTCATGATCCATGCGTAGCCCGTAGCGTCCGGGAGCCAGGCAGCGTACGTCCAGTGGAACCTCGCGTTGCAGGGTGCCACCAAGGACTTTGCGCCCTGTGGCATCGTGGATCGCGAATGACCCGCTCATCCAGTCCGCTGGTCGTACAGGTGTCAGTTCCGTGGAAGCAGGGTTGGGGAAGACCGTTGTTGTTGCCCCGTGATGCTCCTCCACACCGGTGTAGAATTCGACCATCCACCAATCGTTAAACCGCGAATTGCCATCGGTGCCCAGGCCGAAGAGGATGGCATCGGACTCCGAGGTGGGCCACACGTATGCGGCTACACCGCCCTTGCGCGGCCCCCCCGTGAACGGTGGAACAAGCGTGGCGTCCCAATCGATCACTTCGTAGGACCATACATCGTTGTGGAATTGCGATGTGGAACTGGCCCCGCACAGCAGGTAGGATCCCGCGCATTTGGCACCATAACGCGGTGCGGGCAGATCGAGCTCCTGCTCCCACTGGTCGGCATCGGGATCGTACCGGTACACATCGCTCAGGGCCTGGTAGGAACTGTCGGCGCCACCGATCACCATCAGGTCCATGGCGGCCGCCCGATGCCGGGCCGGGCCAGGGAGATCCGCCCTCGGCGACCAACTGTCCGTGGCCCGGTCATAGCGCCAGACCTCGTTGGTGGGAACGCCACCGGCGAGCAAGCCGCCGCACACGTACGCGAAGTCCGTCGTAGCGATCACCGCGCATGCGTAGCGTCCCGGTGCCGGGAGCGGGGCCAGCGGGGTCCATTCATCCAATTGGGCGTTGTATTGCCACAGCTCGTCCAGCGGTCCGTTCGCGTCGAGCCCTCCGAAGAGGTAGCCCCCGTTCGGCCCCAAACCTGTAAGCGTGAATCCGCTGGCGTATTGCCTGCCATTGGCCGGCAGCGGAGCGATCGCCTGCCAACCGTCGCCCACGTTGTAAACATACCAGTCGTTGGTCAGTTGGAAACCAGCGTCCATGCCTGTTCCCACGTACACTTGGGCAATGGTCGAGAACGAGGCCGCATCGTCCCGGGGTGTACCGGGGAAATCAGGCAGTGGGGTCCAAACCTGGCCGGAGGCGGCGAGGGTCAGCAGCATGGTGGAACTCCAGAGGTGTCGCATCCGGTGAAGGTAGGGATGCGGGCGCTTTCCACGGTGGACCGTATCTTGGCACGGTCTTCGTCCAGCGAAGATCCGGACATAACAAAACTCCACATGAGACATCTCTCCCTTTTGGCAACAGCCTTGCTTTTCTGTGCCACCGTCGCGAACGCCCAGAACGTGAATGACGCCGTCGAGATCGAATCCGCTGGATCCTGGTATCCCGGTAAGGTACTGAAGTTGGAAGGTGACAAGTTCTTCGTGTCCTACGATGGTTGGAGCGAATCCTTCAACGAGTGGGTGACCAAGGAACGGTTGCGGACGGGCAAGACCGGGACCGCACCTGCCACCCCCGCTGCCCTCACCAAGTTCAAGGTGGGTGATCGCGTAGAGGTGGAGTACGGCATGGCGCCTGCTCCGGCCACTATCGTGTACGTTGGCGAGAACAAGTACGAAGTGGAATTCGACTACAAGCCCTGGGGCAAGAAATTCTACACGGAGAAAGAGATCAAGAAACTCTGATCACTGGAACGCAACGTGCGAGGGTCGCTCCTGACCGGGGCGACCTTCGTTGTTCAAAGATCGGATCAAGGGAGCTGGCTCAACGTGACAAGGGGAGGGTAGGGAAGCTCCTCGGTAGGCTCGGAGTGACAAGGGGTGGAGAGTAGGAAAGGGCTACGGCAGGCTCAACGTGACAAGGGGAGGGTTGGGAAGCGCTCCTCGCTTCGCCGTAGCGGCTACGCAAAGGCGCAGTCGGCTGGCTCAGCGTGATCAGGGGTGGGGAGCAGGGTGGTGCTACGGCCAACGAAGCTCGTCTATGCGCATTCCGCACTTTGGCGAACGAGGTCAGCCTTCGCCGAGGCTACGGCGAACGAAATACATGTCCAGCTCCCCCTTGCCCTTGGCCTGCACTTTTCCGCGTGGGGTGAATACGAATGCAGGTGAATGGGAGTGGGCGAATGGTGAATGGGCCGTTGCGGGCGAATGGAGAATTGGGGTTGGAGAATGACTGGATCCTCCATTCGCTTTCGACCATTCACCATTCACCTTCTTCGCATCCTTCACCAGCGCATACGTTGCCGCACTGATGTTCACCCGGCCCTCCTCGCCGCTGCTCTCCATGCGGCTGGCGATGTTCACCGTGTCGCCCCAGATATCATACTGGAATTTTTTGACACCCACGACGCCGGCCACCACCGGGCCGCTGTGGATGCCCACCCGCATCCGGAATACCGGAAGACCCTGTGCCTTGCGCTCCGCCGACAGGGCCTCCATGAAATCCTGCATCTCCAGGGCGGCATGCACCACATCGGCCGGGCTCCCTTTGGCGGGGTCCGGTAGGCCACCCGCGGCCATGTACGCATCGCCGATCGTCTTGATCTTCTCCATGTGCCACTTGTCCATCAGCCCGTCGAAATGCTTGAAGCAGGTGTCGATCTCGCGGACAAGTTGCTCGGGCGTGAGTTGTTCGCTGATCCGTGTGAAACCGCGGAAATCGGAGAAGAGCACAGTGGCTTGATCGAAGTGGCGAGCGGCGGCGGAACCCGTGTGCTTGAGCTCTTCGACGACCTCGTGCGGCAGGATGTTGTGCAGGAGCTCATCCGAACGATCCTTCTCGGAGCGTAGTTCGGCCGTTCGGTCCTGCACCTCCCGGTCCAGCTCGTCGCGCTGCCGGGTGACCAGGCGCGTGTGATGGGCCGAGCGGATCGAGAGGTAGACCGCCACGCTCAACGGTACGGCCACGAAGGAGCAGTACTCGCCGATCACGCTCAACCAACGCGACAGGGCCAAGCCGGATACCGCACCGGCCGCGGCGAGCAGCAAGGTGAGCAGGCTGGCGACCACGGCACCGGCTCCCACCCAGCGCTCGTAGCCTTTGGAACGCCACAGCTTGAGGCCCAGCCGCACCTCGGTCACCGCGATGGAGGCGAGGGCTACCAGTCCGACCACCGCCAGGAGGGCCAGCACGACGAAGTATGCCAGCAGCACCGGCGACCCGGTACCATCAAATACGAAGTCGGATGTGTCATTCGGAACGATCCACAGGACCAGGCCAATGGTCATCAACCCGCCCAGTGTGAGCGCCGCGATCCCGATCCGGTAGCGCCTCTTGCGCTTTTGCGACAATTCGCCGTGCAGCTCGGCCAGCACCAGCACCAGGAGGTACATGCTCCAGGGCACCGTGATGATCCGCAGCAAGGCCAGCAAGTGGGTTGTCGTTCTTGTCGCGCCCAGCGCACCCATGGTCCCGCCCAGCACGCAAACGGTATCGAGCACCGAGACGAAGGACAACGCGGCCAGCAGGAACCAGACCCTGCGCCTCCCTTCCGACCAGCCCATCAGCATGGCCATGAGCAGGATGATCACGTTGATGCCGATGAACACGCCGTAGTTCATCACGATACTGTTCAAATGGTAGCCACTACCGGAGGCGTGGATACTTGCTTGCAAGTCGGTGGAGCCCAGCGTGGATCCCGGCCAGGTCTCCAAACGCATGGCCAGCACTTCATCATCGCCATCACAAAGCAGTTTGAGCGGAACGGACCAGCGTGGTGCGGGATCGGCCCGGCCCCAGGGGTGCTTGCTGTGCATGTCCGACGCGTGCAGGAGTTGCTCCCCGTTGAGGAACAGGGTGAATGCCGCTTTGACCTGGATGTTCAACAACAGCGGTTGGCCCTTCATGGCCTCACCGGCCACCAGGTGGAAACGTACCCAATGAACGGTGGCGCCTGGAACGATGCTGTCCTTCGTGGAGGAGGCCGAAGCCCACGCCGTGTCCACATAGGTGCGCAAGGCGAATTGGGCACTGTCCCCGAGGTGGTGCCGTGCATGGCCGCCCGCTGTCAGATCGATACCGGGTACCTCGGATCCCTGGCCCGCCACGCTCGCATTCTTGTCCCACAGTCCTTCCGGATTGATGATGGTCGCATCGGTCTGCCAGTCCTTCGGCTCCACCACCACTTCCTGGCCGCGCGATCCAATGCCTGACACGATGGGCACCAATAGGATCACCGAACGCACCCCGATCCGCATGGTGGAAATGTAGGCAGTGCAGGGAAGATGCCGGTTGCGCGGTTTCTCCTGCGCCGGGGCGAATGGGTGCGCGGTTTTGGCTGTGCCGCATTCCATGTGATCCGGTGCATGATCGGATCACCAGCTTCGAAGGGCTCCTGACGCATGGCGCTGATCGATGCGCTTGCTCCGTTACTCATCTTGAACAACCAGGTTCTGGGCGTCATCCGCCTCAAGGTACCGCCCGGATCCACAACGGCCGCTTCGTTGGTCTTCGGTACCGATCCTCAAGCACCTCCCGGCTCGTTCTACCACCTGTATAGTGGCGACATCAACCACAACAACTCCATCGGGTTTGCCGGTGCGGCCAATGATCGGGTTCCGGTGCCCCTTATCGGCCCAAGGTCACATGCTTACTGCCGTCCAGGTAGAAGCGCAGGCCCGGACGGTCGATGATGGTCCGGCCGAGCGCGTCGAACTTGGGCAGGGGCGCCATGTTCGTCGGCATGGTGAGGTCGGTGACCCCGGTTGATTGTGCCGGACTGCCCACGATGCGCAGCGCGTCAATTTCCCATGCTCCACCTTCGCTGAAGTAGGGTTGCAGCATCAGCGAGAAAAAGCCATAGGCCATGCCTTCGCCAGGCAGCACATCACCCAGATCGGTCAGCACCGTGGTCCCGAATTCCCCGGGCACGGCCAGATCGGAAACCTGTTGGTCGGACATGCTTTCGTTCACACCGGAACTCACCAGGATCCGCTGGGGGCCATCCGGACCTGAGCGATGCGTGATGATCACACTGTCCACATGGACCGGGCTGAAGGCGATGCCGGTGACCATTATCGCGTGATCGGCATCAACGATGGTGGGCCAACCATAGACGAATAGTGCGTTGTCCCCTTGCCGGATCGGATGCGGGCATACGTCCACGCCCAGCCATGCCGCGTCCGTTCCAGTGAACCATGTGCTTGAATTCCGGGACGCGTTACAGGCCGTACATCCGGTATCGCAACTCACCTGCGAGGCGCAGGGCAGGTTCAACCATTCGTAGGTGATCGATTGGGCCGAAGCCGCCAAGGGCAGGACCAACAAGGGGAGGAGCGGCCATTTCATTCGGGCCGCGAAGTTGCACATCATGTGGCTACCTTCACCTGATGATCGACAGCAGTTGTGAACGATCCGCCGATGCGCGGATTTGTGGATATAAAAGGCCTTGCCAACCTCACCAGCGCCCGTTCGCATCCGACGGATCCCGCACGCCCCGACTGCCCGGCGGCGGTTTCATGCGGTCCGGTAACGAAGTTCCTTGAAGGCCTGTTCCATCGTGCGGGCCACCACCACACGGGTGCCGTGGCCCTCGTGCAACAGATCCCCTGCCGGGGATGACCGCCGTGCGGACATCGGATCCGTGATCGGAGGCAAGGATCAGGTGTTCGGCGGGATGGTTCGGGGGCATGGATGGCACCCGGAAGCTGGACCCCTCGTGTTAAAGGTTGACAACGACCTGCACCATGAACGGGCATGGGGGTGGCCGGGCCCGTGTTCAAGCCGGAATCCACGGTGATGCGGGGAGCCGCGGCCTAATTTTCGGGGCGGCATATCGCCTTGACCGTACGCTGATACCATGATAAAATGATCCTTCAGAATTGGTGGTTCACGACCCTGCTCGGAACTGAGGAACCGATCCAACCCCCGCTGCGGAAAGACATCCGGGCTGACGTGTTGATCGTCGGTGCGGGAGCGGCGGGGATCTCGGCCGCCCTTCACTTCGTGGGTAAAGGGCTGAAGGTGGTGGTGCTCGAACGGAACATCCTCGGCGGGAGCACATCCGGGAAAAGCGCCGGTTTCCTGACGCCGGACAGCGAGCTCGAATTGTCCCAGCTCATCCGCCGGTTCGGTGTGCACGGTGCCCGCGACCTCTGGAGCGTGCCCACCAAGGGGATCGAAAGGATGCGGTCCACCATCACCGACCATGGGATCGATTGCGACCTGCAACGCCAGGACAGCCTGTTCCTCGGGATCGGTAAAAGTGGATGGGCAGACATCCAGGACGAGATGCGGGCAAGGACCGCATTGGCCTTCGACCAGCGGTTGTACGACGCGCCCGCCCTGGCGAAAATCATCGGCTCCACCGGTTATTCCGGTGCGGTGCGCTATGCGGAGACCTTCGGGGTGAACGCGCTGCGTTACTGCCAGGGCGTCAAAAAGATCCTGGTCGGGAATGGCATCGAGGTCCACGAAGCCTCGGAAGTGCTGTCCATCGAAGATCATTGTGCCAGAACCCATCTGGGCTCGGTGACCGCCGACCAGATCATCGTATGTGCGGACAAGCTGGACCGGTCGCTCACCCGCTTCGCCGACAACGTGTATCATGCGCAGACCTTCCTCTCGATCAGCGAGCCCCTGAATGATCGCATGGTCGCGTCGATCTTCCCGGACGACCGTTTCCAATGCTGGGACTCCACGCTGGTGTACAGCTATTTCCGGCTGACGGGCGACAACCGGATCCTCCTCGGCGGGGGCGACATGCTCAGCACGTTCGCGAAGAACGACCTGGACTCACCCCGGATCATCAACCGGGTGATCGCCGGTTTCAAGGAGAAATTCCCGCAACTGCGCGAGCTGGAATTCATACAATACTGGCCTGGCCGGATCGATAGCACGCGGGATCTGCTTCCAACGGTGCTCAAGGATGAGCGTGCGCCATGGCTCCATTTCGTCCTGGGTTGTGTGGGACTGCCGTGGGCCACGTTCTGCGGCGATTTCGCCGCTCGGCACGCGATGAACGGAGGCAACGAGCCCGACAAGCACTACTACGATTATTTCCGGCCGGACCGGGGTTTCTTCGTGCCGCTCTGGCTCGAACGCGTGCTTGGGAAACAGATCGTCTTCTCGCTCAACAATGGGTGGGCCAAGTACTACCAGAAGGATGTGGAGAGCAATGCGCGGACACGGGCGATCGTCAAGCGTCGCGGATCGGGAGCCGGCGCATGATCAGCTGAAGCCGGACGGGGGCTTTCCCCGATCGAACACTTATCCTGTTCTCAACACTCATCCCGGATCTTGGAGTGATCCCGTGCCACAAGCGTTGATGGGCGAGCACTTCGATCAGGTCCGGTGGCCCGCTCTGCTGAACTGTCACGCTGAGTGTGTCGAAGCGCGATATGTACATGAACATGCTTGGTGTGCGCTTGCCATTGATCATGCCGGGGAGTGTGGTAGCGCTTCGGCGCGCTCAGCGTGACAGTGGGGACAAGAGAGTACTCGTGCACTGTTCTATCGCTCCCTATGAACTGTCACGCTGAGCGTGTCGAAGCGCGATACTTACATGAACATGCTTGGTGTGCGCTTGCCATTGATCATGCCGGGGAGTGTGGTAGCGCTTCGGCGCGCTCAGCGTGACATAGGTGGAGTGTGGTAGCGCTTCGGCAGGCTCAGCGTGACATTGGTGGAGTGTGGTAGCGCCTCGGTTCTTCCTTCGTCAAGACAGGCTCGCTCTGCGTGACATTGGTGGAGTGTGGTAGCGCATCGGCATACTCAGCGTGACAGTGGGGACAAGAATGTTCGCGAGCACTGTTTTATCGTTCCCAATGAACGGTCACGCTGAGCGTGTCGAAGCGCGATACGTACATGAACATGCGTGGTGTGCGCTAGTCATTGATCATGCCGGGGAGTGTGGTAGCGCTCCGGCTGGCTCAGCGTGACAGTGGGGACAAGAGTGTACTTGACACTGTTTATCGTTCCCTATGAACTGTCACGCTGAGCGCGTCGAAGCGCCATACTCCTGTTCTCAGCACTCGTCCCGGATCTTGGTGCGATCCCTGGTACGTGGCTCTCTGCGGATCCTTTGTGGTGTCACTCCAATACCTTCGCGGACATGGAAAGTCGATTCAACCTGGCCCAGGCCGATCCCGAGGCGTACAAGGCGATGCTCGGTCTGGAGAAGTACCTCGCTGAAAGTGGATTGGACAAGCGGCTCTACGAACTGGTCAAGACCCGCGCCTCGCAGATCAACGGTTGCGCATACTGCATCAACATGCACGTGCGCGATGCCATGAAACTTGGTGAAACGGCGCAGCGACTGTTCCTGCTCGATGCCTGGCGCGAGACCGACCTCTTCACGGCGAAGGAACGAGCGGTGTTGGCCCTTACCGAAGCCATGACGCTGATCGCCGACAGCCCCGTGCCCGATGAGGTCTACGATGCGGCCGCAGCCCAACTCACCGCCAAGGAGATGGCCGCCGTGATCATGGCCGTCGTGGCGATCAATGGTTGGAACCGGATCGCGATCACGAGCAGAACACCCTTGGATTAGCGTCGTGCATTCCGTCCAGGTCGTAGCCGCACAGGGGGCCACGATCCGCACCCATCATACATGGAAAAGGAAGACATTATCGGCAGGCTGAACGAATTGCGTGCCTCCAGCCGGGAGCTTGACATCCCGGAGGCCGAGCGCACGGCCCTGATGGACCAGGTCGCGGCCTTCGCGAACACCTTCATCAACGGGCTGGACAACGTGAAGGGGTTCCGCACCAAGGCGATCGGGGATCTCTCGATCCAAGGCTACAAGATCCCCCTGCAGGAATTGCTGACCCGCTACCGCGCTGAAGTCGCCGAGACTGGGATCAACGCGGCATCGCCCAAGCACCTGGGCTACATCCCCGGTGGCGGCGTATTCACAGCGGCCCTGGCCGACCTGCTCGCGGCGGTGACGAACCCCTTCGCCAGCGTCCACTTCGCCTCGCCCGGTGCGGCCACCATCGAGAACGAGGTGATCGCCTGGTTGCGCTCGGTTTTCGGATTCCCGGATGATGCCGTGGGCTGCCTGTCGTCCGGCGGCTCCATCTCCACCCTGATCGCCTTCACCGCCGCCAGGGACAAGCACAAGGTGAAGAACGAGCGCATCCCCAAGAGCGTGGTGTACCTGAGCGAGCAGGTGCATCACTCCACCCAGAAGGCCCTGCGTATCATCGGTCTGGAGGATGCCATCCTGCGGTACATCCCGCTGGACGCGGAACACCGGATCATACCGGCTGAACTGGACCGCGCGATCGAGCAGGACCGGAGCGACGGCCTGCATCCCTTCCTGGTCGTGGCCAGCGCCGGCACCACGGATACCGGCACCGTGGATCCGATCGACGCGATCGCCGATGTGGCCGCGAAGCATGGCCTCTGGTACCACGTGGACGCCGCTTACGGCGGTTTCTTCATCCTCACATCGAAAAAAAACCTGTTCAAAGGGATCGAACGCGCGGATTCACTGATCATCGATCCGCACAAGGGCCTCTTCCTGCCGTATGGCGTGGGCGCCGTGCTGATCAAGGACAGCGCGGCGGTGCTCCATTCCCACTACTACACGGCGAACTACATGCAGGACGGGCACAACGAGGAGTTGCTGAAAAGCCCGGCCAACCTATCTCCGGAATTGACCAAACACTTCCGCGGTCTGAGGGTATGGCTGCCGCTGCAATTGCACGGCATCGCGCCTTTCAAGGCCTGCCTGGAGGAGAAACTCCTGCTGGTGCAGTATTTCAGGATGAAGTTGGGGACGCTCGGTTTCCACACAGGACCCGAACCCGACCTCTCCGTCAGCTATTTCTGGTACCCCTTCGCTTCGCGCGCGGACGATCTGAACAAGCGGCTGATGGAAGAGATCCACAAGGACGGCGCGGTCTTCCTGAGTTCCTCGGTGATCAACGGGCGCTTCGTGATCCGCATGGCCATCCTTGCGTTCCGAACAAAGAAGGAGACCATCGATGAGGCAGTGGAGATGATCCAGCGCTGCCTGGACCGTGTGGTGCAAGCCACAGGCGATGCGGCATGAAACGGCTGATCATCCTCTCGGACATGTGGGGCGCGGCGAAGTCGGAATGGCCCGATCATTACATCGGCAAGTTGAGGGGGCAGTTCGAGGTCGCGTACTACGACAGCAGAACGCTGGCGAACATCCCGGACCACATTCAGAACGAGGAAGCCCTGCACGGGCATTTCGTGAACGGCGGTGCGGATCGGGCGGTAGTGGAACTGTTGAAGCTTGAAACGGAGGCCGAATTCATCCTCGGCTTCAGCATCGGTGGGTGGATCGCGTGGAAGGCATGCCTGGCGGGGCTGAACGTGCAGGACCTTGTCGCGGTATCGGCCACCCGCCTGCGCCACGAGACCCGGAGACCATCGGCGTGGATCAGCTTGTTCTATGGCAGCTTGGATCCTTTCATCCCCGGCGATGCCTGGTTCGTGGCCATGGGTGTGAGGCCCATCCTGTACAGGGGAGAAAGCCACGGGATGTACGAGCAAGAGCGGATCGCTTCGGACGTTTGCGGGCACCTCGTTGAGCAGCGGCGATAGGTCGCGACATCCCAGTGGGCACCATTCGTGGGAGTCCAACGTATGCGGGCGAATGGTCCATGCAACCTGACCTTCATCAGGTGAGCAGTTTGCGAGGGGTGATAACCTTACCGTCCATGCCGCCTGATCCGCCTCCTCGCAACGGAGGGGGCGCCATGAAGTTGATCCGAAAGCCCGCACCCATGAACAGAATCGTTACAACGGCCCTCCTCAGTGCGGTAACGGTCGTCGCGCAAGCCCAGACCGCTATCAATTTCAACTGCAACGACTGCGCCGGTACGCCACACGACCTGTTCGCCGAGCTCGATGCCGGCAAGGTGGTCGTCCTGGCCTGGGTGATGCCGTGCGCCCCGTGCGTTGGGCCGAGCCTGACCATGCGCAACATCGTGCAGAGCTATCAGGCTTCCGATCCGGGCCGGGTGATCATGTACCTCTGCGACGACTACGGGAACACCAGTTGCTCCGCGCTCAACGGCTGGATGAACGCCAACGGTCTTTCGGGCCTCACCAGCTTTTCCAACCCGGCCATCAACATGACGGACTACGGTGGGCCCGATATGCCCATGTTCGCCGTGGTCGGTGGGCCCGATCATGTCGTCTTCTTCAGGGAGGACGGCACCGTGGACGTGCCCGCCGTCCAGGATGCGATCGCCGCCGCCCTCTCGGCCACGGCCATCACCGAGGAGAGCAACCTCACGGGTGCACCTTCCATTCATCCCGTGCCGGCCACGGATCGGGCATGGATCGACATCCCGCTCGCGCATGCTGCCCGGGTCACCATCGATCTGTACGACCTTTCCGGTAGCCTGGTCATAAGCGTCCACGATGGTCCGCTGCTGCCTGGTGATCATCGTATCGGACTGGACACGCGTGAAATACCGGCCGGAATGTATGTGATACGTGTCCTGGCAGGTGAGGAGCGTGTTGCCCTCAACCTGGTCATCGCCCATTGATCACCGCCATGCATCCCATAGGACTTGGAATCTGTCCGCATGCAAGACCATCCGAACAACCCATGAGGAACAAAGGTGCGCGTTGGTTGCTGATGGCCTTTATGTTATCGGCCGGGCCTTTCACGCACCGTTCACTGGCGCAATGCTGCGCGGGCGGAAGCGGTTCCTGCATGGTAGGAGGGGCGGCGCAGGGGGTGTTGGGAGCCCACCAGATGGAACTCAACACCAACTTCCAGTACATCCATTCCAATTCGTTCTACAGGGGCAGTGAGCGTGCGAGTGAACACACCTTCGACAGCTTCGAGAGCAAGCTCCAGTACTTCAAGGTCGCCTATGGCGCATCGAAGAACCTGACCGTGTCGCTGGAGTACAGCCACTACCTGCTGAAGAAGGAGACGGGCCTGAACGGCGACCCCGCCACCACGTACACCTGCAAAGGCATGGGTGACCTGATCATCTTCCCGCGTTACAACGTGTTCCACAAGGAGACCCGCAGTAGCAGCGATGAGGTGACCATCGGGCTGGGCTACAAGGTCCCGCTCGGAGCGTACAATGATTCCATCGGTAACGTGGAGCCGTTCTCGGGACAGACCTTTTACGTGACCAAACCCACGGCGGTACAGCTCTCATCGGGTGCCCAGGACCTGATCGTCCACACCTTCTACCATCATGGGTTCCTGCGGTCCGGCCTCAACTTCTTCGCCAGCGCCTTGTACATCCGCAAGGGCTGGAATCCCAACGGCGAGAAGATGGGCGACTTCGCCAGCCTGGCCGTGTACGGCAGCCGCACCTTCAGCAAACGTTATGGCATCACATTGCAGGTCCGATATGAGTACGCGGACCGGATGCGGATCAACAATAATATACTCATGTTCGGAAAACCTTCCAATTACTTCCCCGAGGCCACCGGCTATTGCAAATGGTTCTTCACCCCGCAGGTGAGCTGTACCGTCGGGAAGTTCACGTTGTACGCCACCACGGACATCCCGATCCACCAACGCATGAACACCTCGCGCTTCTATACCCAGGTGGGCTCGCAGCATGCCGTTACGGTCGGAGCGGCCTTCCGGTTCTCAACGGCGCGCCCGAAAGCCGGGCCGCCCGGGGGCGTCGGAGCTTATGTCTGTCCCATGCATCCGGAAGAGGTGGCCGACGGACCAAGTCGCTGCTCGAAATGCGGTATGGACCTGGAACCGGTGAAGTGACTGTCCGGGTCCGGCCGAACGTTCGGGGGCGGTAGATGGCTCGTGCCGGGCCGACTTTGAAGCGCGCGTACACCGGCGTTCCCTGGTGACCTTCTTCGGCTTCGATGGCCACCCGGTCGAACCACGCCGTTCGCCCCATTTTTGCCGACGGATGCCACTCCTTCAACGCGGCCTGTTGTTCCTGGCTTTCGCCTGCTGTTCCTCGATCGGGATCCGGGCCCAGCAACCCGGTATCACCCGTTACGACCTGGACGACGGCCTGCCGCAGAGCATGGTGAACCATGTGCTGCAGGACCGTGATGGGTTCATCTGGCTCGGTACGGGTGATGGACTGGCGCGGTTCGACGGCCTGCGCATGTTGGTGTACAAGCATGATCCGCGCGACAGTTCCAGTCTTTCGCACAACGCCATTTGGGGTCTGGCCGAAGCCGATGAGGAACACCTCTGGGTGGCCACACGCACGGGGCTTGACCTGCTGGATCGCCGATCCGGCACGTTCGAGCACGTCGCCACCGGCGCCGGTGTGAATGGATGCTGGATCCCGGTCAAGAGCACCGGTGATGAAGCGATCTTCTATTCACCTCTTTCACGCGATCTCTTGCGCATTAATAGCGGGCGGACATCACGTATCCCCAGCGGGCATCTCGATTCGTATGCATTCGATGTGAACAAGGAAGGCGACCTCTGCCTCTATACGACGGATTCGATCATCGTTCTGCCGCTGGACGACAGGCCGGGGACCGCCATCAAGCTCGATCGGACGGGTGACGTGTCCGCGATCATCGAGGTGAATGGGAAGTGGCTGCTCCTCACCGACCGTGGCGGCTGGCTTGTCCATCGGGATGGCACGCACGAGGATCCGCCAGCGGAACTGAGGAACTACCTACAACAGTCCAGGGGACTGAAGTATGCTGCCCGCGATCCACATGGCCGGTTGTGGATCGCCATCAGCAACGTCGGTGTCGTGCAGCTGCGTGATGACCTCTCCATCGAACGGTATTATTCGTTGATGGATGCCAACGAAGGCTCATTGTCGGTCACCCGCATCGCTTTTGACCGGCAGGGCAATGCCTGGGTGGGCACCGATGGGAAAGGGGTGATCAGGATCGCACCGCAACGCATCAAGTTCCAGCGGTGCATGGCAGGCATGGGACTGTCCTGGGAGCCCCCCTCCTGGTTCGTGCGTGGATTCGCGCAATGGGATGCGCAGCGGGTGCTGGTGGCCTTCCACCAAGGTGGCCTGGCTCTTTTCGACGAGCGTACCGACCGGCTGGAACCGCTCGTGTTGCCCGGTTCCGGTGCGAACACCAGCTGGTCGCACATCTTCAACGATCCTTCTGGTACCATCTGGGCCCGGCTCGACGGTCATGTGTACGCGATCGATCAGCGCGATGGGCGCCCGATGGTCCACGCGCCCCTTCCCGGACCGGCGGCGCTGCTGCGTGATGTGGAAGGACATGCCCTGCTGTACGCGGAGAACCGTGCCTTGCGTGTTGAGCGACGTGGTGCCGCGTGGGATACCACGACCGTGACCCTGGCTTTTCCGGACAGCCTGGACCGGCTGGCTGAACGCCTGGTCATGGACCCGATCGGACAATGGTGGACCTCTGGCGCTGTGCTGCCCATCGGTGTGTGGAAGGATGGCGTGTCGTTGCCCTTGGCAGGTGATGTACCCGATACCGGGACGCTGATGACCGGTTTCTTCTGTACGGGGACCGACACCGCATGGATGACCACCAGCAACGGCCTTTATTCATGGTCACTCCGTGATCGCCGGGTGCTGCGCCATCTCACCATCCACGATGGGTCGCCCGACCAGTACCTCTACATGATGCTGCCCGACGGTGATGGATCCTGGTGGGTCAGTAGCAACAACGGATTGTCGCACTTCGATCCGCAACGGGGTTCTTTCCGCAATTACACCGTACCCGAGGGCCTTCAGAGCCGGGAATTCAACTCCGATGCGGCATTCCGTTCGGCCAGCGGGCGATCGTACTTCGGTGGGGTCAATGGCTTCAACCACTTTCTGCCGGAAGCCGTGCGGGATGATCCTGATACGGCCTTGGTGCGCGTGGTGGGCACGTTCGTGGGTGACTCCCCGGTGCCGTTCGAGGCCGGCATCACGCTGCCCTTCCGGCGGAATGAGTTGCGCGTGGAGCTGGCCGTCCTGGAGTTCACCGCTCCGGAAGGCAACCGCTACGCGTACCGTCTGGCAGGATACGACACGACCTGGCGTGTGCAACGGGCCGACCGGCCCATCATGTTCACCAACCTTCCGAGTGGTAGTTATTCGCTCCTGGTGAAAGGTATCAATGCCGATGGTGTGGAGAGTCGCGAGCTGGTGCTGCTCGCCGTCCAGGTGCCGCTGCCCTGGTGGGCCTCCCCATGGGCCATTGCCGCCGCCATCGCCCTGCTGGCCGGGGTGGTGGGCTATGTGGTGTATGCCGTGCAACGCGCGCGCGCGCGCCGCAGGTTGGCCGCGGCTGAGCACGAACTGGGCGAATTGCGCCAGCGTACACGGCTGGCCAAGGAGATCCACGACGATGTGGGCAGCGGCCTGGCCCGCATCGCCGCACTCTCGCGTTCCACCAAGCGCGAAGCGGACGCGGCTGAACGCTTCGACAAGCTGGCGGACATCAGCGGCGAACTGTTGCTCAACCTGCGCGATGTGGTGTGGATGAACGATCCCCGGCACGATACCCTCGATGCCCTGTTGTTGCGGATCAGCGATCACGCGCGCGACCTGTTCGAGGACAGTGCGGCCCTGGTGGAGGTGCGTTTCCCCGTTCCGATGCCGACGCATCCGGTGGGTGGCCACTTCCGCCACAACCTCTTCCTGATCGCCAAGGAGGCGTTGCACAACGCGCACAAGTACAGCCAAGCGCAACGCATCACCCTGGTGTGGGCGCAGGACGCGGAAGGATTCCGTTTCGAGGTGATCGATGACGGCGTGGGCATCACCAATGGGGGCGCGGTGGGAGGCGGGCACGGCTCGGCCAACATGCGCCAGCGCGCCGAGGACCTGGGGGCCCGCTACGAACGCATCAGCTTGCCGGGTGCAGGTACCACGATCCGCGTGCAAGGGCGAACTTTCGGGCCATGAAGACTTATGATCGGATCCGCGTGGCGGTGGTGGAGGACGACGAGGTGTTGCGCGAAGCCATGGTGGAGGCACTGGAGCCTGATCCGGCGCTGAAAGTGGTCGGAGCCTTCGCCGATGCGGAGGCATTCAACGCGGCTGTTCACGAGCGGCCACCCACGGTGGTCGTGATGGACCTGAACCTGCCCGGGATGAGCGGCATCGAATGCACGCGCCGGTTGAAACTCCATTGGCCGCAGGTACAGGTCCTGGTTTGTACGGTGCAGGATGATGACGACAGCCTGTTCAATGCGTTATGTGCCGGGGCCACGGGCTACCTGCTCAAAGATGCCCGACCTGCCCAGGTCGTGGAGGCGGTGAAGACCATCGCCAGTGGGGGCTCGCCGATGAGCGCAGGCATCGCGCGCCGGGTGCTGGCCAGCTTCAATGCGCCCCGCAAGGCTGCCAAGGAGATCGACCTGTTGAGCCAACGCGAACGACAGGTGCTTGAGGAACTGGCCCGCGGTCTGCGGTACAAGGAGATCGCGGACACGCTCAACCTGAGTATCGACACGGTGCGCACTCACGTCCGGAACTTGTATGACAAGCTGCAGGTAGGCTCCCGCACGGATGCGCTCAACAAGCTCTATCCGCGCTGAATTCGGGGTTGGATCTGGTCGCACCTGCGAGAATTCCAGCTGGATGCTGTACATGCGGTCCTGCTGGTCCGGGTTCATCACTCCGGATATCGTGAGTTCATCGGCAGAGGTGCATCGCGGTCAACCGTTCAGCTTGGAGACATGCAGGGATCCCCTTGGGACATGGTAGTACTACCATCCCGGACCAATGCTTGATCCAATCCCGCTTTGGCGGAACGGGTCCTGATCCCCTGTTGCGGAACGGGATGAAGCATTTCCCGCACTGCTTCACCGTGCAGGTCGTTCCACAGCTCCGGTCATGCGACAACCTCCATGGTCCGTCCTGCGAAAAAATACCGGTGCATCTTCGGGTCACCCTTGCTGCGAATCGGTATCACGTGCTCATGGTGCGTGATGCTATCGGCCGTCGCAGTGCGCGGATCATCAGGCCGTGGATCACGGGAGGTGCGGCAGCCGACCCACATCACTCGCACCCCTCCATCTCCAGGATGAAGTAGCCCTTCGCCAGGATCTCCTGCTGCCATTGCGGCCTCACCTCTTGCACATGGCAGAAGCGGCATTCCTTCGCCGTGAGCGGCTGCCCTTCCTGGCCCTTGAGGCGCAGGTAGTCGCGCCCGAAGTTGTGGATCACCAGCGTATCGCGCTGCTCGCTCGGAGCGATGATGTCGAAGTGCATCACCGTGCCGTCCTTCTTCTCCACGTAAGTATCCCAGACCGCGACTTCCATTTTCGTTCCTGTTGGTTGTTGTATCCTGGCTTGTTGTGCAAGTGCGGTACCCGGCCCAAGCAGTTCTCCGCAGAGCAGAGTGATGAATGTCGCAGCGGTCCGCACCGCACAATAGTAAGTAATACGAACTATACTTGCGCCATAAACCGCACACCCCATGAAAGGATATGACTACGGGAAAGTGGGCCCTTCCCCACTGACGATGAAGGACCTCGATGCGCTGAAGGCCACCGTGCTCTTCGGTCCGGACGATGAGAAGTACCTGCGCATGGCCGGTGATGTGCTGCGGGACCAGACCGACGCGGTGCTGGACCTTTGGTACGGCTTCGTGGGCGGCAACCCGCACCTGGTCCACTATTTCACGCACAACGGTGCGCCCGATCCCGCATACCTCGCCGGTGTGCGCGCGCGTTTCGGCCAGTGGATCATGGACCTGTGCAACAAGCCCTACGACCAGGTCTGGCTCGACTACCAGCACGAGATCGCCCTGCGCCACCACAGCACCAAGAAGAACAGGACCGATGGCGTGCAGGCCGTGCCCATCATCCACATGCGCTACCTGGTGGCCTTCATCTTCCCGATCACGTTCACCATCAAAGGTTTCCTGGTCAAGAAGGGCCACAGCGCCGACGATGTGGAGAAGATGTACGCCGCGTGGTTCAAGGCTGTGACGATGACCGCGACGCTCTGGTGCGAGCCGTACGTGAGGAACGGCGAGTTCTGAGCGCACTGCCGGTGCGGGCTGCGGCAAGGGACCTGGCCCGCACCGTCGTGCTACCTTGCGGCCATGTCCACCAAGCGCCCCATTCAAGCACTGCATCCCGCCACCCAATCCCGGGATCGCGATGCGCGTATCGTGGCGACATTGGAGCGTTTGGGAGAAGTGCTGCGTAACCTGTCGTGGGACGCGGGCCGGTCCATAAAGGCGAGCCACCTCCATGTGCAGATGCTCGCTTTCCTGCGTGGTCGCTCGAAGGAAGGAACACGTGGGGTGGACCTCGCCGCGAGGTTCCACCTGTCCAAGCCGACAGTGAGCGTCGCGGTCCGCTCGTTGGAGGAACATGGTGCGGTACGCTTGGTGACCTCGAAGTCCGATAGCCGTGCCAAGGTGATCGTTCTCACCCCGAAGGGCCGGAGGATGGCCGAGAAGGCCACATCTCATCTGGATGCGTTGGTGCCCCTGCTTGAACGGATCCCCAGTGATGATCGTGACGCACTCTACGCAAGTCTCTTCGCCTTGCTGGATGCCGCGCGCACAGCAGGGTTGGTGCGGGTGGACAGCATGTGCGCGACCTGTGCCCACTTCGGCGAACGGAACGGCAGGGCCTATTGCGCGTTGTTGCGCAAACCGCTCGCACCGCACGAGCTCCGTGTGGATTGCCCGGATCACCGGGCGGCGTAGCGCTTGGGCCACCCTTGGATCAGCACTGGACTGGATCTCCCGACGGGGCGTGCCGAGCACCTCGACCGTCCTCGTGTTGTGGCGGATCCGGCAACATCCATAGCTTCGCACGGGTCATCATGGCATCCACGAATCACAGATACCGTCTGGACGATCCATTCGTACGATCGATGCGTGCGGACTGCCCCAAGGTCGGTTTTTCCGATGTTCCTTCTGGTCTTTGGCGCTCCATCGTGCATGTTCAAGAACCCAGAGGCCATTTGGCCCGGGGGTTCCCTCACGTCAACCTCTGAAAAACCGGGATCCTCATCAAACTCGAACCGCATGCGACACTCTACCCTGTTCCTGTCCATTTGCATGGCTGGCGCCCTCGGTGCCCAGCCCATTCTGCAGTACGGCAACGTCAACCTGGTCGGGTCCAACTACGACCTGTACGTGGTGACCGATCCCGGTAACAGCAACCCCGGTGTGAACGGGGCCAATGTCACGTGGGATTTCTCCAGTGCTGTGATGGTCCTGGCCGGCACCAACAGCTTTGTGGCCCCAGCTGGAACACCGTATGCTGCCAGCTTCCCGGCTTCCAACCTGGCCGCGGTGGTCACGCACCAGGATACCACGGGATATATGTACTACAGTGTAAGCAGCAGCCAGCTCGAGATCCTGGCGGAGTATGTTGGCACCAATGATGAGAACGTGTACACCGTGCCCAAGAGCGTCCTTGAGTTCCCGTTCGCATTCAATGATTCGTTCCAGGATGATTATGTGGACGAGGACGCGTCGAATACCGTGACCCGCACCTACACGGGTTATGGTACGGTGATCCTGCCGGGGGGCGGTACGGTGGCCGATGTGGTGAAGACGACCAGCACCAGTGGAAGCATGGCCTTTTTCCGGAGCAACCCCGTTGCGCCCTTGGTATCCATCGAAGACGATGGCGATGCGGTGTGGTGGATGCCGGCGGGCGTGGGCCTGCCCGAGTTGGCCGCCTCCCCGCTGCACGCCTGGCCGAACCCCGTGAGCGATGCGCTGCAATTGCGGTCTGAGCCGGGTGACCAGTGGAGTGTTCTGGACGTACAGGGTCGTGCGCTTCTGAGCGGTCGTGCCACCACCACGCTGAACACCATCGATATGGCCGGGTTGAGCACGGGACACTACGTTCTGCGTGTGGCCAACGCCGCCGGGGTGCGTGCTGTGCCCGTGATCAAGCAGTAGTCCGG
Organism: Bacteroidota bacterium; assembly: GCA_018267155.1. GTDB lineage: Bacteria > Bacteroidota > Bacteroidia > Flavobacteriales_F > PHOS-HE28 > PHOS-HE28. The sequence goes on along the minus strand of JAFDZE010000017.1, from coordinate 10,984 downwards.
GGCCACGACGAGCGAAGGGCCCGTTCGGTATCAAGCCGAGGCCCCTGCTCCCGTATCCATCTTCGGAACACCACCTTCGAAGTCCTCGGCTGCTGTGAAAAAGGTCAGTCCGAGAACAAGTAGCGCGGAACTGATCGTTGCTGCTTTCTGCATGATCGCCAGCAGACCCCAGTTGCCTGTTCCGTACAGGAACAGGGTGAAGTATGCGACGATCATGAAAGCCACGCAACAGACCTTGAGCACATGGAGCTTGGTGCGGAAGATGAACACGGTGATGTAGAACAAGCCGAGCAGTGAGAGTGTACTCGATGTGGTCACCATGGCATCGTGGAACGGTGTGGCGATCATGAAGTTGAACGCTATATTGCTGATGCCGACCACCTTCAGGACGCGCGTTGAATGCTTGTGGAGGATCACGCGGGACATGCGGATGAAGAACAGGCCATCGCCCAAGGAATGGAAGGCCATGCCGACCAGTGCCCATGGCCTGCCGGGGTTCGTGGCCCCGTTGATGGCCCGCTCCTGGAACAGGTTGCTGAAGAAGTTCTTCGACAAGTCGAACCCGACGGACCGCACATCGAGCATTGAACCACCCGGGTAGAGCGCGGTCGCCACCACCATCAGGACCGTCGTAACGAGAATGCAGGCCAGCACGGCGAAGCGCAGGATCGGATCGGTTCCGGGTCGCGATATCATGCGTTGTTCCACAGCGTTCAATGATCGGTTGCGTCCGGGTCGTGCGTGAAGCACAGGATGCCGGTAACAGTGGTCGCACCGAACACCCCGGTCGCAATGTTAGCCGGGCGGTGTGGTGGAGTGACGCCGGTCAACCTTCGCCCGTGCCGTCCGTATAAATTGGCCACCCGATGCGCGGCAACAGGTCTTTCCCGGTCAAATTCAAGATCCTCGCCGTACTGGGCGCGGCCGTATTGGTGTCGGTGGCATGGTCCACGGCCGTCATGCCGGTACGGGGCCCGCACAGTGCGTTGGAATTGCGGGTGCTGCGCGATCAGATCGAGGGTCTCGATGTGCAGTTCGGTTCCTACTTCGTCACTTCGGGGCGCTGTGCGGGTTGCCATGGGCACGATTCGCTGGGCTACGCCATGGTGGCGGGAGAAGGAGAGGATGTCAACGTGGCCAACGATTGGCGCAGTACCATGATGGCCAACAGCGCGCGCGATCCGTTCTTCCTGGCGAAGATGGAGCACGAAGGCCTGGTGAATCCCGCATTGCAGGCGCAGATCGAGAATACATGCCTGAAGTGCCACGCGCCGCTGGCCGTGTTCGAGCAGCAGATGAAGGGCGGCCCCGCGTTCACCGCCGCCAGTTTGGACACGAGCGTATTCGCCCGCGACGGGGTCTCCTGCCTGGCCTGCCACATGCAGGATCCCGATTCCGCGGGAAATTTCTTCTCAGGCGACCTGCATTTCGATAGCGCCCGTGTATGGGGACCGTACAACCAGGAGCAGATCCATGAGGAGATCATGCAGTTCTTCGTCGGGTTCACACCGGACCAGGGAAGCCACATCCTCGATGGCCGCGTATGCGCGGGTTGCCATACGGCGATCAACCACCCGGTGGACCTCGAGGGCAACCCCACCGGCACGTCCTTCTACGAGCAGACCTTGTGGCAGGAGTACGTCAACTCCATTTACTACGGCACGGAACAGAATTGCCGGAGCTGCCACATGCCACGCATCCAGGATTCCGTTGTGCTGGCTTCCGGATACGCCTTCCTGACCGGCCAATCCCCGTTCGGGAAGCACCACCTGACCGGTGGGAGTGAGTTCATGCTGAAGATGATGAGGGATCATATCGGTGACTTCGGCATACCGGCGACCCCGACGCAGTTCGACAGCACCATTGCCCGCAGCCGCCAGTTGCGGCAGACCACCATGTCCATGTCCCTCGACCTGATCGGTTACACGGATGACACCCTGTTCGTCGATGTGGCCCTCAACAACCTCATCGGCCACAAGTTCCCCGGGGGCTTCCCCAACCGGCGGGCATTCATCCGGCTGGTGGCGCTGTCCGCCGCGGGCGATACACTTTTCCAGAGCGGCGGATGGGACGGCAACTACGAAGTGATCGGCAACGATCTTCCCTACGAGCCGCACCACGATGTGATCACACAGGGTGACCAGGCGCAGATCTACGAGTTCGTGATGGGGGATGTGAACCACGATGTGACCACCACGCTCCTTCGCGCCGTGCATCGCCTGAAGGACAACCGGCTGGTGCCGATCGGGTACAGCGTGTCGCACCCGAGCCAGGACACCACGGCCATCGCCGGCCTGGCCCTCACCGATCCGGACTTCAACCACGATGCCGACGGGGTGGAAGGGAACGGTGGTGACATCGTCCACTACCACATACCGATGGATGGGTATGGTGGCGCCGTGCAGGTGAAGGCGAGCGTGTGGTTCCAGCAGGTGCCGCCGCGTTGGAACGAGGAGATGCTGGAGTACCATGGCGCGCGTATCGATCCCTTCCGAGCGATGTACGAGGCGGCCGACAATACTCCCGAACTGGTGGTGGGGGACAGCCTCTCGGTAACGCCCACCGGGATCGCGGTGCGCGCGACCGATCCGCCGATCAGGGTATTCCCGAATCCCACATACGACGGGCGGGTGCTGATCGACGACCGGGCCATCACGGCCATTGTCGCCTACAGTGCGACCGGGCAGCGTGTGGCGATAGCGACCGACCGGACCGCTCAAGGGTGGCGCTGCGAATTGCCGCCGCAAGCGGGTTCGTACCTGTTGCGGATCACCACCGCAGAGGACGACCGGATCGTGCGTGTGGTGCGTGCGGATCACTGACCGCTGGTACAGAACGCCGCGACCGGTCCCGACGAACACGACCGGGATCCCATCCGGACCGGGTCCATCTCGTGCAGGATGATGCCGACAGGGTGCTGTTCATCACCCACCACCGGGCGCGTCGAATCCGGGCCGGATGAAGGCGTGCGCATCGGGAAAGACGGCATCGAGTTCCTGGCGCATTCGACGCAACAGTTCCCGGATCGGCAGGGCGTCATCCGCTTCTTCGGGCAGCAATTCAATGATCGTGTCCCAGGCGATCATCGATCGGTCCACCCCGTCGATGCACACCTTGGCCGTGCCGTTCCAGTCGCTCTGGAGCGCGTTGTCCTCCTCATCATCCGCCTCCAGCTTCCCGTGCAGCTCGCGCTGGATCTTCACGTGGATCATGGTATGGAACCACAGCACTTCCTGAAGGGCTTCGCTCAGCACCAGCACCTCGGGCGTTCGTTGCACCACCGGGATGCCCATGCCCATGCGGGGATGCAGTTGCACACCGCGCGCCATGAACGAAGCCTCGCGAGGTCTGTTCCAGGCCCGCACCAGATCGAGGTAGGTGGAGCCCATGACGCTCAAGGGTTGCGCGTCCACCTGGCGATCACGCTCCTCCTGCTGGCGCTGCCATTCGGCCATGGCGGCCTCTTCGCGCGCCTCCTCCAGCGGGTCCACCGGTTCGTCCTCGTGTTCCTTGCGGACCTCTTCCATCGCGGCCATGTCCTCATCGCTCAGCCCCAGCAGCTTCTTCATCCGGTCGTGCAAGTCCTCCACGCGCTCGTCACCCACCACATCGTCGTCCTCGCCCACGTCATCCACTTCCACCGCACCCACGCGGCATTGGCGCACGAAGCGGCACCGCTCGCAGCGCCGATCGCAGTAGTTGTGGATGAAGGGGATGTAGCCCTCGCTGTCGGGGGTGTGCATGGATGGGGACATGGTCGGAAGGTATTGAGGCGGTGGGAAGGAACCGTACTTTCATTGGCAGGGGAGTGCAAGGGTGCACGGGTGAAAGCAGCCGCTCCGCGCCCCTGTGCGCTTCCGGCCGGTCCGTTCGATGTACGAAGCGGCCGATCTTCGCCACTATGCCCGTATCATATCCGGAGAAACGGACCTTGGTCGCGCGCGGGATCACGGATGCTGAACAACATGAGGACACGTGTTCACCCCAAGGACTGCGCGACCATCAGGAAGCCTCGCGCTTCACCCATGCTTGCACCATCCGGAGCTGGCCGTAGCTGAACGTTCCGGCGAAGTGCTTCTGCGCATCGCTCAGGCTGTCGTTGGGGTGCTCGCTCATCCAGCCCGCGATGCGATCGCGGTCCTCCACGGGCAGCAACCCTTCGATGTCCAGCTCTCCCTCGGCGATGCCCCGCGCGCAGTGCCCTTCGATGGTGCTCTTCGACAGCCCGCGTTCGGCGGCCACCTGGTCCAGATTGAAGCCCGACTTCATCAGGGCATACGTGGTGGCGTAGGTGGCGCCCTTCGCCCGCTTCTCCTTCGGTGCGGGGATCCCATCATCCGATGTATCCGTACCTTCAGCACGGGATCTCGTCCTGCGGACCCGGCCCGATCTGCCGGTCGCTTTCGGCCGGTGCTCCTCGGCCCATGCGCTCGCCTCGGCCACCAGGGCGGCGCGCCGGTTCATCAGGTCGTTCTCGATGGACTGTTGCCGCTTCACCTCTTCACCGTTGAGGATGCAGGTGGCGAGGTAACCCACCTTGGCCATGGTGGCGATCTTCTTGACCAGCATGCCGTCGATCTCCTTCAGCGCGTTGGTGTATTCCTTGGTCCGGCTCAGCATCGCGGCCTGTGCGATATGCTGGTACAGCGCCTTCATCTGCGCGTGCAGGAGCTCGCCATAGTACGTCCCGCCTTTCTCGATGCGCACCAGCAGTTCGTCGCGACGGTCCTCCATCAACAGGCGCATCAGTTGGCTCCGGAATTTCTGCGTGTTCTCCTCCTCGCTCTTCAAGGTCTCGTGGAGGAGCTGCAACGCTGTTTTCATCGAGTCGTCCTCGAATTGCGCGGTCTCGGGATGGTCCTTGCGCGTGTACTCCACCTTGCGCAGCATGTCGCCGAAGTCGAATGTGCCCGCGAGCAGCAGTTGCAGGTATTCGCGCTGGCTGGCCTGCAGTTGTTGGGGCAGCGGCACCTGTGCGGCACCGCGCTGCGTGAAGGCCACCACTTCCCTGTCGCTGCTCACCACCGATGGGTCGATCCGCGTTCGGAGGATCAATCCGTCCAGGGAGCGCAAGCGCGAGAGCGCCACGTACACCTGCCCCGGCGCGAAGGCCTGCCCCACGTCGATGATGGCCTTGTTGAAGGTGAGGCCCTGGCTCTTGTGCACGGTGATGGCCCATGCCAGCTTGATCGGGTATTGCTCGAAGGTGCCGATCACCTCTTCTTTCTGCTCATGGCTCGACGCATCAACCACGTAGCGTTTGTTCTCCCACGTCTCGCGTTTCAGGAGGTAGGTGCCCGCCGACAGCTTGTCGCCCGCACCCTCGTACATGCGCACGGTGATGCCGCCGTGGCCGATGGCCTCCACCCGCGCCAGCTTGCCGTTGAAATACGCTTTTTCCATGTCGTTCTTCACGAACATGATCTGCGCGCCCACCTTCAGTTCGATCCGCTCCAGCACCGGGTACATGCCTTGCGGAAAGTCGCCCTCGATCACCGCGTCGTAACTCTGCGACCTGCCAACAAGCTGCACCAGGGCGTGCTGGTTCAATTCATCGGCCTTGTAGTTGTGCGTGGTGAGGGTGATCACCCCGTCGCTGTCGGGCGCATCGATATCGGACCGGTAGTATTTGTTCAGTGTGGCCACGTCAGTGGCCGTCACCGTGTTGTTGCGCAGGTTGTTCAGGATGTTGATGAAGTCCCCGTCCTGCTGACGGAAGATCCGGTCCAGTTCGATGTGCGCATAGCCGTACTCCTTGATCACCCGGCTCTCGAAGAAGTGCATGCTCGTGTAATACCGTCGCATCACACGCCATTCGTCGTCCTTCACCACGGGCGGCAGTTGGTACAGGTCGCCGATGAGCAGCACCTGCGCACCGCCGAAACTCTGGTACCGGTTCTGGCGTACCGCACGCATGCGGAAATCGATCGCGTCCAGCAGATCGGCGCGCAGCATGCTCACTTCGTCGATGATCAACAGGTCCACTTCGCGCAGCACGTGGCGACGGATGGCGTTGAGCGGATGGCGGCGCGTGAGCGTGTCCTGATCGTGGAAGGCACCTTCCGGGATATCGGCAGGACGCTGCTTCTCGGGAAGAAATGAGCCGAAGGGGAGGAGGAACTGGGAGTGGATGGTGACGCCCTTCGCGTTGAGCGCGGCGATGCCCGTGGGGGCCAGGATGACGTACCGCTTGTGCGTGCTGGCCGCCAGCTTGTGCAGGAAGGTGGTCTTGCCGGTGCCGGCCTTGCCCGTGAGGAAGACGTGGCGATTCGTGCTGTTGACGAAGCGCGCGGCCAGTGCGGCCATTTCGGTCTCAACGTGCGCGTCGGACGTGGAGGTTCCAGGGTTCACTTCGCGAAGTACGGAAGTGTTCTCATCAAGCGGAAAGGGCATTTTTCATGGTTCTACGGTACGGCTCCGGTGGTCACTGACGCGAAAAGCGTCACCCGGCGATGGCAATGTAGCACCGATGGGAGAGGAGGAGGTGACCCGAACAGGGGTCAAGCGTGGGCCTGCGAGGGTCGCGATGTTCCCGTGAGCAAAATGTGGTCATTCAGGCAGCGGATCGACCGGAAGCACCGTCATGTAGTTGGTTACCGAACAGCCGTTACGATGAAGCACCGTATCGCACTCCTGCTCTGCATAGGGATCGGTTTTTCCGTGCGAGCCCAACTCACCGCCGGCGAAGTACCCGACGGCCAGATCGCCTACGACCCCGGGATCGATCTGGAGCTGAGCATGCCCAATAGTGTGGACAGCGCCACGGTCGATATCGATTGTGATGACTCGTTCGACATGGAGGTCCGGTTGGTGCGCGGCCAACCCGAACTGGACGCACCGAACATGGCCATCCTCCGGATGATCGATGACGATCTTGAACTGTGCGACGGTGGGCAGGCGCCACACTACTACATCGCCGGGGAGCAATTGGGTTGCACGGGAGCGTACTCCTGGCAGAGTGATCCGGAATTCGTGCTCGGCTCCTGGGGCGGCTTCTTCGCCATTGAGCCATACTCCGTTGACAGCTCGTACCTGGCCTTCCAACGCGACGGTCATGTCGGTTGGATCCAGCTTTCCTTTGATGTGGAGAGCATGGAGACCGTGTACCTGCGGGTGCATCGGGTGCTCTCCATCTGCGGGGCCACCGGCCAGGAGGAGCCGTACACGGCGTTGCCGGTATTATTCCCCAACCCGACGATCGATGGCGAAGCGTTTATCGATCCTGGTCCCGGAGGAGTGCGTTCCGTGGAGGTGCTCGATGCCGTGGGCAGGATCGTAGCCCGCTATGGCACGGTCCGAACGATCCCTGCACCAAGGTTGCCAGGCAGCTACCTGGTCCGCGTTACCGGAAGGGATGGCCGTACGACCGTTCTGCGCTGGATACGCCAGTGAGGACGGGTCATGCTGGTCGTCGGTTCCTGTTCGGCCTTGGTAAATTGGAACCGGTATTCATTTCGCGGCCTTCCGGAATGCCTTGTCGCATGGCCAATTCCAAGGAGTTGCCCACGCACCTCTTCAGTACGTCACCGCCAGGCCCACCCCGACGCCCATGTTGCTGTTGTAGTGCGTGCGCACGGCCAAGATCTTGTCGATCATTGCGCAGGGTGGTCGTCCTACGGGCTGGAAAGGAGCCTTGTCCCCCGCGATCAGATCTTCAGCAAACGGGCCGATCGGCGGTCCACTCCTTCGAAGAG
>JAFDZE010000017.1:0-3179 GCA_018267155.1 Bacteroidota bacterium | reverse complement strand
CGTGCGGCACCGGAACTGGAACCGCGCTCGATCGTCAGCAGGTCCTCCAGCGGATTCGGATGGAGTTGGAGATCGATGGGTTCGCCGATCGCGGACAGGCCCGTGTGTGCGGACAGGTCGCAACAATCCTCCACCCAAATGGGATCACCGGACTCGAGGATGCTGGCGGTGCCGAGCAGACCATCGGCGGTGGTGGTCTTGTCCTGAACGAGCTGTCCGCCGGCATCGTTCATTTCCCAATAGCCCACCAGGCCCGGCGTGTTGCCCGGAATGCTCACGCCCATGTTCGCGACGATCTCAGCGGCGCTGCGGGCTTCGTTCCAGACCCGCAGTTGGGCGATGTTCCCGTTGAACGGTTGCGGATCAGGTGCATCATTACCGATGAGCATGCTGGTGGCTGTGGTAGTGGTGCTCGGCGCACCTTGCAGCACCTTCGAGCCGATGTGCATGCCATCCGCGTAGAACCGCAGGCTGTCGGCGCTCTTCGTTACGGCGATGTGGTGGCAGGTCCCGTCCATCAGGCTGCCGTTGTAGCTGCCGTTATTGATCAGGATGTAGTTGAGGCCATCCAACTGCATGTTGATCATCTTGTAGTTGGATCCGCCCCAGACACCGTGGAAGCCGAATAGAAAGCCGTTGTTGACCTGATCCCGGTTGGAGAGAATGCGCGGATGCTGCAACTGGTCGGCCTCCACGGCCCTGATCTCCGCCTCCACCGTGAAGTCGCCGGTGCCGATCGCGTTCACCGCAGTGCTGGACAAAGTGACCTGATCATCGGCGCCATCGAAGACCAGGCATCGCCCCATACTCGTGACCGGACAGCCATCCATGTTCCATGCGGGGTCCTCGTCCTCCACCACTTCATTGGTACCCAGAAGTCCATTCGTGGTGCCGGTCTTGTCGGCGATGTCCTGGCCGGACCCTTCGTTCAATTCCCAATAACCCACCAGCCCCGGCGTGGTACCGGCAATGCTTTGATCCTTGTTGGAAAGGATCTCCGCCGGTGAGCGGACATGATCCCATAACCGCAGTTGGGAGAGATGGCCGTTGAACGGATGGGGATCCGGCCCGTCGTTCCCGATGACCATGTTCGCTGCCGTGGTGGCCACGCTCGGGTTCCCTTGCAGCACCTTCGAGCCGATGTGCGCACCGTCCACATAGAACCGCAGGCTGTCCACGCCCTTGCTTACCGCGATGTGATGGCAAGTGCCATCCAGCACGCTGGCGTTGAAGGTGCCGTTGTTGATCAGGATGTAGTTGAGGCCATCCAACTGCAGGTTGACCATCTTGTGGTTGGATCCACCCCAGAGGCCATGGAAGGCGAACATGAACCCGTTGTTGACCGCATCCCGGTTGGAGAGGATCCTGGGATGGCTCGGTTGATCGGCTTCGACGCCGCGCACCCATGCTTCCACCGTGAACGGCCCCGTGCCGATACTGTTCAGCACCGCGTTGGGCACGGTCACCTGGTCGTTCTGCCCGTCAAAGACGAGTCCCGGATATTGGGCGGTGGCGGGGAGGCTACAGAGGGCGAGAAATGGCAGTGTGTACGATCGGATCATGGATCAGGGGTTGTTCACGTATAGACGTAGCACGCGCGGATGGTTGTGTCCGAAGAAGAATTTTCGAGTGGACCGTAGGGTCGATCCTCTGTCGAACGGATCAAACAATGGCGTCCTTCTGCTCATCCGTCCGCCGGTCGCGCTTCTTGAAATCCTCCGCCTTCGTGCCGAAGGCCAGCGCCAATACCAGCGCCGTGGAGCAGCCTGCGGTCACCTTCTGCATCACTGCCAGCAGGCCCCAGTCGCCCATGCCATAGAGGAACAAGGTGTAGTAGAAGATCAGCATGCAGGCCACCGCGAGCACCTTGAGCCAGTGCTGCTTGGACTGGAACAGAAGCACGGTGATGCAGAACAGCCCAAGTAGCGAGAGCGTGCTGGAGGTGGTGACCGCCGCATCATGCAGCGTGGTGGCGATGAGGAAGTTGGACCCGATGCTCAGGTGGCCCACCACCCGGAGCATCGGTCTGATGACGCGCTCGGTGATCACGCGCGACATGCGGATGAAGAAGAGGCCATCGCCCAGGGAGTGGAAGGCCATGCCCACCAGCGCCCACGGCCTGCCGGGATTGTCCGCACCGTTGAGGGCCTTCTCCTGGAAAAGGTTGCTGAAGAAGTTCTTGGACCATACGAAGCCCACGCTGTTGCCATCGGCGATGGAACCGCCGGGATACAACGCAACGGCGATGAGCATCAACGGCACTGTAAGAAGCAGACAGGCCAGGATGGCCCACTGCAAGCGGCGGCGGCCAGACGAAAGAGAAGGACTTCCTTCGTCCATGGTGTTTATTGTTCGTTGGTGGACCGGCGGTACTGTAACCGAGCGCCCGATCCGCAGGTGAAGAAACCCACGGCCAGGGAATTACCGCCGTGAAAGGGATGGGTGGGCAAAGAACCGATACGGTGAATACGCCCTACACGTACATTGGCTTGACCGGCAGGCAGCTACGAACAACTTCCGTCCTTCGCAGTACATCAGGAGTATATTTCCTCCGCAATTGGACCGTTACGAACTTCTCCTGCGCCCGGTGGCGCATATGCATCCAGCGCAGATCCTCGCCGGTCTTTCAACCAGCGATGTGGTGCGCCGTGTCCCCGGCGTGGCCCACAACATCGTGGAGATCACGGCCCACATGACCTTCTGGCAGGATTGGTTCCTGGCGCGATGCTCCGGTGAAGCCTTGCCTCTCGTTATCCATGCCACAGAGGGTTGGCCTTCCGTTGGACAAAAGGACTGGGAGCTTGTGCACCATGCGTTTCTGAATGGCCTTGACCGCGCGGTGCATCATCCGGGCAGCGGCAAGCTGAAGCCGCCGATCGAGCTCGGGTTGCTCGCGCACTACGAGGTGGAAGATGTGATGGCACACCTTGCCCAACACAACAGCCACCACCTGGGGCAGATCGTGGTCCTGCGTCAAGCCTTCGGCCTTTGGCCCCCACCTGGCGGCAGCTTCACTTGGTAGCGTGGGTGTCCGTTCCACCTGGGATCATACGGCGATTTGCCTCAACGCACCGAGGATAATGCTGTGTGTGCGCGTGTTCACGCATGCCGCAACGCCTTCACCGGATCCGTCTGCGCCGCACGGATCGCCCGGAAGCTCACCGTAAACGTGGCGATCA
>JAFDZE010000016.1 GCA_018267155.1 Bacteroidota bacterium | reverse complement strand
GGACTACGTGATCAACTTCTCGCACCTGCTCGCGCCCTTCCCCAACTGGAAGGTGTTGCAACCCAACATCCAGCTCTTCCGCGACAATGGCGTTCCGATGGTCTTCGAGCAGGGACTTTCCTCGCCCGGCGGTGAGATGCCGGAGTTCCGATGCTACCTGCTGGCGAAGCTGCTCTGGAACCCGGATGTGAACATCGACTCCGTGCGAACGCACTTCACGAACGCGTACTATGGTGATGCCGGTGCGTACATCGACAAGTACACGCGTTTGCTGGAGGAAGAGCTTGACAAGTCGGGCAAGGCGCTCACGCTCTACGAACATCCACAGGCACACAAAGAAGGCTACCTCAGCCCGGCGAACCTCGCCAAGTACAAGATGCTCTTCAACAGTGCCGAGGCTGCGGTGATGGACGAGGACCCGATCTATCAGCAACGTGTGGAGGCCGCACGGCTTCCCATCATGTACGCCGAACTGGAGGTGGCGCGGGCCATGCCTGGCACGCCTAACGGGCTCTTCGAGATGGACCCCGCCGGGCCGCGACGTGCCAAACCCGACTACATCGCACTGCTGGACACATTCACGGTGCGCGCCAAGCGACACGGCAACCTGCTGCTGCATGAAACACGACTCACCCCCGATGAGTATCGGGCGCAGTTCAGTCTCTATTTGAAAGAGGGCGCCGTGACCCATCTCGCCGCTCGGAAGGCGATCCAGTTCACCACACCACCCGATCCCAAGTATACCGGCGGTTCCCCCAACGCATTGGTGGACGGCTTCCGCGCCAGCACCAACTACCAGTTCGCATGGCAGGGCTGGTGGGGCAAGGATCTGGTGGCGACGATCGACCTGGGAAAGCCGACCCAGGTTGCGTCGGTTGAAATGGGTTTCCTGGAGGACCAGGCCAGCTGGATCTTCCTGCCTTCGATCGTTTCGGTGGAAACGTCAACGGACGGCCAACACTGGACCTCCTTCGGAAAGCGGGATGTGGAATTGAAGAAGCAGGTGGGAGCGCCGACCATCCAGACCGTACGGATCGAAGGCACTGGCACGATGCAGCGTTTCGTGCGCATCACGGCGAAGAACCTCGGCGCGCTTCCACCTTTCCACGGCAGCAAGGGCGAGTGCTGGTTGTTCTGCGATGAGATCGTGGTGCGGTAGCCCATTCACCACAGAGGCACAGAGCACACCCCTCACCCCAACCCCTCTCCCAAGGAGAGGGGCACCTCTGTGCCTCTGTGGTGAAGCATTGACGCGGGGATCACCGCACGATCACCTCATCGGCGAAGACCCACGAATCGCCGCCCGCGCCCAGGTGCCAGGCCGTGAGCTTGCCGCTGTTGCGCAGCACGGCACGCACGTAGCGCGCACGAACCGCCGTTTGTGGATGCGTGGTGAAGTCATGCACCAGCGGCCCGGCACCTTCCACGGGGATGGTGTGCGTTGCGGTGGAGAACGCCTGCCACTTCACACCATCGTCGGAGATGAAGAACTCCACGGTCCGCGGCAGCACGATCCACACGCCCACCTGTTGCAGGCAACGAACACGCACTTCGTTGATAATGCGCGCGCTGTCCAGATCGATGGTGATGGTGGGATCCACGCCCCACCAGCCCTGCCACAGGCCATCGTGGTAGGTGGTGGTGCCCATCAGGCCGTCGGTCATGCCGTGATCGGGGTCGCGGCCGTATTGCCGTGCGGGCGGTGGCGAGGCGACCTGTCGCGCACCCAGGGCCAGGTGCGGTGCGATGCGGATGCTGGTGGCATCGGTCAATGGTTTCTCCCTCCAACGCGGCGTGAGCTTCACAGTGCCCGGTGCAACTACACGCAGGGAGTCGGTGAACGTCCCGGATCCGTGTTCCGATGACCAGGCCACATCCATATCAGGTCGTCCGCGTTCCGCAGTGATCAGCCAGTCGCGTTTCTGCGGATCGAAGACCGCTGCACTGCGGAAAAGATCCTTGTCCGTCGTGGCCGTGACCCATCCTTCTTGCTCCAGCCGTGCGACATGGGGTGCGGTGCGTTCCATGATATCACCGCGCACTTCACCGCTCCACATCCGCTCAGCGAATACGTGCAAGCGCGGGAAGATGCGGTAGCCCACGCTGCGTTCATCGGCGGTCTCGCTCCACAAGGGGCACTCGGCACCGAGGATGCCGTGCGCATCGCCGTCCACCAACGGATCGAAGGCCTTCACCTTGTCCAGCGTGAGGCTGGCGGGTGAGGCATCAAAGTAGAGCGTGCGGATTATGGCGTTGCCGTTCGCACGGGCCTTGCGTGCCTGTTCATCGCCGCGCCACACTTCCACGACGGCCGTGCTGCCCAGCCCACCTTCGAGCACCTCATCCCAACCGATCAGCCGTTTGCCCTTGCCGGTGAGGTAGGCCTGCAAGCGCTTCACCGCCCAGGCTTGCAGCGCGTGTTCATCCTTCAAGCCTTCGTTCTTCATCCTCGCTTGACAGACCGCGCAATGCTGCCAGCGGTCCTTGGGCACCTCGTCGCCGCCGATGTGGAACCACGGCGCGGGGAAGAGCGGCAGGAGTTCGTCGAGCACGCTTTGGAAGAAACTCCAGGTTTCCTCCTGGCCCACGCAATACACATCGTGGAAAACGCCCCAGGTGGTGGGCACGGCGATGGTGTCCTTGCGGCAACCGAGCTGCGGATAGGCCGCGAGCGCCGCCGAGCAATGGCCGGGGAATTCGATCTCGGGCACCACGGTGATCCCGCGTTGTTCGGCGTAGCGCACCACGTCCTTCACTTCTTCCTGCGTGTAGAAACCGCCGTAGCGCGCGCCGTCCGCCTCCGTACGCCACGCACCCACTTCGGTGAGTTTCGGGAACTTCTTCACCTCCACGCGCCAGCCCTGGTCGTCGGTGAGGTGCCAATGGAACACGTTCATCTTGAGCGCGGCCAGCTCGTCGAGGTACTGCTTGATGAAGGCCACGCTGTAGAAGTGGCGGCTCACATCGAGCATGGTGCCACGCCATGCGAATGCCGGTGCGTCCTGGATCCGTACACGTGGCCAATGCCAGTTGCCGATGCTGTCCGGCGCGGCGAGCTGTTCGAGCGTGCGGGTGGCGTGAAGCGCGCCAATACGTGATCCAGCGGCGATCCGTACCACGTCCTTCTCCATGGCGATCGTGTAGCCTTCTTCACCCTGCGTGCTGTCCCTGATGAGTTGCACGCTGCGCAGGATCTCGTCCGCAGCTATTGAAGTAGCACCTAAGCTGCTGAGCTCCTTCCGCAGTTGCGCTCCCCAACCTTGCGCGCCTTCACCTTCGATCACGCCCACTTGCTTCAGTGCGAAGTCGCCTTCCTGCCATTCCACATTACGGGGCCAAGGCACCAATGGGGCTTGCGCCGACACGAGGGCGGAGAGGCTCAACGCGAACGCAAGGAGGATCGGTCTCATGCGCGTTCACTCAAAACCGCCATGCCCACGGTACAATTTCAGCGGCCCGTCCAGCTTCACCTTCAGTACCGTCATCCATGGATCAGCCACTGCCTTCGGCACGTCGATGAAGACCAGTCCCGGCACCTTGCTCCAGCTGATCTTGCCCACCACGCGATGCTTCAGCGCGATCGGTTGTCCCACCACTTCGGCCGAAAGGATCTTGTTGTCCAGTCCTTTGATCTCCACGCTGCCGCTCATGCCGTTGGCCAGGAAGAGATAGAGCGTGGTGCTGTCGGGCGAGAGCGTGCTGGGGCCGAAGAAGTGCCCGTTCGGAAGTCCTGCGCGTGTGCCGTAGATCGCTTCGGCGTGTTTGCTTGACCAACGGCCGATCTCCTCGAGCCGCGTGACTTGGCCTGCCGGGATGGTGCCGTCCTCCTTCGGGCCGATGTCGAGTAAGAGGTTGCCGCCGTGGCCGATCACATCGGCGAAGATGTGGATGAGGTCGTGGGTGCTTTTGTACACGGTGTCCCACGGCTGCCAGCCCCATTGGCTACCGATGGTCATGCACAATTCCCATGCGGGGGTCTTCGGTGTTTCGATCGGGATGTTCTGCTCGGGCGTGGCGTAGTCGCCGAAGCCCTGCAAGCGCCCGTTGATGATCGCCTTGGGGTTCTTCTCCAGGATCATCGCGCGCACCTTGGCCGCTTCCCATTCCTCGGCGCTGTGCTCCCAATCACCATCGAACCACCAGAGGTCGGGCTTCAGTTGCGCGGCGAGCTCGTTGATCTGACCTTGGTAGTAGTCACGGAAGTGCTGCCAGCACGCGGGGTCGTCCTTGATCGCATAGCGTGTGCTGTCCTTGGTGAATGCGGGGTAGTTGTGGTCGCTCCAATCGATCAACGAGAAGTACGCGCCGCATTTCAATTCGCGCTTGCGCAATTCGGCGAATAAGGGTTCGATCAAGCCGCGCTTTGCCGGGGTCAAGTGCTCCGTGGAGCGCGCCTGCGCATAGGGCGAAGCGTGGGGGGGCAGGCCCGGCGCCATGCGCGTGGGCCACAAGGCCACCCCATCGTGGTGCTTGGTGGTGATCACTGCGTACCGCGCTCCGCTGCGTTGGATCAGATCCGCCCATGCCGCCGGGTCGTAGTGCTTCGCCGTGAAGCCGTCGAGCTGCTTCATGTATTCGCCGTGCGTGATCTCGCCATTGTGGAAGCTCCAGCTCTCGCCTACTCCCCGCACGCTGTAGATCCCCCAGTGGATGAAGATGCCCAGTTTGGCGTCCTGGAACCATTGCAGGTCGGGCCGCGCGACCTCCTGTTCCTGGGCTGCGGCCAGCTCGCAATTCATCGAGAGACACGCGCAGAAAAGCACGAATGGAAAATGAACACTCATGGTTTCAGGGCAAGCTGCCACCTCCACGCGTCGCGTAGAGCGTCATTCAAGGTGAGGGCCGGTGTCCAACCGAGCACATCGCGGCTCTTGGTGGTATCGGCGTACACAGCGGTGGTGTCGCCCGCGCGTCGTGGTCCGACCACGTAGGGCAGTGGTGTGCTGGTGGCTTCCTTGAACGCATTGATCACCTCGAACACGCTGTTCCCCTTTCCGGTACCGATATTGAAGACATCGCAGGATACCGGGCCATCCTCCATCCACTGCAACGCGCGGACGTGCGCCTTCGCCAGGTCCACCACATGGATGTAATCGCGGATGCAACTACCGTCAGGCGTGTCGTAATCATTGCCGAAGACGGTGAGTTGCTTGCGCAGCCCGGCGGCGGTCTGGGTGACGAACGGGACCAGGTTGTTCGGCACCCCGAGGGGCAGCTCGCCGATGAGCGCGGAAGGATGTGCCCCCACCGGGTTGAAGTAGCGCAGAAGTACGGCCTTCAATGGCGGGTCGCTCGCCGTGGTGTCGCGCAGCATCTGTTCGCAGGCGATCTTGGTGAAGCCGTAGGGCGACATCGCGTTGCGATCCGGTGCGGTCTCGGTGACGGGCAACCGCTCGGGTTGTCCGTACACCGTGCAGCTGGAGGAGAAAACGATGCGGTTCACCTCATGCTTCTTCATCAGGCGCAGGAGGAGCACCAGGGATCCGATGTTGTTATGGTAGTACTTGAGCGGGTCGGCCACACTCTCCCCCACCGCCTTGTCGGCAGCGAAATGAATGGCCCCGTGGATGGGCCCCTCCCCCTGGAACATGCGCTCCATGGCGGCCTCGTCGCAGCAGTCGATGCGATGAACGGCAGGCTTCCGGCCCACGATGCGTGCGATGCCATCAATGGCGCGCTCCTCGCTGTTGCGCAGGTCGTCCACAATGATGGGCTCGAAGCCCGCAGCGGCCAGTTCCACGCAGGTATGCGATCCGATGAATCCGGCACCACCGGTTACGAGAACCTTCTTCATTGTGGCGGTGAAATTGGCGAGAAAGGGGCTGATAGCATCTCGTAATAATGCATAGCCCGACCTGATTGCCCTTTGTTCCCACTACTTCATCGAGGCTCGCGTTGCGTAGCTCGGGTCGTGCTACGCCATAGCTGGCTCCGTGCTTCGCGCGCCGACGCGCTACGCAACGCGATCCCCGGCTCGTCCTGCGAAAAATTGGCGGCGTATCCCTTGGACCATCCCATACTGCGAAATGGTATAACGTCGTCCCTCTTCGCACATTCGCGCCAGATGTCCCATCACAGGCCGACCCCGTCCACGCTGGCCATTGCCGCGGTGATGGCCTTCTTCGCACTCATCACATGGCGTTGGAGTTGGAACCAGGGCCCGCCGATCATCCGCAGCGATGCGGAGGGCTATTACGGGTACTTGCGGGCGGTGTTCATCAACCATGACCTCGGGAACGAACGCCTGAACAGCACGTACCTGCACGGGACCCCGGATGGCACGCTGAACAAGTACTTCGCTGGGGAGGCGGTCATGCTGACCCCTTTCTTCCTCGCGGCGCACGGGTGGGCCCACCTGTCGGGTGATGTTCCGGACGGACTTTCGACCCCGTACCTGCGCGCCATCGGTCTGGCGGGGCTGGTTTACGCGCTGCTCGGCCTGCTCGCCATCCGGGCGTTTCTCCGGAGATCGGGAATTGCGGAGGCGGCGATCGCCGCCGTGCTGCTCGTCATCGGCTTTGGCACGCAGCTGGTCCAGTACGCGAGCATCCAGCCCGGTTGGTCGCACGTGTACTCGTTCTGCGCGGTGAGCGTGTTCCTGCTGGTCACGGAGCGACTCTCCCGTTCCATGAGCATCCGGCGATGCGTGTTCTGGGGGTTGTCCTTGGGGTTGGTGGTGCTCCTGCGCCCGGTGAACGGTCTGGTGGTGCTGGCCTTGCCGGTGGCACTGGGAACAGGTGCGTGGCCGTTCCTGCGCACGTTTTTCGGCCGTCGGTGGGCTGTGACCGCCGCTGCGATCGCGTTCGGCGGGGTGGTCCTCATCCAGAGCGCGTTGTGGTACGCGCAGGTCGGGCATTTCATCGCGTACGGGTACAAAGGGGAGGGATTCCATTGGGATCGGCCGGCGCTGTTCCAAGTGCTCATTGGGTTCCGCCGTGGGCTGTTCCTCTGGACTCCCGTGCTCCTTTTCGCGGTGCTCGGGGCGATCGTACTCTTACGAAGGGATCGTGTTCGGGCGGTGGCCTCCCTGGTGTACTGGGTGGTGAACACGTACATCATCGCGAGCTGGTGGATCTGGTATTACGGCAGCGGCTGGGGCGCGCGCGTGTACATCGACCACTATCCGGTGCTCTTCGTACCCCTCGCGCACATGCTCTCGTACTGGCATGGAACGCATCGCAGGATGTGGCGCGCAACCACCATCGGCCTCGCCGCGACCTGCCTCTTCACGATGGCGCAATTCTACCAGTACAACCACAACCTGCTCGATGTGGAAGGCATGGACGCACGGAAGTACGCGTACGCGTTCCTGCGCTTCGACGATGCCCATCGCGACCGGCTCGGTGGCATGTACCGTGTACCGCCCTACCATCCCGATGGGCTGGATACACTGATGCACGAGAAGTGGGATGCGGAAGGTTCGTGGACGCATTGGGATGCCCGGCGCATCCGCATGTCGGGCGCACCATCGGCCACGCATGCCGTGGCATGCGATCTCGTGGACGCGTTCGGACCCTCGTTCACGTTGGAAGCGCACGAGTTCCCGGCCGGTCGTGAATTGTACCTGGCGATCGGATTCGAACGGTACGTGGAGCACGTGGACGACACACGCGATGTGCTGTGTGTGGCGGTGACCGAGGATTCGGCCGGAACGCAATCGTTCTATTCATCATTCCGGATGGAGCCGCTCCCCCCGAGCGGGGAGCACGTGTGGGAGCACCTGGAGTACCGCGTGCCCTATCCGGCAACGCACGGGACGGAGGACCTGAAATTCTACTTCTGGAACCAGAAGAGCAATGGGCGGTTCCGGCTTGATGACCTGGACGTTACGGTGATGGCGGTGAGGGAGTATTGAAGTACTGAAAGAAGGCCGGGGCAGGAGCAGGAACAGTTGACAGGATGTCCCGGCTCCTGCCCCAGCCTCCTGAAGGGTGGGCTTTGCCCGCCGAAGTCCGCCGAGAACGATCCGCCTTCGCTAAAGTTTCGGCGGACGAATGTGGGCCCAGCAGGATTTGAACCTGCGACCAAGGGATTATGAGTCCCCTGCTCTGACCGCTGAGCTATAGGCCCGGATAATGGTGCGCGAAAGTAAAGGGTGGTCGTTGCGGATAGCTTCGCGCGCCATGATCGACACATTATTACTGGACCTCGGTGGCGTTCTCATCGATGTGGACTATCACCGTACGGCCGATGCCTTCAATGCACTGGGATTCGATGGCTTCGAGGCGATCTACAGCAAGGCCCAACAGGACCATTTGTTCGATGGCTTCGAGATCGGAGCGCTTTCCCCGGAGGAGTTCCGTGCGCGGATCCGCAGCCTTCACGGGAATGGCATTACGGACGCGCAGGTGGACCATTGCTGGAATGCCATGCTCGGTCGCATCCCACCGGAGCGGATCGACCTGCTCAAGCGGCTGCGCACCCGGTACAGACTGTTGCTGCTCAGCAATACGAACGCGATCCATGTGCCTGCCTTTGAGCGGATCGTCGCGGACCACAACGGCATCACCGATCTCAAGGCGCTGTTCGATGGGGCGTACTACAGTTGTGATATCGGGCTACGCAAGCCGGAAGCCGAGGCTTTCCATCATGTGCTC
Organism: Bacteroidota bacterium; assembly: GCA_018267155.1. Lineage (GTDB taxonomy): Bacteria > Bacteroidota > Bacteroidia > Flavobacteriales_F > PHOS-HE28 > PHOS-HE28. The sequence continues at coordinate 15,045 of JAFDZE010000016.1, read as the reverse complement.
GGCCGGCATGGCGCAGAACCCGCGCGCACGCTGTTCATCGATGACAGCATGCAGCACGTGATCGGTGCACGAGCGGCAGGCCTCCAGGCCGAGCACTTGGATCTGTACAAGGAGGATCTGCTCCAGTTCGTCCGACGGCGGGGATTGATGGATTGATCACGTTCGCCGCGCTGGTTTCTTACGGTTTTTCGGCAGCGGCAGGACGCTTGCCATACGAAGCAGCATATCCGGAAGCTTGCGCTCGCCGGCGATCATGTCCTCGGGCACCAGGTAATAGTCCTTCGAGCCGGGATAGGCCGGGGCCCGATCGCAACGCGCCTCCAATGGCGCGCTTTCCGGCAGGATCTTCACGAGGAGCTGGTCATCGCAGATGAAGGCCACCGGTTTGCCATCGGCGTACAACGCGAACTCCCCGAACATGGGGCGCACACTGAACCGGTCGGGGTGTCCCAATTGCTCGAGTATGAACTCGGCCGTCGATCTTCGGGTGGCCATGACCTACCGGATCTCCTGCGTCAGTTCCACCAGAACCCCTGTGGCGCCTTTTGGATGAACGAAGCAGACGAGTTTGTTGTCGGCCCCGAGCTTGGGCTCATCACTCAACAGCTGGAAACCTTCGGCTTTCAAACGCACCATTTCCGCACGGATGTCCTCCACTTCGTAGGCCACGTGGTGGATGCCCTCGCCACGCTTTTCGATGGCCTTGGCAACAGGGCCGTCCGACCGGGTGCTCTCGAGCAGTTCGATCTTGTTCGGGCCCACCTGGAAGAAGGAGGTGATCACACCTTCGCGTTCCACTTCCTCGCGCTTGTATGGTGCATGCCCCAGCAGTTTCGTCCAGGTGGCTTCGGCCTGGTCCAGGTCCCTTACGGCGATGCCGAGGTGTTCAATGCGGATCATGGTGTCGGATATTGCTGAGGAGGCGTGGGGATGCAGAGGTACATTGAAGCTCCCGTATCCTGCATGGTGTCATGAAAAAGCCCCACCAAAGCGGGGCTTTCCAAGGCGATCCCGGGCGTTCAACGCTTGATGAACGTTTCGCCCATCTTGTTGTCGTAGTTCAGGTAGTACAGGTCCTTCTTCAGCGTACTCACGTCAAGCTTGTTGGTATACCCGCGCTTCACGATGTTCCCGTACTGGTCGTACACCTCGTAAAGTGTGTTGCCGCTGAAGACGATCTCGTCCTTCGGTTTTTGAGGGCTCCATGTGATGGGGGCCACCGAGGGGTCGGTGAATGTGACCACTTGGCTGTACCGCGCTTTCTTGGTGAGGTCGACCTGCTTGATGCGGAAGGTGTTCTCCCCGCTGTGGGGTATCACCTTGAAGTTGTACGTGTGTTCCCCGGGAGTTCCCAAGCCGGGGACTTCGCCCACTTTCACCCACTTGTTCCAACGTTTTTGTTCCACCACGAACGGCAATTCACCGGTCTCGTTGTTGGTGATCCATGTGTAGGTACCATCGGCGGACACCTGCTGTCGTACGATATCGAAGGTGCTCTTGGGCCGTAGTACCTCGGGATTGAGGACCAGGGGAACGCAGCCATCCTTGTGTTTGATCTTCACGGTGATCTTGTCGCCGATCTTCAGGCCGAAGTTGGCCAAGTCCACTTCGAAGGCACTGGAGTTGATCTCGTCGGTGGCAACCTGATCATTCACCGTCACCTCATACACGCAGAAACCGACACCCGCCTCAGAAAAGGGATTCTGGATGAACAGGTTCTTTCCTTGGTAATTGCCCTCGAGCACGATCGTTCCCGCCGACGCGGTAAGACCGAGCAGGACGGACAGGGTCAAAATTGGAGCACGCATCCAGATTGGGCGGATATGGGGTCGCAATGTTAGCAATTCGCCGGGGCATGGACAAAGTGACCGGGTCATTCTGAACCCGCTGTGCATCCGCGAGTTGGGCCCGACACGGGGATCTTCTCAGGCAGGGGATCTCGTGGATATCGCTGCGGACATGCGGTCCACATCCTGTTCGCTGTACGCGGGTCCGTCCGTGTCCTGAACCGTGAATGTACGCCCGTCCGCCGCGAGGATGCGGTAGAAGTGGATGGACACGAGGTCCGGATCATCGGGGAATTCGCTGCGCCAGACCAGGAGTTCAGGGGTTTCGCGAATGGTGGTGTTCTTGCGCAGCAGGTCGCGCTCGAGTGTGGCCTTCAAGCGGGGCATGTCGCCGGGTTCCTCGCGGATCTCCAAACCAAAACGCTCGCCCGCCTCCACGGTCAGGGTACCCGTTTCATCTTTCCAGATGATGGAGGGCTCCGCGCCAGCGGTCAGTTGTTTGTCCGGAGGGGTCAGCAGAAGGGGTAGCCCGTATGAGGTCAGGTCTATATGAGCGACAGTGGTGGTGTCGGCGACGTGGGTCTCCTGCTCCTCGGTCGGACCGCTGCTGCACGCGAAGAACAGGACCATACCCGACAATAGAACGGTGTTTTTCATGGGGGTGCGAAATTGCCGGACATGCCCTCCCGTTCCGATCCGGGAGAGCAGGTTCTCTCCACTGATCACGGTGGGATCGGCGGCCTCCGGCCGGGCCGGGATCAGGGCATGAACATTTCGAGCATGCTGAAAAGAGCACCCGTGATGTGCCCGATGGCCAGGGCCGGTTCCGCAAGCATCGGTCGTCGCTGTTGCCAGCCTTTGTATGTGTCCTTCAGGTAGCCGTTCCAGTTGGTGCGGTCCAGCAAGGCCCGGCCATAAGAGATGCTGGGTTCGGGGCTGAGTGTGGTGTGCCACCAGCCCGTGGGGAAGAAGACCGTGTCCCCGGCGTGAAGGATCTGCTTGTGGCACTTGGCCTTGGCGAAGAGCGGGTATTTTTCCAGATCGGGCTTGAAAATGTTGTCCACTGCGGAATACAGCGGTACCTCCGGTTTGGGGTACATATAGGGCGTCTGGTCCGGTGCGTACAGGAAGAACACCTTGCTTCCGTACACCTGTGTGATCTGGGTGTGGAGATGCTGCACGTCGACGTGCAGGATGGGGAAGTAGGATCCTTTTCCGCTGAGGAAGAGTTCGTGCTTGATGGTCCCCTTGGCGAGGAGCTTCGGCATCATGGGGCTCAACAGCCTGTCCACCCTGTCGAACACCGTGGGTGGACGCATATCCTCTCTCAATTCCGGGAAAACATGATCAACATTCAGGTTGTACGGGTACGGGGCGGGATGTTCCATCGTGGAATGCATCATCAATTCCACTTGCTCGGCGATGGTGTACACCTTGCCCTTCACCTCGTGCTTTATCGCTCCGTACCGTTCCTTGAAATACTGCGGTGTCCATTTCTTCATCGCCGGCCAGTCCTTCACGGTGTCCGTGAGCACCACCGGTCTGCTCTTCATCACATATTCCTCCAGCAGTTCCTGCGGCGTGACGTCCCTGCGACGTTCTATGCCTGGCAGTGTATCGTCATCGAGGGGGGAGATGTAGTCCATCGATCCGGGGTTTAAGGATTTCCGTGTAGAACGAACTCGAACGGGCACCCACGAAGGTAAGTTACCCAACACGGGTTGTTAACGTCCGATCCTGATCGCAGCTCGCTACTTGTCGTCCGATCGCATCTTTGGGATCGTTCTACCGTTCCAAGGACCTCTATCCACCACAATGGACAACGCTTTTATTGCCACCAACCTCGATTGGGACCACCGGACCCCCACGAATGGCCAGCGTTTCGTGAACCGCGTGCTCCGGAAACTGGGCATGCATGTTCGCCTGTCGCCGGCACCTTCGGACATGGCCAACGTGGAGGCGCGCATGAATCTTTTTCACTTGCTGGAGCAGACCGTGGCCTTCGGTATTCCCGGTGATGTGGTGGATCTGGGCTGCAATGCCGGGGACAGCTCGGTGGTGATGCAGACCGTGATACAGGGCCTGGCGCCAGAGAAGCAGGTGCATGCCTTCGATAGCTTCGAGGGACTGCCCGAACTCACCGAGAACGATCGGGGGGACGGGGTGTACTCCAAAGGCCACATGGCCGCACCCATCGACCAGTTCAAGCGGAAGTTCGAGGCGCTGGGGCTGACCTTGCCACACATCCACAAGGGCTGGTTCGAGCAGACCGTACCATCGGCCCTGCCTGACCGGATCAGCTTCGCGCTCATCGACGGTGACCTGTACGAATCCACGCGCCATGTGCTGCCGTACGTGTACGAACGCATGGCGCCCGGCGCCATCGGCATGATCGCCGTGTACTATGACGCGTGCGTGTTCCCGCGCAAGGGCATCCATCCCGGCTATCGCTCGCCCGGCGTGAAGCGTGCCACCGACGAGTTCTTCGCCGACAAACCCGAAAAGGTATCCTTGCTCTACGCGAACGAGTATTCGAACGGCTATTTCCGGAAGAAGTAGCTGTTCGCCCGCCTGGTGCCATCACCACCCTTCGAATGATGAAGCGTGGTGCGGCCGCTTCACTGGACGATCGCCTTCCAGCCAGCAGCGATGGGGTGGGTCGGCCATTGTTCCCCGATGGGGTGCGGGAAGAAGGGCCCTGCTCGAAGTACTCCTTCCACAACCGGTTCTGGATGTCAAGATCATCCTTCATGTTGGTGAGGAACAGCGTGACGTCGATGATCCGCACCGGGCTGTGCCCACTGTCCTCCAGGATCCATATCACATTCTGGAACTTGCGGTGTACCCGCGTCCCGATCGGGCATGGTTCGCTCGGACACGGTCGGTATTTCATCAGTTCTGCACGTATACCTGTTCCTTCGCCACGTTGAGTGATCGGATGGAACCATGTGCTCCTCCCGTAGACTCGCCCCCGCATGATCAGCATCCACCTGCGCGGACCCAACGGCATGGAGCGCCGCGAAGGTCTTGCCGCCCTGGCCCTTGCCGCTGCAGGCCCCGAGCGCACTTCTGTGGTGTGGATCGACCTGATCGCCCCGGACGAGACCGAACTGAAGGACACCGAGGCCTTCATCGGCAGCGAGTTGATGACCCCCAAGGATGCTGCGGAGATCGAGAGTTCCTCCCGGTTCTACGAGGATGCGAACGAGATCCAGTTGAACGCGCATTTCCTCCAGAACGCCGAGAAAAGCTGGCGTCCCGAACCGGTCACCTTCGTGTTGCATGGTGATGTGCTCGTGACGCGCCGCACGGGTGCGCTCCGTAGTTTCACCGAGCTGGAACGCCGCAGGAAGAACTCCTCGGTCACCTGGGGCGCCCACGAGACCTTCGCTGCGCTCTTCGACCTGCGCATCGACCTGGATGCCGACATCGTGGAACAGATGGGGCGCGAGATCACCCAACTGAACAGGGATGTGAACCTGAACAAGGCGGTTGGCAAAGAATTGCTCCTGCGCATCGATGAGAAACTCGACGAGGCCATGTTGCTGCGTGCCAACATCGTGGACAAGCAGCGTACCCTGGCCGCTGTGCTGAAGAGCGAACGTTTCCCCCATGCGTACCGCAGCAACATCCGTACGCTCCTGCGCGATATCGCTTCACTGCTGGAGCACATCGCCTTCGGTTTCGAACGCTTGGAGTTCCTGCAGAACACCGCCCTCGGTCTGCTCAACATCGAGCAGAACAAGGTGATCAAGATCTTCACCGTGGCCACGGTGGTCTTCATGCCGCCCACCCTGGTCGCCAGCATCTATGGGATGAACTTCGAGCACATGCCCGAACTGGCGCCCACCTGGGGATACCCGTTCGCCCTGGCCCTCATGTTGCTCAGTTCCGGGTTCACCTTGCATATTTTCAAACGGAAGGGATGGTTGTGAGGTGGCTCCCGGCCGTGCTGATCGCGTGGCTTTGCTGCGCTTGTGGCGGAGCGAAGCGTGGATTGGCCGATGGACGATACCGATCGGAAGGTAAACCCGTGCAGGTACAGCTGGTGGAGGACACCATTCACCTTATGGATGCCGGGGGTGGCATACGCACGCTCCCGATGATGAGCCGCGAAGCGATGCCAGCGGTGGTACTGGTACGGCCGAGCATGGATGTGGATGTGCTCACCGCACCGCTGAAGTACCGCTTGGCCACTGGTAACGCAAGACCCCGGCTGGAAACGCAATTGGGTGGACTCATCTACTTCGGTCGCCGCATGGATCGGTATCGACTCACCTGGCCCGACCTGGGTTTCGCCTCACGCGCTCGCAAGGAGGCTCACATCGGTTTGAGCATGGGCCTTTTCGTCGGGTTGGGCGGGGTACAGGTGGCTCCGTGGACCACGGGCAATCGCCTGGAAGAGGATTACACCGGTGTGGCCGCCAGTGCCGGTTGCGCCCTCATCGGTGCCGTGGGCAGTACAACGCTCGGCGCAGCCATCGGCTGGGACCACCTGTTGAACGATCAACACCGGGTGTGGATCTATGAAGGGCGGCCCTGGCTCGGCTTGGTCTTCGGCGTCAACTTGAACTGAATCCGGTCCATTCAGATAGCCGGTCGTAGGAGCGGGGATCGGATCGGTGACCCTCCCGCTCGGGAAGGGTCGCTCACACGTACCGCCCCAACACCGCCCGTACCTGCTGGGCGTACCCTCCCTCGAACAGGTTCAGATGCACCAGCAACGGGTACAAATTGTGCAGGTCCATTCGTTCCTCCCATCCCCGTTCCAGCGGCCGCTCGGCGTTGTATCCCTCATAGAACGAAGCGTCGAAACCGCCGAAGAGCCGGGACATGGCGATGTCCATCTCGCGGTGGCCGAAATACACAGCGGGGTCGATCAGCACGGGTTGTTCCCGTTCATCGCACAGGAAGTTCCCGTGCCAGAGGTCGCCGTGCAGCAACGCCGGTGGCTCGGTCGGGATCAGGACAGGAAGCTTCATGTACAACCGTTCGAAACGCAACACCTCGCCCATGCCCAGACGATGGTTGTCCCGCGCTGACTTCACCTGGGGTTCCAGCCGTTGTTGGATGAAGAAGGTGGTCCAATCCGATGTTCGGGCGTTCAGCTGCTTGAGCGGGCCGATCCAATTGTCGCGATCCAGACCGAAGTGGGGGGCTGCGTTCCCGTGCAGCCGGGCCAGGGCGTGCCCGAAAACCGTCCAGAGGCCGACGTCGTCGGACGGCATTCGATGCGTTCCAGCAAGAGGTAACCGAAGTCCTCATCGCCCGTGGCGATCACCTTCGGAATGCGGATGGCGCGGGTGGATGCAAGCCGTTCGAGTCCATCGGCCTCAGCCGCGAACATGGAAGGGAAGTGCGGTGCCCCGGTGGCGGTACGTGGGGCGGGATCCACCTTCACGAAGTACCGCCCGGCCGTGGTGTCCAACAGGTAGCTATCGCTGATGGAGCCCCCGCCCACGGGCGTTTCCCGATCCACGGTCACGGTCCTGCCAAGATGCTTGCTCAGTCGGTGGGCCAGCGTGTGGAGGAGGCTGTCGGGCAAGGGCATGCACGCAAAGGTGTCGTGTTCGCTGGGATCGTGCTAAATTCGCACCCCGTTCGGGAAAAGGCTGGTGCGGCCCGAACGGAAACGGTTGACATTCTGGGGAATTAGCTCAGCTGGCCAGAGCGCTTGCATGGCATGCAAGANNAGGTCACCGGTTCGACTCCGGTATTCTCCACTACAGGGCGGTTCGTGCGAGCCGCCCTTTTGCATGGGAGCTGGCCAGTGCGTCCCGCACAGGGTGCGGGAAGGTCACTTGGCGGAGCGCTTCTTTTTCGCGGAGGCCGCCAGTTGTTCGTAGAACGCCAGTTGCGAGCGTATGGCCTGCGGACCGGACCAGTGCGGATCGCGATAGTGGTTGCGTTGTGCCGCATCGATCGTACGTGCCTTGGCCTGGTCGCTCCACTGCAGTTCCAGGAAGTCGATCACCTCCATCCGCAGTTCGGGATCGATCACCGGAAAGGCCACCTCAACACGTCGGTCCATGTTGCGCTCCATCAGGTCGGCCGAGGACAGGAAGACCAAATGATCCCCGCTGTTATGGAAGACATAGGCCCGGGCATGTTCCAGGAAGCGGTCAACGATACTGATGACCTCGATATTCTCGCTGAGCCCGGGTATGCCGGGCACAAGGCAGCAGATGCCGCGCACGATCAGGCGGATGCGCACCCCGGAGCGGCTGGCGTCATACAATTTGCGGATCAACGGGCGGTCCTCCAGGCTGTTCATTTTCAGGAGGATGCTGGCTTCCTGGCCGGACAGGGCGTTCGCGATCTCGCGGTCGATCAGGCGTTCCAGCCCACTGCGCAGGCCCTGTGGGGCGACCATCAGTTGTTTCGACCTCAGGGGTTCGCGCTGGTCGTGCAGGTGGGCGAACACATTGCGCACGTCACGGGCGATGGCCGCGTTGGCGGTCAGCAGGCCCATGTCGCCGTACAGCCTTGCGGTCCTCTCGTTGAAGTTGCCGGTACCGAGCCAGCAGTAGGCTGTTGCCGATCGTCCCTCGCGCCGTTCGATGAGGCAGAGTTTGCAATGGACCTTCAGGCCTTCGCGGCCGTAGATCACGCGGGCCCCGGCCTGTTCCAGCGCTTCGCCCCAGAAGAGGTTGTTCCCCTCGTCGAAACGCGCCTGCACTTCCACGAACGCAGTGACCTCCTTGCCCGCGCGCACGGCTTTCAACAAGGCCTCGCACACCAGTGATGCGCGGGCCACCCGGTACAGGGTGATGGAGATGCGGGTGACGGTGGGGTCAAGGGCGGCGCGCCGGAGCAGGTCCGTGAATACGCTGAAATCGTGATAGGGGAAATGGACGAGCCGGTCATTGGCGCGGATGGCCGCGAAGGGGTCCGCGGCACGACCGAGGCCGGGGTGCTTCAGGGGCGTGAGAGGCGGTTCACGCAGGGCCGGGGCGCGTTCCACCGGGAGGTCCATCAGGTCATTCAGGTTGTGGTACCTTCCACCACGGATCAATTCCTGTTTCTTCACCCCGAGCAGTTTGCGCAGGTCGCGCAGGATCCCGGCGGGCATGTCGCCATCATACAGGAAGCGCGCGGGCACACCGGTGCGCCGTTTCTTCAGGCTGCGCCGCACCTTGTCCGCCACGTTCTCCACGAATTCCTCATCCAGGTACAGTTCGGCATCGCGCGAGAGCTTGATGGCATGGCAGCTGGTTACCTTGAATCCGGTAAAGAAAAGCGGCGCGCACAGGCGGATGGCGTCATCCAGGAACAACAGGTCGGTGCGTGATCCGCGGGAGGGGAGGACGATGAATCGCCCCAGCACGTCCGAAGGCACGTTCACCAGCACCTGCTTGCGTTTGTCAGCGTCCTTCTTCCGCACGGGTACCAGTCCGCACACCAGATAGAGCTTCCGGTCCTCGATGAAGGGGGCGTTGCCGGGGCGTATGGAGGCGGTCTGCAACAGCGGGGCCACGCGTTCGGTGAACCGGCGTGTGACGAAAGCGCGCTGCGTGGCGGTCAGGCGATCCTCATCCAGGAAGCGGATGCCGCGCTTCTCCAGGGCGGGCAGCAGCTGTTCGCGGTAGAGCTTTCCGAATGCGCGTTGCTGGGCCAGTGCTTCGGTATTGATCCGGTCGATACGTTTCTCCGGGGGCACCTCGATGGCCGGGCGTTCCTTCTTGCGAAGGGCCCGCAACGACCGTAATTGGGCCACGCGGACGCGGTAGAATTCATCGAGGTTGCTGCTGTGGATGGCCAGGAACTTCAGGCGGTCGAGCAGGGGCACGCGCCCATCCTCCGCCTCCTGGAGCACACGGGCATTGAAGGCCAGCCAGCTGAGGTCACGGTCGAAGAAATGCGCCTCACCGGGTACTGGAAGCGGCCGATGATCCCTGGATGTGCGCGACATGGCGAGCAGCTTCCGGAGATTGATCGCCTTCTGACGACCGAATCGCCGACGCGCGTACGCCGTGTGGAAGCGGTGACCACGCAAGTAGTTGATGTTCTCCCCGATCCATGCCTGGGCACTGATGGGTTTGCGGCGCTGGTGCTCGAATTCGGAGCGCAAGCGTTCGCTCCGCTCCAGGAAATCGGCTTGCCCGGCCTTGGAACTGTCCGCGTCCCGGATCACGCGTTGTGCCAGGGTGCGTGGCACGGATCCCATGCGCGTGGAACGGATCAATGCGACCACCTGGTCGATCACCGCCTTGCCCGCACCGTTCCGCTCCAAGAAGGCGGTGGCGAGTGCCGCGCTGCGCTGCTCGTGGTCCTTGGAGGTGTCCGCATAACCCGTATCGTGGAAGAGAGCCGCCACCTCCAGCACGCGCATGTGTTCCTCGTTGAGCCCGCTGCCGCGACCGATGTCCAGGGCTGCGCGCGTGACCGACAGGGTGTGCTCCAGATCATGGAACACCAGCCACTTGGGCATACGCTTGGCGAAGTGGCCGCGCACGTGCCGACGGACCTTTTCGACGAGCGCGGACGAAAGCATCGGATGCGGCCAAGATAGAACGTGGCCGGGTCGCGGATGCCGGAGAGGCACCGACTTGCCGAAGTAACGCGCGATCGTTCATCAACGGCTCTGCGGACCGGTCCATCATAGGGGGCACGGGATATTTTCGCCCTGCCCGCATGGACCTCCGTACCGCACACTCCCTCCACCGGGCAATGCGCGGTGATCGGTTCGTTTTCGCGTACGCTGGTGCGTTCCGCGACGATCATGCCTGGCATCTGGTCACCTTGGGGGAGCGCGCTGCGGCATGCGCTGAGACAACGGGCCATGTTCGCGGGCGACTCGCGTTCATCATGGTGGAGGCCTACCAGAACATCTTGCGCCACCGGGCTGAGGTACCAGAGGACCTCGCGGATGGCGATGGCCGGAGCCTTTTCCTGTTGCGCTGCAATGATGGCGACCAGCAGGTGGTGGCCGTGAACCCGGTTCGTAAAGACCAGGTCCCGGGGTTGGTGGCGGCCCTGGAGCCACTCAAGCGCATGGACGCCGTTCGATTGAAAGACATGCTGATCCGGGGCCTGGAGAAGGAGCAGGAGGAAAAGCGGCGCGGTGCCGGCCTCGGGCTCATCGAGATGACGCGTCGCTCAGGGGGTGGACTGGACTATTCGATCAAGGAGTTGACGGCCGATCATGACCTCTTCACCTTGGCCGTACGACCGGGTGACGCGCGAGGACAGGAGACCGTGTCCGGTGCGATGGCCATTCATGCGTTGGTGGCGCAGCACGGGATCTCCCTGGTCCATGCGGGTGCAATGGCGGGCGATGTACGCGATGCGGTACGCGGGATGCTGGAGGACGGCGCGGACGATGGTGGTCATCACCGGGGTGAAGCGTTCATCCGTGCCCTTGCGCTGCTGGACGGTGCCCCCGGCCCTTCGGGTCCCGGCGACGGCAGTGGTGTACGTTACCTTTGCGTTGGTATCAGGAAGGCGGGGCAGGACGAGCTGGTGGTCGGACGCGTGATGGCGGCCCGCACCGCGTGGCTGCTGGCGGAGGCCGCGAAGAATACCGGATCGGAGGAAGTGGCGGTGCTCCCCGATAATGGCGATGATGCCGTGCTCCTGGTGAAGGCGTTGTGATACCGGCCGCTGTTCGGCCCCATCATCAATACGCCATGCACACGTTCTTGGCCTCGGTGAAGAAGCGCAGGGCCTCAGTACCGCCTTCGCGCCCCACACCGCTCTGCTTCATACCGCCGAAGGGTGTGCGCAGGTCGCGCAGCATCCAGCAATTCACCCACACGATGCCGCTGTTGAGCGCACGCGACACGCGGTGGGCGCGTTTCACATCGGATGTCCACAGCACGCTGGCCAGTCCGTACGGGGTGGCGTTGGCCAGTGCCAATGCTTCGTCCTCGGTATCGAATGGTTGCAATGAGACCACGGGCCCGAAGATCTCCTCCTGGTTCGTGCGGCACTGCGGGCCGAGTCCCTCGATCACCGTTGGCGCGATGTACCACCCGTCCTTCAAGGCCCCGGGGAGAACGACACGATCCCCGCCGCAGAGGATCGTTCCGCCCTCGTCCCGGGCGGTGGCGATATGGCCGAGCACCTTGTCCATGTGCGCCCGGCTCACCACGGCGCCCTGGTCGGTCGCGGGGTCCGCCGGGTCGCCCGTACGCAACGCCTTGGCCCGCGCCACGAAGGCATCGCGGAAGCGCACGTAGATGGAACGTTCGATCAGGATACGCGAGCCGCACAGGCAGATCTGGCCCTGGTTGCGGAACGACGAGCGCACCGTTTCGTTGAGCATCCGGTCAAAGTCGCAATCGGCGAATACGAGCACCGGGTTCTTGCCACCAAGCTCAAGGCTGAGCTTCTTGAACATGGGTGCGGCGGTGCGGGCGATCTCGGCCCCGGTACGAGTACCACCGGTGAACGAGATGGCCGGTATGCGCGGGTGCGCGGTGATGGCGGCGCCCACCTTGGGTCCCAGGCCATGCACGATGTTGAGTACCCCGGATGGGAGTTGCGCCTCGATCGCGCGTTCGGCGAGCATGAACGCGGTGAACGGCGTGATCTCCGAGGGTTTTGATACCACCGCGCACCCAGCGGCCAGGGCAGGTGCGATCTTCCACGTGAAGAGATAGAGCGGCAGGTTCCACGGGCTGATGCACCCGGCCACGCCCACGGGTCGACGATCCGTCCAGTTCACGGCCTCGTCGTCCATGAGGTGCGCTTCACTGCTCCAATGGAGGATGGCCGTGGCGAAGAAGCGCAGGTTGGCGATGGCCCTCGGAATGTCCACCTCCCGCGCCAAGGCCACGGGCTTCCCGTTGTCGCGGCTTTCGGCCCGGGCGAACGCATCGATGTCGCGCTCCACCAGCGCAGCCAGGCGGAGCAGTGCTTGGCTGCGGCCCTCACGACCCAAGGCGATCCAATCGGGCAGGGCCTGCTCAGCGGCCACAACGGCCGTGTCCACATCGCGTGCGTCGCTGTCAGCGATGCGGCCGTACACCTGTCCGGTAGCGGGTTCATGGTTGTTGAGCCAGGTCCCGCCGACAGCGGTCCGCAGCGTACCTCCGATGTAGTTGAGAACGTCGCCCATGGTGTACCGCACCGGCTGATGGCCACGCGCGGCGGGCCAAGTTATTCCGCCACAGTGCGTGCGAGCGCGATCCCCCACCTCCGGAGTTCCGGATCCCCGACCGTACCGGTCGCCGCACGATCCATTGATCAGCCCTGGCATCAGGTTAATTTTGGTTGATCACCCGTTCAGCCCACGGCCGGCCGGTAGCTTGGCACCTTCGTGGGCAAGCGGCTGATCATCGGGCTTACGGTGGCCATCTCCATCGCGTTGGCGGGACTGGTGATCATCCAATGGCGATGGATCAGCGCCACCCTCGTGTTGAAAGACCAGCAATTCAACGAGAACGTGGACAATGCACTGGCCACGGTGAGCGACCGCTTGGAGCGCATCGAAGCGGCCGAGCGGTTCCGCACGCATGACAAAGGCCGTGAGATGCTCGCGCGGATGGACTCCCTGGCACGATCGGAGGAACGGGACCTCATGGAGCACATCATCGCCATGCCCCCACCGATCGACGAGGAGGCCGGACAATGGGAGCCAGGATACAATGAGCGCGATTCACTGATCACCGATCTGGTGCGCGGCCTCTTCAGTACCGAGATCTATGGCAGCATCATCGAGCGGGTGGACCCGCACCTGCTGGATTCCCTGGTGAGCGATGAGTTGCGCCGCCGGGGCATCACCGAGCGGTATGACCACGGCATCTTCGCGGAAGATGGCACCTCGGCACGGATGGACCTGGTGGATCCCAAGGACTCGCTCATCCTGCGCAACAGCCCGCACAGCGCACAGCTCTTCCGGAACGACCTGGTGGGCGAGCCCTACTGGTTGCGCGTGCATCTACCTGATCAGCACAAGCACGTTCTGCGCAGCATGTGGCCCCTGCTGGCGGCCAGCGCCCTCTTCCTGTTGATGATCATCGCGGCTTTCGGTTGGACCTTGCGCACCATCTGGCTGCAGAAGAAACTGGGCGAGATCAAGAACGACCTGGTGAACAACCTCACCCATGAGTTGAAGACACCGATAAGCACCATCGCGCTGGCGTGCGAGGCGCTCAATGATGCGAGTATCAGCAAGAGCCCCGAGCAGGTGAAGGGTTTCACCACCATGATCCGTGACGAGAACAAACGTCTGGGACTGCTGGTGGAAAGCGTGTTGCAGAGCGCGGTGAGCGACAGTGGCAGCATGCGGTTGCGACCGGTGGACGTGGATCTGCACGCGGTGCTCGCCGAAGTGGTGCGTACGAGTGCCATCAGCGCGGCGAACAAGGGGGGGCGGGTCGAGTTGCAGGCGGATGCCGACCTGGCACATGTACGGGGCGACCGCATCCACTTGGCCAACGTCTTTTTCAATCTTGTTGACAATGCCGTGAAGTACTGCGAGACCGCACCGGTGGTCGTCCTCAGCACATCCAGTGATGTAAAGGGCGTTCAGGTGGCGGTGAAGGACAACGGCATAGGCATACCGAAAAGCGAACAGAAAAAGATCTTCGACCGCCTCTACCGTGTGCCCACTGGCGACCGCCACAACGTGAAGGGCTTCGGACTGGGCCTGAGCTATGTGCGCAGCGTGGTGGAGCGTCATGGCGGCACCATCCGGGTGGAGAGCGGTCCCGGCCCCGGCAGTACGTTCTTCGTAACGATACCATTTGAACATGGACACCCCGATAAAATTACTGGTATGCGAGGATGATCCGAACCTCGGCAGCCTGCTGGCGCAGTACCTGCTGGCCAAGGGCTTCGTGGTGGAGCATCGCAAGGATGGCGAACAGGGTTGGGCGGCGTACGCGGAGGGGGGCTTCGACCTGCTCCTCCTCGACGTGATGATGCCCAAGCTCGACGGCTTCAGCCTGGCCCGACGCATCCGCGAGAAGGATGCGCGCACGCCGATCATCTTCCTCACGGCCAAGAGCATGAAGCAGGACACGATCACGGGCTTCCAGGCCGGGGCCGATGATTACCTCACCAAGCCCTTCAGTATGGAAGAACTCATCCTGCGTATCAATGCGGTGCTCAAACGGGCGCGCGGCCTGGCCCCCAAGGAGGAGGAACCGACCCGGTACGCCCTCGGGAGCTTCGTCTTCGACCTGCGGAAACAGACCCTCGCACGCGACACCAGCCAGAGCTCATTGTTCCCCGGGGAGGAGCATGATGTCACCCTGACGGAAGTGGAGGCCAACCGCAAGCTCACCACCAAGGAGACCGAACTCCTGCG
>JAFDZE010000164.1 GCA_018267155.1 Bacteroidota bacterium | reverse complement strand
TGAAGAAGCCGGAGCACCGGCTCTGGTATGCACAGGCCACCGTAGCGAATGGTTGGAGCCGCGCCGTGCTGGATGTGCAGATCGCTACGCATGCGCACCGCCGCCAGGGCAAGGCCATCACCAACTTCAAGCGCACACTGCCCGCCGAACGCTCGGACCTGGCACAACAGACGCTCAAAGATCCCTATACTTTCGAGTTCCTCAACCTCGTGGCCGATACCCGGGAGCGCGACCTTGAATTGGCCTTGGTGGCGCACATCCAGAAAGTGCTGCTGGAACTCGGCGCCGGTTTCGCGTTCGTGGGAAGACAGGTGCCCTTGAAGGTAGGCCGAAAGGAGTATTTTCTGGACCTCTTGTTCTATCACCTGAAGCTGCGCTGCTATGTGGTGGTGGAGTTGAAAATGGAGCCCTTCGAGCCGGAGCATGCGGGCAAGATGAACTTCTACCTCACCGCCGTTGATGAGCAACTACGCCATCCGGACGACAAGCCCTCCATCGGCTTGCTGCTCTGCAAGGACAATGACAAGCTCGTCGTGGAGTACGCCTTGCGTGATGTCGCCAAGCCCATCGGTGTGGCCGAATGGCGCACGCGACTGGTCGCTACCTTGCCGAAGGGACTGCGCGGCACCCTGCCCAGTGTGAAGGAGATCGAAAGAGAGCTCAGCGAATGAACACCGACAAGTTCCCCAACGTGGACAAGAGCCTGGGGCCCGAGATGAAGAGCACCGGCGAGGCGATCTACTTCATCAAGGACCTGAAGGATCCGTTCTTTAGGCAGGTTTATGGGGAGCGGAGCATGTACTTGAGCAGGTAATGGTCCTCAACTCTTGATGCTTTACACGTTCGTTGTCGAGTTCCGAGGAGGGACATATATCCATCAGATCAATGCTCGAGCCGTTCGCTCTGCGCTGCGTACCTGGATGAATGAACTTGTGGAACGACGCATCGTACTTCCGCACCTTGGGCCAGTCGCGGTGAAGCGCCTGAGGGAGCGTTTTGGAATGGGAGAGGTGCATGAAGTTCCGATCTTAGGTGTTGCCAATGTGTGGTTCGTTCATTTCCCGAGCAAGCAGGGAAGCTTGTTCGGGAACGTTGTCCGTACAGCACCATAGAAGAGCGGTCAATGATGGAGATGATGAGCGCAGTCGGATATCGGAGGGCGCTTTCGACACAAGAGAGGCAGCCAGGTTTTCTACGGTGCATGATCGTCGTTTTCGGGGTAGGTATGGCCTGCTCCGCAGCCGGTCAATCCTTCACCTCGTTGGCCGGAGGACAGTTCGACTTGGCTCCTGCATTGGGTCTTCGCGACAGTTGCAATGTGCGTGTGAATTCTTTCGAGATCGGCAGGCCGATCACGGCTTGGGAGTTCAGTGCATTTCAAGACGAGATGCACAGCCTTTCGGTCAATGGACTGGATCCCGCGGGTCGGGTGGATCCCACGGCGACCTGTGGCGGGAGCGCCCATTGTATGAGCTGGGTCGAGGCCACCGCATATTGTCAATGGCTCACCCAAAAGGACACGAGCGCTCAATGGACCTATCGACTTCCGCATCTGCTCGAATGGCTGTACACCATGGAAGCAGGCCTGTTTGACAAGGAGGAGCGTGGGTGCTGGTTGCTCAATGCAAAGGATGAAACCGGATCATCCTGCCAGATGCCCTTCTATTTGTACGACTGCAAGGACGAAGATCGATTGGCGCTTCGTAGGAAAATGGTCGCCTTTGCGAATACCATAGCGCACCCCAAGTTCGGTCTTGATGGGAACTACTGGGATTTCATGCACTATCCCGATGTCGGATTCCGTGTGGTTAGAGTGCAGACGAGCGTTGGCGGAAGATGAAGAGCACCGGCGAGCCCAATGATCTGGGCCAGAGGTGCTGCTCGGTGCCAAGCTCAAGGACTTCCAGTCCCAGCCGCGCCCATGGCAACACAACAAGTGCCCGCCTTCAGTCGGCCATACGGCCGCGCTCACCCGTTCAACGCCTCCACGAACGCTTCGGGCGTCACTTGGATCTCGTTCAGGATCTTGCGGATCAGCGGGCGGCTGATGTCCTGCCCCTTGTGATGCGGCAGCGTGGTGTAGCGTCCATCCGGGTGCCGGTAAAACACATGGCTGCCTCCGTGTCGAACGATCTGGAAGCCCCATTTGAGCAGGATACGCTCGAAGGTGCGCGCATCCACGATGGGCAACTTGCTCATACTGCTATGGAGAACGACTGCAAGCCAACGAATTCCGGAAGCGCTTTGATCTCCTCCTCGCTCATCTCCTCGAAGCAGAGTTCGACCACCTCCTTCAAGTTCACTTGCAGTTCATCCAGGCTCTTCGCCTGCGAATGCGCGCCGGGTATGCTGGGCACCATGCCGATGTAGAGACCGGTCTCTGGATCGCGCTCGATGTGTGCGGTGAGTTGGATGCTGCGCATGATGAGGCTTTGCCCAAAGATAGTCCCGAATTGTCGCATGTGTTCCGCGCGGGCGGGGATGAGCGGGTGCTGGGCGCCAGCACCAGAGCGCTCCGTCGTCGGCGCGCGGGCCACTTGTGGCGAGTAAGGTTCAACCCGCGCTAGCCGCACCGGGCCCTATCGCCGCGCTCATGGCAACGCAACAAGTGCCCGCTTTCAGTCGGTCGTGTGGGGCACGTCCGACGGTCTGTTACCTGCTTTGGTCTTGTGCTGGGGATGTTAGGCCGGTCTGGTCATCGGGTCTCGCCTGCCGTGCCATACCGAAAGCACAGTAAACCTCCGTTGTGCTGAAAGAGTAGAAGAGCATGTGTTCGCCCACACTCTTCATGCGCACTTCAGGATCTGAAGTAGCGCGCCCGATCTTCGGATGCTCCGCGACCAGTCGCAACGATGCGCGGAACATGCCATCCAGTTTTTCGCTGTACCGAGTTGAACCGTTGCGGTCGGCCCAGTACTTTAGGATCTCCAGTCGTTCGAGCTGAGCGTTGGCCGACCAGACTATTTGCCGAGCCATTCGTCCACGGCCTTGTTCGCCGCACGCTCGGTGAGGGTGCGCTCTGCTTTCACATCTTTCTTGCCGCGGTTCACCGAGGCCTGCTGCTCCTTGGTAAGCTTATAAGGCTCAAGATCCGCAGCGTCAGTACCCATAAGCCGGAACGCCTCGCGCAGCAGTGAGGGATTACGCGAACGCTGTATGCGGCTGATCAAACGCTTTTTCAGTTCCACTTCGGACATGGCCTTCGGATTTGTAGAGCTAAGGTACGCTTGGGGCCCGCACTGTGATGTCCTAACGCACGCACCAGCCGCACCGTGCCCTATCGACGCTGGCCCGACCCGGTTCCGTTGAGTGTTCCCCCTACTTCTCCTTTGCCTTCGGCGCCTCGGTTCCCGGTGGCAGCAGCTTGAAGTAGGATGCTTTGAAACGCCCATCCACCACCTCGCCCTGCACCTCGGCCCGGCGGATGGCCAGGCAGAAGCCGTTCTCATCGTGCGGATGTCCGAAGGAGCTGATGCCCGCACCGTCCACGTAATAGGAGCCTTCGGGCAGGCGCACCGCCAGGTCGCAGCCTTCGCCGTGCATTTTCAGTTTGCATTCGCCGCAGGTGGCTTCCACGTTCAGCAGGGGCTTGGTGGCATCGGGGACCTTGGCCAACCCCTCCGCTACCTGAGCTGAAGCGAAGGAGGCTATGAACGACGTTACAAGGATGAGGCTGATCCGTTTCATCATGGGTTCGGGTTTCTTCGGCGAAAGGTACGGCACAGGGGAAACCTCTTGAGGCAGCGACTCACGCATCAAGCCCACGACCGCCTGGCGCAACGGGCTGGGTTGATCCATCTCCTGCGGCCCACCCAGTGCATCGTGATCGAACCCCGCGCGGGCCATGGCGCGGCGCGCCGCACCGATGGCCAAGGCAGCTATGTGGGCTACCTCAGCAAGGATGCCATCTTCAGTGCCTACCGGAAGATACTGGTGGAGCAGGGGAGCGGCTTAGCGGTTCCTGTTCACCCAAGGAGGACTTTGGGCAATGTGATCCTTGATGGATATCAGGCGTGGCCGGAAACCGCATGGGTAGTTTTGGAACAATGCCCATGCAACCCATGCGGCAGGTCATCACACGCCATACGAAGTAACATGAACTACACGGAGAATTTTGAAGGGATCAAGCTGGATGTGCAAGCCGTGGACCATGAAGTGGAAGCCGGGGTGCAGGAGCAAATACGCAAGATGCTTTCGCGCCTGGGCCGCCACTTCCAAGGCATTACGCATGCCGATGTGTACTTGGAGGACAAGGCAGCAAAATCCAATGACCCCAAACAGGTAAGCGTTCGCTTGGGCATTCCGGGCAACGACCCTTTCGCCTCAGAGCGTGGCGACAATTTCATGGCCTTGCTGGCGAACGTGGAAGAGAAGCTGAGGCGGCAGTTGGAAAAGCGTTGACCTGCTTCAGGAACATGGCAAAGACCAAACACGGCAAGGCCAAGGCCCCGCTCAGCGAACTGCTCTCCTTAGTGGGCCGGAAAGCATTGGTGACCGGCGCCGCAAGCGGCATCGGCCGTGCCATGGCCCTGCGATTGGCCGAGGCGGGCGCCCAATTGGTGCTGATGGACCGTGATGAGGAGAAGCTCGGCAACTTGAGGGAGCAGATGCCCACTGCCGAGCTGCACGCGCTCGACATCAGCAACAAATCCGCGATCGACCGTTTTTGGGAGGGCCGCACCGCACGGGACATCGACATTTTGGTGAACAACGCAGGCATCTATCCCTTCAAGCCGTTCTTGGAGTTGGACGCGGCCTATTTGGCCCGGGTGATGGACACCAACCTCTATTCCGTGCTGTGGATGTGCCAGGGCTTTATTCGGAACCGGATCAAGCAGGGCGGTGTGGTGGTGAACATCGGTTCGGTGGAAGCGATCATGCCCTTCAAAAAGGATGTGGTGCACTATTCCATGAGCAAGGTGGGAGTGATCACCCTGACGCGCGATCTGGCACGTGAATTCGGCGACAAGGGCTTCCGGGTGAATGCCATCATTCCCGGCGGCATCCTGACCGAAGGCACAAAGTCCGCGGCCAAGCAAGCCATCATCACCTTGGATGCCCGGCTGATGTCGGACTCGTACAATTTCTACCAGCGCCTGCCCATTGGCCGCTTCGGCGACCCGGACGAAGTGGCACGCATGGCCGTGGTGCTTTCATCCAACCTGTCCAGTTACGTTCACGGCGCATTGCTGCCCGTGGACGGAGGGTTTCTTTCGGCCTAGGCAGATGCGCCTACAGTCAGCCTATATTATCAACCAGGCTTACTCCCCCGGCCCACCCAACAAGTCGTAATCAAACCCCGCGCGGGCCATGGCGCGGCGTGCGGCACCAATGGCCTTGTGCGATGGGTTGGGCGGATGTACGGGCGTTTCCGGTACGTGGGCCAAGCGTTCCAGCAACACATCCGTCCGATGTTCGGTGAGTTGCTCGCACGCATCATACATGCCGCCCGGCTTCTCCTCGATGTCGTCATGCAGGTCCAACACATGGCGGATTACACGGGTGAGGGCCACACTGGGCGGAATGACCATGAGGGAGGTGAGTGCGCCGTGATCCAAGCGCAGCTTGGCCTGCACGGGGAGCGGCGCTCCAGCGTTGGCCTCCTGAGCCGCTACAAAGAGGATCTTTTCCTCCATGCCGATGTGCCGCAGCAACCCGGCGCGGAATTGGCCGTACGCCTCGTGATCGATCGCGCCAGGATCCGCGAAGGCTTGTTCCAACAGGGCCTCCAGGCGGCGGTGATCGTTGGTGAAGAAGGCGTGGAGACGTCGGTTCATTCACACCTTCGTCTTGGCCACCTTCACCTGCCACACCTCCGGCCCGCTTTGCAGGTATTCCCAGGAGAAGGGGATCTTGCTTTCCGCCTCGATCTGGTAGTAGAGCGGCTTGGGGTCGTGATCGTTGGTGAAGATGAAGGCCTCGCCGGGCTTCAATGCATCGAAGGAGTCGAAGACCATCTCATGGCGCTTGGCCGGGTGGAACGGGCGCACATCGAAGGTGCTTACCACCGCGCCTGCCGCCGGAGCGGTTTGCTTCCCCTGTTTGCGGATATGCGCCACCCACTCCCCGGGTTCCTGCTTCTTGTAGGTCCAGCTGTGCTTTCCGGCGAAGCGTTCCTCAAAGAGCATGCGCACATGCTTGGGCTCTTGCGCCGCGATCAGCTCCATCACATGGCCTTCCTCCATCATGCCGTAGCGGTGGAACACCACATGCTTCCAGTCCTCGTCGGCCACTTTGCGCAGGTCCATCAGCGTGGAGATATCCGTGAACTCACGGCCCACCGAGGCTTCCAGGCGGGTGACCATCACCTTCCAGTCCTGACCGCCGCGCTGCAGGTACTCCCAGCCCACCACGTCGCCGTGGATGGAGCGGAACTCATAGTAGAGTGGCAACGGATCGTGGTCGTTGATGAAGATGAAGCTTTCGCCCACGGGCAGCTCCTTGAACAGCTTGAGCAGGTTGCGGTGCCGCTCGATGGGCACCCAAACGCGGACATCAAGTTCTTGGGGCGGATGGATCCGGTTGTTCATGTCTACCGTGTCTGGATCACGGGGCGGGTCGATCGGATGGCTCGTCTGGTTGCGGATGATCGGGTCTACTCGCGTACGACGCGCACCCGTGCCGGTCCTCCCGGTCCCTCCAACCACGCGATGTACATGCCAGGTACCAACGACGCCATATCAATGCTCCCATCGGTGGTCATGGAACCCGATGCATTGATCACTTCACGTCCCGAGGGATCGATCACCCGCACCCGCCTGACCGGGAAGGGGGCGTGGTAGGTGACCATGGAGGATGCCGGCACCGGGAACACGCGCACCACTTCGGTGGATGCCTGCTCAACCACATCCGTGCTCGGATCCACGATGACGAACTGCCACATCATCTCCTCGATGTGCATCAGGTTGTGGCAATGGTACATCAGGGGCCAATCGCCGGTGGTGTATGTGGCGAACTTCATGATGGTGCGCACCGTGTCGCCCACATCCACATGCACCACGGATTTCGGTCCGCGCTCCCATTCGGGCGGAAGGTCCCCATTGCGGTCCAGCACGTAGAACGAGCCACCATGCACGGTCATGGGGTGGGCCATGTTGGAGTGGTTCACCCAGGTCCAGATCTCGGTGTCTCCCAGCATGATGGTATCGTTGATCACGGCCATGTCCCAGGTGGTGCCGTTGATGGCGAAATCGCCCGTGCCGTTCACCATGCCCATGCCGGTGATCTCCTTGATGCGTGTGCGGCTGGCCGAGGCTTCGGGCCAGGGTTGCACGTTGGCGAGAGTGGCTGGTACGGCAAGGACCGGATCGTTGGTGGGCGCAGTCACGCGGATGCGCAGGACCGGGAAGTCGATACCATTGAGCGCGCTGCTCTCCCACATCAGGTTGTTCGATCCGGGCACGGTCTGTGGCAGGCCGCTGCCGAAGCTCATCAACAACAGGCTGTCACCTTCCATGCCCGAGAGGTCCAACAGGATCTCGGCACGTTCACCGCTGCCCAAGGTGAGCCGCGTCATTTCCACAGGTGCCGAGAGGAGACCGCCTTCGCTGCCGATCACATGGAACGGGTAGTCGCCTTCGAACCCGAAAGGGTAATAACGCGCGGTGGAAGCATTGGCCACGCGCAGGCGCACCACTTGGGCCGGGCACTCCAGGTACGGGTGCGGCGTGCCATTCACAAGGATGGAATCGCCGTACGGTGCGAAGATGAACTGTCCGCCGGGCGTGAACCGTTTGTCCTGCACGACCACCGGGAAATCGTCGATGCCCCAATCGCGTGGCAAGGGCAATGCGGCCTCTTCGGCGTCCTGCACGATGAGCAGGCCGGCGGCGCCCTTGTTCACTTGCTGGCCGATGGTGCCCATGGTGTGCGGGTGGTACGTGTACATGCCCGCCTTGTCGAGCACCTTGTACTTCACATCCCAGCTATCGCCGGGCATGAGCATGAGGGGCGGGCTGCCGTCGAATTCGGGCGGCACCTCCAGGCCGTTCCAGTGCATGCCGCTGGGCTCTGCCAGCTGGTTCACCACATGGAAACGGGCGGTGTCGCCTTGGTGAAGGAGCAAGGCCGCACCCAGGAAGGGCGCGCTGATACCGTATGTATCCGTCACCACACCTGGGTAGAATTCCTTCGTGCCCTCGTCCAGTACCAGTTGGAAGGTGTCCTGCTCGATCAAGGGCGGGATGGCCAACGGGTTCTGGGCGGAGGTAACGATGGCCAGCATCAGGGAGCCTGCGACGGATAAAGTGGGGCGTACTGCCATGGGCGTGGTCTTTGCGGGCAAGCTGTGCTTTTCGGAAAGAGCGGAACATGACCTTCATCAGGTGGTGCCTGCCGCAATGATCGTAGGCCATGTTGATCCTGCACACGTCCGGATGGGTCGCTCAGGACGATCGACCGGCATGCCCGTCGAAGTCGTGGATCGGCCAGTTCCCGGATCCGAACCCTGATCTGCGAGGATGCGTGCCGCGACTTCGGTCCGGGTGGTCCAGCGATGCAAATACTTCGTGGCAGAGGCAGCACGACGTGGCCTGGTCATTTATTCCGCTCACGTATCGACGTCAGTTGCTATTGGAAGCGGAAGGGTGGGTATTTGATCGCCGTTCGCTTCGATCACGTGACCGCTGCACACTTCTTCGCCTCATCGCCCGGGGGGCATCATGCCCAACTGCTGCATCGTCTTCATTTGTCTTTGCTGTGCTATCGGCCGCCATCATGGCCATGTGGTCGGCCATGATCTTGTCGTGCTCCGGGTTGGACCCACCGCCGCAGGCCGTTGACATGGTCAAAGGGAAGGCGAGAAGAACGTTCTATTTCATGTTGTCGTGTGTTGGCGAAAAGTGACTGAACGCAACACACCGGTACCGATGATACAAGCGACCGGATCGCGAGCGATGGTCCGGCAGGATCGATCCCGGGCGGAAGGATCCTCAGCCTGTGCTCATTCAAGGCCAGCGACCCAGAACAGCACCACAGCGTACATCGCTGGTGCCAGCCATCTCCCATTGAACCAGCCCCGATCGATGCAGGCGAGCTGCGGATCACGTGGATGGTGGTACACCCTGATCGTCGAGCCCGGAGGATGCTCCGCGACCTTTTTGCTCACGCCGCTGAAGTTGCTGTCCTGGTCGTCGGTATCCAGGGCCTTGTTGGTGCCTGAGTAGTTCACCCCGTCGACAGCGTACGTGTAGGCCACCTTCCACCAGTGCTTGGTGCTTCCGCGCGGTCCGATGGTGGTGGAGTTGTTGATGCCCATGAACACCGCCTCGCTCTGGGTGAGCGTGCCTTGGACCGACGGCCACGTCAATGCGCGCAGCGACCAGACCAGTTGGTACGAGGCCCACACGGCCGCGAGCCAGCCACCCCACCATGCACCCATGAAGGCAGCGCTCTGCTGGTCCATGCCGGCAGGGATCGCCGCCTCAGGCCAACGACTGAACCCGATGAACCCGAGGGCCGCGATCATGCCGCCGTTCGCCATCCACAGGTCCGGCTTGCGGGACCGCAGCGCTCGGATCAGGCCATAGGCCACCAGAAGAAGGCCCGCGAGAAAGGTGATGAACCAGACCACGATGCAACATACACCAACTTGGGGCTGCGCGACAAGTGTGCGCACTGGGCGACCTTTCATGCAGCACGTGTTCCGCACAGCCCGGTATGCAGGTGGCATGCTGGTCGTTATTGACGAGTCGAGCCCTCATCGCCGGTTCTGCGAAGCGGTGGTCCGGAGTGGAGCCGGAAGCGGCGATGATGGCGGTCAGGTTAACTTCGACCGCGAGAACGGAACTTTCAGGTCTTCACAACTGGTCGCGGTACACGCGGTCACATTTCGGAACAACATGGCGAACGAGAAACCACAAGGCACCGCCACAGAAGCGGGCCAGGCAACGAACGGCACCGGCAAGTGCCCCGTGATGCACGGTGCGATGCGCAACCCCGTGGCCGGCCGCGGCATGCGCAACCGCGACTGGTGGCCCGAACAACTCAACCTTTCCATCCTGCACCAGCACCAGCCGGTGAGCAGCCCGATGGACCCGGACTTCAACTACCGCGAGGCCTTCCTTCAGCTGGACCTCAAGGCCGTGAAGGCCGACCTCACCAAGCTGATGACCGACTCGCAGGACTGGTGGCC
>JAFDZE010000163.1 GCA_018267155.1 Bacteroidota bacterium | reverse complement strand
AGTTGCAGGAGTACGAGGTGGACATCTACCGCCGCGAGCTGGTGAAGGACATCAAGGTGGCCTACTACAACGTATTGATGGCCGCACAGGCGGTGCGCAGCTACACCAGCGCCCTGCAACTGCTGGAGCGCAACGTGGAGGTGACCCGTTCGTTGCATCGCCACGGCTCCGGTGTGCCCGCTCAGGTGCTGCGTGCACAGGCCGAACAGGAGCAGATCACCGCGCAACTGGCGCAAGCCACGAACCAGTACGCGAATGCCGAACGCTACTTCAACTTCCTGTTGAACACGGACCTCGATGCCCCGGTGGATGAAAGCCTCGATGTGAACGCCGCGCTGGGCGATACCGCGCGAACGATGGCCGCGGACATCAGCAGGCGCGAGGAACTGCAAGCCCTGCGCACCGCCGTGGGCCTGCGCGACAGCCAGACCAAATTGACCAGCAACTACTGGGTGCCCAAGTTGAGCACCTTCGTGGACCTGGGCTACCAGGGCCTCGACTGGAGCACCGACCGGTACGCCGATTACTACCTCTTCGGGGTGCAATTGGACGTGCCCCTCTTCAATGGCGGGCGTAACCGCTTCAAGCAGCACCGCGCCCGGTCCGATCGCGACTTCGCCGAGCTCACCGAGCGCAACTCCACCCAACAACTGCTGCTCGGGGCCATGCAAGCCCGCACCGAACTGGCCACCGCCCTGGCCGTGCTGCGCAGCGCCAATGCACGTGCCGCCGCTGCGGCCAGTTACTTCAACCTGATCGAAAAGGGTTTCAACGAGGGCGTGAACACCCAGATCGAATACCTCGATGCCCGCAACCAACTGACCGGTGCCGAGGTGCAACTGGCCGTGGCCCGCACCACCGTGCTGCAAAAGCTGGCCGAGATGGAAAGACAGCATGCTACATACCCCTTGAGCAAATGAGCACAACGAAATTCTTTGGTGAGAGTGGTGAGAGTAGTGAGGGTGGAGAGAAAGTGAAAAGGTGGAGCGGCATTCACTTTCTTACCCTTTTCTCCATTCTCACCATGCTCACCCTCCTTAGCGCATGCGGCTCCGCCGATGCGACCAACGGGACCACGGAAAATGGCGCCACACCAGTGACCATTATGCACGTGCGTCCATCGCGGACAGCGGCCACGGTCAGTGTGCCCGGCCTCTTCACCACCGACGATGAAACAGCCTTGAGCTTCCTCAGCGGAGGCATCGTGCGCAGCGTGCTGGTGAAGGAAGGCGAGCCGGTGAAGGCCGGCCAACTGCTGGCCACGTTGGAGCCCACGAACATCGATGCGCAAGTGCAACAGGCGCAACTCGGGTCCGAGAAGGCCGAACGCGACCGGCAACGTGCCGAGGCCTTGTACAAGGACAGCGTGATCAGCCTGGAGATGCTCCAGAACGCGCGGACAGGAGCAGCTGTGGCCAAGGAGCAGTTGACCAGCGCGCAGTACGGCCGCCGGCATGCGGAGATCCGTGCAAGCAGCGACGGCTTCGTGCTGCGGAAGTTCGTGAACGAGGGGCAACTGGTCGGAGCGGGCAGCCCCGTGCTGATGGTGAACGGCGCGGGCAAAGGCAAGTGGTTGCTGAAGGCCGGGCTGAGCGACAAGGATTGGGCCCAGGTGAACACGGGCGACAGCGCGGCGGTGGTGGCGGACGCCTATCCGGGCCGAACGATGCAGGCAGTGGTGAACAGCAAGAGCGCCGGTGCCGATCCGCGATCGGGCCTGTTCCAGGTGGAGTTGCGGGTCGTGGACCCCTTGGGCCAACTGGCCAGCGGCCTGTACGGCAAGGCCGTGATCCGCACGCAAGGCCGCAGTGATGCCGTCGCGATCCCTTACGAGGCGCTGCTGGACGGCAACGGGGACCAAGGCGTTGTCTTTATCGTGGAGAACGGGAAAGCGCATAAAATGCCGGTTGTCGTGCGCGGCATCACGGGTACGCACGTATTGGTGAACGGCCTGGACAGTACGAAGGCCTTGATCGTGAAGGGCGGGCCGTATTTGACGGAAAGCACCGCGGTGGTGGTTCGATAATTCACCACAGAGACACAGAGGACACGGAGCAATGCGCATACCGGCGGACAGTACCTGTAGGGGCGAACCATGGTTCGCCCGGGAACATGGTGGCAACGCCCGGAGGTCGGCATGCCCCACGGGCAAGCCGTCCCTGGTTGCCCAGCCGGAGGTTGTCGGGTGGACGATGTTGCGGATCGCAGGAACGATCGCACCGCGTGAGCGGGCGCAGCGGCAGCTTGCCGAAGCAGCGGCCCAGCAGCGCACTCGGCGAGGAGGCTGCGACGAAGGAGCAGACCCCGGAGCCGGATGCGATGCGGGCCGGAGCGAGGCAACTACAGCGGAGCACGCGGCCCGTGCGTGGGCATTGCGCGGGGGGAAGGGACACGCCCCAATACCGAATACGGTGAATGGCGAACGGGAGTTGGTGAATGGTACGCCACGCTTGTCCCATTCGCTATTCACCATCCACCATTCGCCGATCACCCATTCCCATTCACCGCATTAGCGCATTCGACCCATGTGGATCACCCGATACGCCGTTAAGAACAGTCCGTTCACGCTGGTCATCTTCTTGATGATCGTGGTGGTGGGCATCAGCACGCTGCTGGGCATGCCGCGCGCGGAGGACCCGGAGATGAACGCGCCGATCTATCCGATCGTGGCGGTTTACCCGGGCACCAGCCCCGAGGACATGGAGAAGCTGGTGGTGGACCCGATCGAGAAGCGCGTGGCCGAGCTGGACGACATCAAGCGGGTGTATGCCACCATCAAGGACGGCGTGGCGGTGATCCGCGTGGATGCGCTTTACGGTGTGGACGTGGACCGCAAGCACCAGGAGCTGGTGCAGGAGATCAACGCGCTGCGCGCCGAGCTGCCCGCCGACATCCACAGCATGGAGGTGCAGAAGGCCACGCCCAGCAGCGTGAACGTGCTGCAGGTGGCGCTGGTGAGCGAGAACGCCCCGCGCCGTGCCCTGAAGGAACAGGCTGAGCACCTGCAGGAGGCGCTGGAAGCCCTGCCGATGCTGAAGAAGGTGGAGGTGAACGGACTGCCCGGCGCAACGGTACGGATCGACCTGCAGTTGGAGAAGCTGGCGCGGTTGCGGATCCCGCTGGCCCAAGTGGTCGGCGCGGTGCAGAGCGAGATGGCCCACATACCCGGCGGCAGCGTGGATGCAGGCACGAAGGCGCTGAACGTGAAGACCAGCGGCAGCGTGGTGGATGCGGCCGATCTGGCACGCATCGTGGTGGCCACGGCCGAAGGCCGCAACACCCTGCTGCGCGATGTGGCGCAGGTGACCGACGCGTACCACGAGGACAGGCACATCACGCGGCTGAACGGCCACCGCAGCGTGGTGGTGAATGCGGCGCTGAAGAGCGGCATGAACATCAGCACGGCGCAGCAGGCATACCTGCCGGTGCTGGAGAAGTTCCGCGCCCAGTTGCCGGAGAACATCGCACTGGAGCAGCACTTCGACCAGGCCGAGGCGGTGAACTACAGGCTGGGCCATTTGGGGCGCGACTTCGCGATCGCGATCTTCCTGGTGCTCTTGACCTTGCTGCCGCTGGGCAACCGCGCCTCGCTGGTGGTGATGATCTCCATCCCGCTCTCGCTGGCCATGGGCGTGATCATGCTGAACGCGCTGGGCTTCTCGCTGAACCAACTGAGCATCGTGGGCCTGGTGGTGGCGCTGGGGTTGCTGGTGGACGACAGCATCGTGGTGGTGGAGAACATCGAGCGCTGGTTGCGCGAAGGCAAGAAACCGGTGGACGCCGTGCTGGGCGCGGTGAAGGAGATCGGCGTGGCGGTGATCGGCTGCACCGTGACGTTGTGCATCGCCTTCATGCCGCTGGCGCTGATGCCCGAGTCGAGCGGCGACTTCATCCGCAGCCTGCCGCTGGCCGTGATCTTCGCGGTGGTCTCCAGCATGTTCGTGTCGCTCACGATCGTGCCCTTCATCTCGCTGCACCTGCTGAAGCCGCACGCGCATGCCGAGGGCAACGCCGTGCTGCGCGCCCTGAAGCGCGGGATCCACGCCACCTACGCGCCGCTGTTGGAGCGCTCCTTGCGCAACCCGCGCACCACGCTGCTGGTGGCGCTGGCCATCTTCATCGCATCCGTGGGGCTGATGCGGGCGATCGGCTTCAGCCTGTTCCCGGCGAGCGAAAAACCGCAGTTCATGGTGAACGTGGTGGCGCCCTTGCAGAGCAACATCGCGCAGACCGACAGCCTGGCGCGGCTGGTGGAGCGCCAACTGGCGCAGTTCCCGCAGGTGCAGTACTACACCACCAACGTGGGCAAGGGCAACCCGCAGGTGTACTACAACGTGCAGCCCGAGCATGAGCGCACGGACTACGCCCAGGTCTTCGTGCAGCTGCAGCAGCACACGGGCACCAAGGACAAGCTGCGCCTGATCGACCAGCTGCGCAGCACCTTCGCGCAGGTGCCCGGCGCGCAGATCGAGGTGAAGGACTTCGAGCAAGGCCCCCCGCAACTGGCGCCCGTGGAGGTGCGCATCTTCGGCGAGGACCTGGACACCCTGCGGCGGATCAGCGCCGAAGTGGCCGCGATGCTGAAGGCCATGCCCGGCAGCCTTTATGTGGACGACCCCATGGCCAACCTGAAGAGCGACCTGCGCGTGCGGATCGATCGCGACAAGGCCAGCATGCTCGGCATTGCCACGGTTGACATTGATCGCACCGTGCGCTTGGCCGTGGCCGGCCTGGGCCTGGGCACTTTCAACGATCCGCAAGGCACCGAACGCGAGGTGATGATCACCGTGCCCAAGGGCCAGCGCGCCGACCTGCACGTGTTCGACGACCTGTACGTCACCAGCCGCAGCGGCGAGAGCATCCCCTTGCGCCATGTGGCAGACCTGCAACTGGAGACCTCGCCGCAGACCATCAAGCACCTGGGCAAGCGCCGGTACGTGGCCGTAAGCAGCTTTGTGCAGCAAGGCTTCCTCGTTGATGATGCCCTGAATGCCACGATCAAGGCCATGGACAACATGAATCTGCCCAACGGATACAGCTACACCATGGGCGGCGAGATCGAAACGCGGCAGGACAGCTTCGGCGGTTTCGGCACGGTCATCCTCGCGACGATCTTCCTCTTCATCGCCGTGCTGGTGCTGGAGTTCGGCACCTTCAAGAGCACCTTGATCGTACTGAGCGTGATCCCGCTGGGCATCGTGGGGGCGGTGCTGGCGCTGTGGGCCACGGGCAACAGCCTGAGCTTCGTGGCCATCGTGGGCTTGATCGCGCTGGCCGGCATCGAGGTGAAGAACACCATCCTGCTGGTGGACTTCACCAACCAGTTGCGCGCGGAAGGACGCACGCTGGAGCAGGCCATCCGCGAGGCGGGCGAGATGCGCTTCTTGCCGATCGTGCTCACCAGCCTTACGGCCATCGGCGGCCTGCTGCCCATCGCTTACAGCACCAATCCGCTGATCTCGCCCCTGGCGATCGTGCTCATCGGCGGGCTGATCAGCAGCACCTTGCTGAGCCGCTTGGTGACGCCGGTGGTGTACAAGTTGATACCGCCGAAGATCCTCACGGACAAGTAGAGGCACACAACGTTCGCTGGCATTCGTACCGGGTGGGCGTGTCCCCTTCCCGCGCACAAGCCCAACGCGCGGGGCCGGGTGCTCCGCTGTAGTCCCGGCCAAGCGGCCAGCGGCTGCACGCACTGCGGGGGCTCCCGCTGGTCGCCTCCTCGCTGCGGCATCCGCACTGGCCTTCTTGGCCGGGAGCTGCCGCTGCGCCCCCTCACGCACGTACTACCGATCCGTTCTACGGGCCAAAGTGTTTGCTGGGCTTTCGGCTGGTGTGGCGCACTTGGTAAACAAACACATCGCCCTCCTTGATCTTGTATACCACCCGATAGGGAAAGCCCTCCAACACAGCATGGCGGTACGCCCCTTCCCGGAGCTGGAAGCCATGGGGGTTCCGGGCGATGTACTGAAAGCAGTTCTGCAACTCGTTCAGGAAACGGTGGCCCAAGCCTGTGCTGCGGCGCTCATACCAGATGGCCACTGCCGTGAACTCACGCACCGCGATGGCCCGGACACGCAACCGGTACGTCATCCCTTCAAGGCCCCGCGTGCCATGCGCATGGCCTCCTCCATGCTCACGTAGGCATCCTCACCACTTTCCTGGCGGCGCTCGATCTCACGCAGCTCCGCGAGTTCTTCCTCGTTCAGCTGGTCGGTATCCTGTTGCCGCTTCAGCAGCGACCGGATGCGTTCCAACAAGCCGGTGCTCTCCTCCTTCTGGAGCAGTTGCAGGATCTCGGCACGGAGGTCGATGGCGGTCATGTTGATGTGGAAAGATGACCAAAGATAATCCCGGCCTGTCGCTACGCCCTCTCGCGCTGGGTTCCCGTTCGATCACCGAACTTGCCGACCATAACATCCAGTCAATGGCCGTTCCTGACTATCAGTCCATCATGCTTCCGCTCTTGCAACACGTGGCGGATGGGCAGCCCCACACCCTGCGCGACCTGATCGACGACCTG
>JAFDZE010000162.1:673-6373 GCA_018267155.1 Bacteroidota bacterium | reverse complement strand
AGCTTTATCATTCTCGGTATTTTCTGGTTCGCCCACCGGCTCGTTCACCTGTTCATCGGGAACAGCAACCGCAGGCTCATGTGGCTCAGCATGCTCTTCTACCTCTCCATCAGCCTGATCCCCTTCAGTGCGGCCATGCTGGGCCGCTATCCGGAGAATCAGCTCGTGGAGGTGATCTACGGTGTGAACATGGTGGCGGCATGCCAATTCCTCTACTGGCTGTGGAACTACGGCAGCGCCGTTCCGGGCCTCCTGATCGGTGAGGTCCCGGTTGAACTCAAGCGGGAGATCCACACCTTGTTCCTGTTCGCCCCATCCGTGTACTTGATCGCGATCGGCATCAGCTTCGTTGAACCCCTATGGAGCTTCTACTTCTATTTGATCACGCCTCTGGTGTACCTCATTCCCACCCGCCTGGACCAGTACCTTCCGAAGCGATAAGGTTGGCGATACGGGGGCGTGAACGGTTGGGCCGTACACGAACGGCACCGTCCTTGCGAACGGCACAAGGCTATCTTGGCCCGCCATTGTAGCCGAACACATGATGCACTTCCGACCGATCACCCTGGGCCTGCTGCTCAGCGCCGCTTCCGTTCAAGCACAGAAGGACCTCACCAACCAGGAGATCTGGTTCAGCCCGACCTTCGGTGTGGAACGCGTGGGCGGCCTCAACAGTATGAACGACGGCCTGCGCTATACCGCGCTGGACGATGATGGCAGCGGGTCCGCGATCAACATCTACGATTACCGGTCCGGCGAAAAGACCGGCACCCTGGTCAGCGCCAAGGACCTTGGCGGGCTTCCGCTGGAAGGCTACGCGCTCAGCGGTGACGAGCAACGCGTGATGCTGGAAACCGCGATCGAACCCCAATACCGGTACAGTTACTACGCGCACCACTTCGTGTACGACCTGCGCACCCGGACCCTGCGGCCGCTTTGCGACACCACGAAAAGCAAACAGCGCCTGGCCACCTTCAGCCCCGACGGGTCCAGGGCGGCTTTCGTGCGCGACAACGACCTGTACGTGACCGACCTGGCCACCATGAAGGAGACCCGGATCACCACCGATGGCGAATGGAACAAGGTGATCAACGGTGCCACCGACTGGGTTTACGAGGAGGAGTTCACCCTGGTGCAGGGCTACCAGTGGAACAGTACCGGCACCAAACTCGTGTATCTCCGCAGCGATGAGAGCGATGTGAAGGAGTTCAACGTGGTGCTTTATCGCGATCAGCTCTATCCTACCGACTACCGCTTCAAGTACCCCAAGGCCGGCGAGAAGAACAGCACGGTGTCCTTGCATGTCCACGACCTCACCACGGGCCGGACCACGGGCATACAACTGGGCACCAAGGAGACGGACATATACCTGCCCCGCTTCGGCTTCACGCCGGACCCGAACACCGTCTGGTTCATGCGCATGAACCGCCTGCAGAACGAGAAGCTCATCCTGACCATGAACACCGATGGGACCACGACGGAACCGGTACTCGTTTACAGGGAGACCAGCCCCACGTACATCGAGGTGACGGACGACCTGTACTTCGCTGAGGACGGCAGCGGCTTCATCCTCACCAACGAGACCACCGGCTGGAACCAGATCCACTGGTGCCCGCTCATTCCCAAGCGGACCGTGGACGGGACCACATTCACCCGGCCCATCACCAACGGCGCGTATGACGTGCTCTCCGTGAAGGGCATCGACCGGGCTGGCAAGCGCGTGATCTTCACCGCCAGCATGAAGGACCCGATGCACAGCGAGGTGTACGCCATCGGCCTGAACGGCAAGGGCCTGAAGGATCTCTCCCCGCCCGGCGGATCCAACGATCCGGAGTTCAGCAAGGGCTTCAAGTATTTCATCAATGTGCGCAGCACCGCCAACGAACCGCCCGTGACCACGCTGCACGATGGGAACGGACAGTTGGTGAAGACCTTGAAGGACAACGCCAAACTGAAGAGCCGCCTGGCCGAATACCAGCTGCCGAAGATCGAATTCATCAAGGCGAAGCTGGACAATGGCACCGAGGTGAATGCCTGGGTGCTGAAGCCCAGGAATTTCGACAGCCGACAGCAGCACCCGGTATTCATGACGCAATACAGCGGACCCAATAGCAACGAGGTGACCGATAGCTGGGGTGGACGCGATTTCCTGTGGCACTGCCTGCTGACCCAGAAGGGCTACGTGGTGGTCTGTGCCGATGGGCGTGGTACCGGTCGCCGTGGTCGCGACTTCCGGCACATGACCTACGGCCAGCTCGGCAAGTATGAAGCCGAGGACCAGATCGCCATGGGCCGCTGGCTCGGGACCCAACCCTGGGTGGACAAGTCGCGCATCGGCATCCAGGGCTGGAGCTTCGGTGGTTACATGAGCAGCCTGTGCATCACCAAGGGTGCCGATGTTTTCAAAGCGGCCATCGCCGTGGCGCCCGTGACCAATTGGCGCTACTACGACAGCATCTACACCGAGCGCTACATGGGCCTGCCCAAGGATCACGCCGACGGGTACGACGACAACAGCCCCATCAACCACGTGGAGAAGCTGCGCGGGAAGTACATGCTGGTACACGGCCTGGCCGACGACAACGTGCATTTCCAGAACAGCGCCGAGATGTTCAGCGCACTGGTGAAGGCCAACAAGAAGTTCGAGTTCCTGGCCTACCCGGACAAGAATCACGGGATCTACGGCGGTACCACACGCATGCACCTCTTCGAGTCGATGACGGACTTCGTTGTAGAGAACCTGTGAAGCGCACGATCAGCGCAATTCCAGCTCAACACGGCGGTTGAGCGCACGCCCGCCCGGATCGGCATTGTCCGCAACGGGCATGCTGTTCACATTGGGCCTTCTGCCGCCACTGAGAACGTATGTATGGCCATACATACGTTGTTCAAATGCTGGCCAGAAAGCGGTTTCGACGGTAGTACAGGGATTGTCCGGCCCTGTGCGTCGGATTCGGCTGATGTATGTATGGCCATACATACGTTGTGTACTCACCTTTGATTCCTAGCCCGAGCAACCCTCCAGGCAGGGATTCGCTCCGCTTCATGCCCACCATACCACATGTATGTATGGCCATACATACTTCAGGAACGAGCCGGATCCCCCTAATCCTCCTCTCCGTCCAATCGTCCCTTGGAGCGCACCAGATCCTGGCAGAGTTGCTCCACCGCACCGGCTCCCAGCACTCGCGTATACGTCAACCGCAGCTTCTTCCATGCGGCTTTCGCATCTGCTTCCCGCTCCTCACCCTTCCCCGTCAGGAAAACCCGCACATTCCTACCGATCGCCTCCCGCTGTACCAACCCCTTCATGATCATCTTGTCCAACGTCTTGGTCACTGTTGACTGGTCCAAGAACAGTTCACTGGCGAGGTCACTCACGCTGATACCTGGGGCTCTCCTGAGGGTCAGGAGTATGAAGCCTTGCGATGGGCTCAGATCAAATGCCAAGAACTGCTCATCAGCCAAACGGGCAAGTTGGCGTGAGAGTGCTGATGCCGTGTAGAAAAGGCAGGTGTGGAATGGGGATTTCGGAACGGCCATGAGGCCAATATAACGCATGTATGGCCATACATATGTTGAAAAATGCACTTGGAGAATGTCGCCTATGCATCGCCTGCACTTTGAACGGACTCTGCTGCCTCGGCCGCTTAACGTATGTATGGCCATGCATATGTTGGATCCGAGTCATGAATTCGACCCCCTCCCCTTCCTGGCCCACGCTTCTCGTACCCCACCAAGTCCCGGGACAGCCCCTCATCGAAGCTCCAACTCGACACGGCGATTGAGCGCACGCCCGCCCGGATCGGCATTGTCCGCAACGGGCACGGTACTGCCCATCGTGCGCACCTCGATGCGTGAGGCATCGGCGCCATAGGCGATGAGCAGGTCACGCAGGCGTACAGCACGCGCCAGCCCCAGATCTTCATTGCGGTTCGTGCTTCCCGTGTCGTCGGTATGGCCCGTGAGCAGTACACGGCGGTCCGGTGCGGTGTTGAGTTCCTCCGCCAAACGCCCAAGTTCCAACGTGTCCACCCCGAGTGGTATGTCACTATCGCTGTCGAAGCGTAACACCAGGCCGTGGGACCAGGGAGCAGCGGCGGTATCCTCCACCACCTTCGCCTTTTCGATACACGATGTGATGCATCCGGCCTCCCGCGAAACCAGGCCGACGTGAACGTTGTCCACGAAGACGTACGCATAGGGTCCACCGCCTCCTGCTTTGTGGATCCAGGTAGCACTGTCCGGTGCGAAGTTGCCCAGGATCAGCTGGCGTGCGCACATGGTCGGGCGGAAGGTCCCGCAAAGCGTCACCGCCTCGCGCGTGTCCGTGATCAGGCGGCCTGGAGGTGAGCGCCATGCCCACGGCATCCGCAACCGGTCCCGGCCGTGCCCCATGTGGAAGGTGTCCGTCAAGGCGATACCGATGGCGTCCACGGCATACGCGTACTCGGCACTTCGCCGCACATCCATGGACACACGGTAGGTGGCGCACGGGTCCAGCGGTCCGGCCAACGGGATCCGCACGTACTCGCGATTGTCCTTATTGATGTCCGTATACAGGTACAAGCCCAGATATCCGTCGAAGAAGTCGGGGGTTCCACCGGAAGCATTGCGCCAACCCCTGCCCGACCCTCTCCCGTTGTTGTTGAATCCCGGATCCAGGACGTATTCGATGCCGGATGACGGGGGTGTATCCTCGGGACACGCTTCGCCCGGATCCAATTGTTGCGGTACGGCGCCTGCCGCGGTATCGGGCATCAGTGATACGCCATCGATGTACACGTACGCGGTGCGCGACAGCCACTCGCGCCATCGGCCACGTTCGCGCACGGGATCCATGCGGGCCCGCGTCATGCGCTTCATGGAGGTCGGCACACCCTTGGCCAGTCGCACACGCGTACTGCGGTTGCACGGGTGGAAGTTCCCGACGATGACGAAGCGCTCGCCACCCCGGGCTGAATAGATACCTGAAACCGTGGACCAAGCTGCGGTGTCGCTCAGCAACTCGCCCAAGGCATTGCTCACGTCCGCACGCTCCCGGAGACCCGGCGGCAAGCCACGGTGCGCATAGCTCTTTGTTGTGAAGATGGCCCCCGCACGATCGGTGACGTACCCGGAATACTCCGCGCAACTCACCTGGAAGGTCAGCCGATAGCGATGTCCGTTCTTCAGCGGCTGGCGCAGGGGGAATTGCAAGTATTCCCGCCGTGCGCATTCCTCCCCGGCATCCGTGGTGAGCACCAGGCCCGCATAGCCCTCACCCTCCCAAGCCGCCTGGGTGCCACTCCAATTCTCAGGCACCCCGAAGGTGTTGCTGCATGCTTGGTACAGATCGGGGTCGCCTTGCGCAGCCTTCACCCGTCCGTCCACCTTCAACCGGTCGAGCACCGGGCCTTCCGGGCAGAACCGCACATCCTCCAGTCCACCGTTCACCACCAGTTCCTGTGCGCCACAAGGTCGAATACAGAACGCAGACGCGGCCCACGCCAGGTACCATGGTCGGATCGGGGTTGCCACGTTCCAAAGAACGGGACGGTTCCACGTCCCCGCTCCTCGGCCGGACACGATCCAATGCCAGTTCCCCGACTTTTATACTTTGGCGCGCCTTCAAAGCGCATACATGACCAACACCACCCTGCCCGCCACGGGACACCCCAAGGGACTTTACTGGCTCTTCGCTGCCGAGATGTGGGAACG
>JAFDZE010000162.1:0-614 GCA_018267155.1 Bacteroidota bacterium | reverse complement strand
TACGGCGCCTATACCGCCCTGGTGTATGTGATGCCCGTGATCGGCGGACGGATCGCGGACCAGATCCTGGGATCGCGGTTTGCGGTACTGATGGGTGGTATTTTGATGGCCCTGGGTGAGTTCATCATCGTGGGCGGAACGGAGCAGCTGCTGTTCTGGGGCATGGCCGTGATCATCGTGGGCAACGGCCTCTTCAAGCCGAACATCAGCACCATGGTGGGCAAGCTCTACCCCGACGGCGATAACCGCAAGGACAGCGGTTTCACCATCTTCTACATCGGCATCAACCTGGGCGCGTTACTGGCCACCACCGTGTGCGCGGAAGTGGGCAACCAGTACGGGGCCAAATACGGCTTCGCGCTGGCGGGCATCGGCATGCTGCTCGGCATCCTCGTGTTCCAACTGGGCAGCAAGCACTACGCCGAGGTGAGCGCACCGCCCTCGCCAGCGACCCTTTACAAGCCGAAGTACGGCCCGCTGAGCCCCTTCAGTGCGGTCGTGCTGCTCTGCGCCGCGCTGGTCCCAGTGCTCTACTTCCTGCTGCGCAACACCACCATCGCCGGCTATGTGCTGTTGGCCGTGGCCGTGATCGTGATCGGCAGCCTGATCGCCCG
>JAFDZE010000161.1:7449-8675 GCA_018267155.1 Bacteroidota bacterium | reverse complement strand
GTGAGCGCCTTCCTATGGAACAACGGACTGGAACAGCAACAGCTCGACAGCCTTGGCGAGGTGACCAAGCGCACCATGCGCTACTCACAGACCATCGGTCTGCCCACCATCAAGTACGAACGCAAGCGGTTCATGGCCAACGCGTACGGCTACTTCCAAGTGGGCCAGGACCGATCGGGCAACGATATGCAGGCCTATGATGCCAGCGCGTGGGTCACCTACACCGTACCGATGGACACGACCAAGGGATCCGCCTTCCGGATGACGCTGGGTGCTGAAGTGCTTTCAGGCACGGCGCAGGACGCCACCGACAAGGTGAACCGGTCCTACGCCCCGCTCTATGGCACCGCTCACGCCTTCAATGGATACATGGACCACTTCTATGTTGACGGTCGATGGGGGAACAGCGTGGGTCTGACGGATATCTTCCTGCGTTTGCGGTACGACATCGACAAGCGCACGTTGCTCTCGATGAACCTGCACGAGTTCCAGGCCGCGGCCGATGTGATCAAGAACGGCGAACGCCTCGACCCCCGGTTGGGCAACGAGGTCGACCTGAGCGTGGTACACCTGCTCAACGATGTGGTCGCACTGCAGTTCGGCTATTCCCAGTTGTTCGCCACCGGAACCCTGGAACACATGGAAGGCGTGACCGATCCGGCTGCCTTGCAGAACTGGGCCTATGCCGCGGTATATTACCGGCCAGGCATGAAGAGCCGTTATGCGGGGCTGGCCTTCTGAGAGCCTATTGGGGACCTCTTGAATGAAGGACCCCGAGACTATTTTCCGATCAGGCGCAGCCGGAAGATCCTTGCGTAGCGGCCTCCTGCGCGCCATAGCCGCTTCGGCGGCGGAGCGTGCCTTCGGGATCATTTTCCGGCGAAACATGGGCGGAAAAGAGGCCGAGGGACGAGTTTGAAGTGATCCCAAACAGGAGGGCTATCCGGCTCGGATCAACAGATGGCGGGACTTACCTGATCCAGCAGCCACGAACGATCCATGTCCTTTTCTCCGTTCCTGATGTCGGCACCGAAGTGCGGCCCCTCATCAGCTGGTGTGGGGTGCTTCCGAGGTGGGGCAGGACCCCGTCGTCCCGGCCCTACCCTTCGCTCGACCAGGTCGACGTACAGGCCCTATGCCGCATCCGCAGCACCGCGCGCCGCCCGCAGGCCGCTGTTGCGCTGCACCCGCTTGCTCTCCTCCGTTACGATCCAGCCCTCGACGTT
>JAFDZE010000161.1:0-7334 GCA_018267155.1 Bacteroidota bacterium | reverse complement strand
ACCAGGATGCTCAGCAGCATGACGATCAGTCCGATCGGGATGAGCGTGCCGTAATACATGCTGCGCGCCAAACGGAACTGGCTCTTGATGTCCACGGTCACCTCGATGGTCGTGCGATCGCGGCCCTCCTTGATCCGGCCCTGTATGGGAGGGAATGAGCTCATCGGACCGTATTGCACGTTCATGATGCTGAACGAGTCCGGTTTCACCTCGCCATAATAGGTCGCATGTGGCGTGGTCTGTAGTTGGGCGAAGTCGGTGATCGTGATGGACCTCAACCGACGGACCAGTTCCTCGGGGGTCAGTCGGGTTTCTACGATGTTGCTGTTGGTGTTCATGATCCTGTGTTCAGGGGGTTGACGATCGATGTGTTCCTGAGCCCTCCGACCAACCGATGGAGGGTTCTTTGGATGAACCCGCCCATGGTCACCGTCCATGCGAACAAGGCGACATAGACCGCAGCGGCGGGTATGATGTGCAGGAATTGCAGGTCGGCGGCCTGGGCCAGGCGGAAAGTGCAGACCGTGTACATGCCCATCGGGAAGACCATTCCCCAGTATTGCGGATGGTAGCGCATGGGGATCAGTTGGTAGAAGTGCCGCCAAGCGCCCAGGATCACGATCAAGGGGATCCACCACGTGCCGGTAGCCCAGAACATCAGCGTGAAGCCCAGGAGGAAGGGGCGCAATGGACCCAGCAGTGCGGACCCTTGTGCGTTCAACAGGAGAACGGAACCTGCCAGCGTGATGATGGCCACCGCGCCCATGTTGATCCAATAGGGCGGTGCGAACTCCTCAGCCCGCAGTTCGAAGAAGGTGAGCCGGTAGAAAATGAGCGTGATGATGATGAGGTACAGCACGCAACCGACCAGGAAGAGGGAGAGTGACAGGAACTGGAGCACATCCGCCGCACGGGGCAGGTGGGGCACCAGCTGGACACCCAGGATCGCGATGGACTGGGTTGCTACCACCATGAGCAGCCAGATGCCGTTCATCCCCTTCTCCAGCGACGGCTTGCCATGCTTCACGGTGATCATGACGAAGAAGAAATAGATCAGGACGGTCCACAGCAGCAGGCCGCCATAGAACAGGAGTTCCGCCATCCGGAAGTTCCCATCGATGATCACGAACTGACTCCCGAGCACGTTGGTCCCGGCCACGATGGTGAGGAATCCGGGGCTGCGGGCATGGTCGGAGATGTCCGCCATGAACCGTGGCCAGAAGAAGGCAAGGCGTGCGACCAGCAGGAACCAGAGGAAGCAGTAGATGGCGATGTTCAACCGGAACAACGCCTCACCGACGTACGGCAGTCCGAGCAGATGGCATGCCGTGGAGACGATCCCGGTGGCCATAACCAAGGCGAAGTAGCTCGGGAACAGGTCCGCGACCAGTTCCTTCACATGTTCCAAGAGGATATTGGCGAAGGGGCGAAGCATGATATCGCCCCAAAAGTCCGACCCGGGTCTTAAAACGGGGTTAATATGGCCTTAAACAACATTAATTCTTGGTGGACCGAGAGCCAGCACGGCCTTGCCTGCAGACCGGGCGGAAGAGTGGATGTAGTTTTAGCGACCTTCAGGACCCGGCGGACCCGGTCCGCGCGGAGCATCGGAACGGATCGTACCCTGTGATGGAGCATCCCACGGTTCTCATTGTCGAAGATGACGCACGGGTGTTGCAGTTCATCAAGCAAGGCCTGGAGGAGAACGGCTTCAAGGTGGTCGTCGCACAGGATGGGGAGTCCGGCTGGAAGCTGGCGCGCGCCCAAGCGTATGATGCCGTGGTCCTGGATGTCATGCTTCCCAGGATGAGAGGCTCCGAGCTGTGCAGGCGGATCAGGGAGCATGATGCCGGTGCGCGCATCCTGATGCTCACCGCGCTGGGCACGCTGAACGACAAGCTCGACGGCTTCAAGGCGGGAGCCGATGACTACCTGGTCAAGCCGTTCGATTTCCCGGAACTGCTGGCCAGGCTCCGGTCGCTCCTTCGGAGGCCCGCCCCGGGCCACGAGGATGCCCACGGGGCGGACCACATCATCCGGGTGGCCGACATGGAGCTGAACACGCACAACAAGCGGGTGAAGCGGGGCGGCAAGGAGATCCGGCTCACCGCCAAGGAATACGCGCTGCTGGAGCTGCTCGCCGTGAACAGGAACCGTGTGCTGAGCAAGGCGGAGATCGCCGAGAAGGTCTGGAACATCCGGTTCGATTCGGGCACGAACGTGATCGAAGTGTACATGAACTTCCTGCGGAAGAAGATCGACAGCGGCTTCGAGGTGAAGCTGCTGCACACCTTGGTGGGCATGGGCTACATGATGAAGAACACCTGAGCCCATGCGGATCCGGACGCGCTTCACCCTGCTTTTCGCGGGGATCGTGGGCATCATCTTGTTCTTCTTCTCCCTTTCGATCCACTACCTGTCGGAAACGCACCGGCTGGAGGATTTCCGCTCGCGCCTGGAGTACCGCGGGGTCACCAAGCTCCGGTCCCTGCTGGCCCCGGACGGAGGCGTTGACGACCGCCCGGCGATCGCGGGCGCGGATGCGACGCCGCAGGCGATCACCGATCTGGGCTTTCTGATCATCGACCCACGGGGCGAGGTGATCCACCGCGATACCGTCGTACCGGTACCCGCGCAGGAAGACATCGCGTCGATCAGGTCAGGGGAGGTCCTGTGGATGTCGGCCTCCGAAAGCGAGCGCGTCGGGTTCCTCCACATGCATCAGGGAGGGCAATACGTGATCCTGGCCCAGGGCCATGACAAGCTGGGCAGGAGCTACATGGCGAACCTGAAGCGGATCCTGATCTTCCGTGGACTGATCCTCCTTCTGATCATCTTCATCAGCGGGTGGCTGTTCGCCGGTCGTTTCCTGAAACCGATCTCGGACATCGTCGGACAGGCGAACCTGATCACCTACAGGAACATGGATCAGCGATTGCGGGGTACCGGTACGGACGATGAGATCGGCCGACTGATCTCGACCTTCAACAGCATGCTCGACCGGCTGGAGGTGTCCTTCAACGCGCAGAAGAAGTTCGTATCGAACGCCTCGCACGAGCTGCGCAATCCGCTGGCCGCGATCAAAGGCCATGTCGATGTGGCACTGCAAAAGGACCGTGACAACGAGGACTACCGGGAGGTACTGAGAGGAGTGTCGATGGACATCGCCCGGATGCGGACCCTTACCGACCACTTGCTTGAACTGGCGAACAGCGATGAAGGACTGGCCCAGCACTTCAAGGAAGTTCGCATCGACGACCTGCTCTGGAACGCACGGGAGGAGATGTTGCGCCAGCATCCTGACTACACGGTGACGGTGCACTTCGGTCACCTGATGGACAGCGATCGCGGCATCACCTGCAAGGGCGATCCCGACCTGCTGGGCACCGCGTTCATGAACCTCATGGACAACGCCTGCAAGTTCTCGGAGGACAGGGCGGTGGAAGTGAGGATCACCGCGGAGAACGGGTCCATCCGGCTCCTGTTCATTGACAACGGGATCGGGATCGCGGAATCCGACCTCAGGCACGTGTACGACCCGTTCTTCCGCGGAGGCAACACGGGAGACTTCCACGGCCACGGGATCGGCCTTTCCCTGGTACAGCGGATCATCAAGCTGCACGGGGGGCGCACCCGGATCCGGAGCAAGGTGAGCGAAGGCACAACGGTCGAGCTGACGCTGCCGAACCTGAGCGGGGCATGAGGTGGCCGAACACGCGAGGGGTGAGGAAAGGCCACGTCATCAAGACCATCGCGACTCTTGTGCCCCGGATAGCTTGGGCGCATGCCCGCCCGGAACGGATACTGCCCGATAAGGCACCTGTCGCGATCGGCAACCCCGATCAGGGCAGCTCGAACCGCGTTTCCCAAGCGGCTCCGGACGCCACGTTCTCCACTTCCACCCGCAGGAACTCGTCCTTCTCCTCGCGGACCAGGTTGCGCTTGCGCACGATGTTCTCCCCGGCCCGGCCTTCAACGGTACCACCGCCTTCGATCCGGTCGCCGATGCGCGGAAGGAAGGGAAAGCGCAGGGTAAGTACCTCGTCCTCGGTACGGGCCAACCGCACGCCCTCGTGGAAGAGGACCTCCTCGAATTTTCCGAAGGCCACTTCCTCGTTCATCTCATCCAGTGCCTTGGC
The DNA here is from genome assembly GCA_018267155.1 of Bacteroidota bacterium. Taxonomy (GTDB): domain Bacteria; phylum Bacteroidota; class Bacteroidia; order Flavobacteriales_F; family PHOS-HE28; genus PHOS-HE28. The sequence continues at coordinate 3,195 of JAFDZE010000161.1, read as the reverse complement.
GTCCAGTTGCAACACCCATGCGCTGAAAGCGGCCAGGACTTGCTCGCGCAGCTTGTCGTGCATATGCGCAGGGAATGGTGAGCGAACGTGGCCATGATCGGTGAACCAATAGGTGAAGGCCTCCTGGGCCATCCCACTGTCCCGCAATTTGTCCACGGTGAAGGAGGCGGTATCCGGTTTTCTCATGTGCGCACGTTGCTGACGAACGTGATGGCAACGAAAGTACGAGTGGGTCGCACTGCCCGTATCTGACCATTGTCAAGGTGGTCCCCGACCGGGCCATCTCTCATCACAGCATGTCCGGTCGTGCCGCTCGGGCCCCGGACCAGGATCGCCGCCGTCCACCGGTAGGCACTGCCAACCGGTGCGGCCGGATCCTCCAGGGGTCCACATCGGGCCCGTGTACCATGCCCGCATCCGAACGCAGGAGCCTCTCTTCTCCGTGGCGCCCAGGGATCGTACCGGAACATATTGTTACATTTGCAACCGTTACGTTCCGAACTTTCATGGCGACATCCTCCATCGGCTACTGGTGCTCCGTGGCCGCCCATCAGTATTTCGCCCGGCTGCAGGAGAAACTCGTGCAGCTCGACATCACGCAGTGGTACTACGTGCTGTTGACGATCGACGAAGGCCGGGGCACCTTGAGTCAGCAGCAGCTCGCCGATCGGCTGCAACTGGACAAGGTGACCATGACGCGCGCGATCGACCACCTGTGCGAGAAGGGCTATGTTGAGCGCTGCGATTGCATCCGCGATCGTCGCAAGTACCTCGTGAAACCGACCCCGAAGGCACGCCCGGCATTGAGAGCCATCCACAAGGCCTATGCCGCACTGAACGATGAGGCGCTCGCTGGACTGAAGAAGGCGGACCGCGCTGCTTTCCTGGGGCAACTGATGATGGTGGTGAGCAATCTGCACAAGGACGCCGCGCCCGTGGCGATCACGAACAAACGCGTACACGCATGACCCGATCGATGAGGATCATTTATATCCTTCCCCTGCTGCTGGCCGGGTGCGGCACCGGCGGCAACGACCAAGCCCAGGGCCGCGGTCCCGGCGGCCCCATGCAGGTGCTGGTGAAGGTACTGCGGCCCGAGCCCCTGTCCAACAAGGTGCAGGCCACGGGCAGCCTGCTGGCCAACGAATCGGTGGAGGTGCGCAGCGAGGTGGCGGGACGCATCGGGTCCATCGGCTTCCAGGAAGGCAGTACCGTGGGCAAGGGCCAGGAACTGGTACGCATCAACGACGACGATCTGCAGGCGCAATTGCGCAAGGCCGGGCTGGCGGTGCAGTTGGCGCAGGATGCTGAAGCCCGGAAGAAGCAATTGCTGGCCGTTCAAGGCATCAGCCAGCAGGACTACGACGATGCACGGATCGCCCTCCAGAGCGCCGAGGCCGACCGCGACAACCTGCAGGCACTGATCGCGAAGACCGTGATCCGCGCACCATTCAGCGGGAAGATCGGGCTGCGCCAGGTGAGCCAGGGGGGCTACGTGTCGCCGAACACGTTGATCACGGGCCTGCAGCAGGTGAGCCCGATCAAGGTGGACTTCACCGTGCCCGAGCGTTTCGGGCGCGACCTGAAGGCCGGCCAGCGGATCGCCTTCACGCTGGAGGGGGATACCACGCGGCACACCGGCGAGATCTACGCGATCGATCCGGCCGTGGACGTGGATTCGCGCACCATCGGCGTGCGGGCCCTGAACGCCAACAACGACGGAAGTCTGCGGCCCGGCTCCTTCGTTCGCGTGAACCTGGAGCTGGCGCACGTGCCGGACGCGCTGATGATCCCCACCGAGGCGCTGATCCCCGACATCCAAGGGCAAAAGGTACTGCTGGTCAAGGGGGGAAAAGCCGTGTCGGCACGTGTGGAGACCGGCATACGCACCAATAATGAAGTACAATTGACCGCTGGTGTGCAGGCGGGGGACACCGTGATCACCACCGGTCTATTGCAACTGCGCGATGGCATGCCGGTGAAAGTCGCGCCCCCGGAAAAGGCCGATGCGATGAGCGGGAGCGACAGCACCATGATCGATGCGGAATGAGCGGAACCATGCGAGGGTGCAAGAGTGCGATGGTGCGATGGCACGGCTCTCGCACCCTGGCACCCTGTCACTGATCACCCTGCACCGATCCCTGACCACCCATCCCCCATCACCGTTCACTGAATGAACATCAGTTCCATCAGCATCAACCGGCCCGTGCTGGCCTCGGTGATCAGCATTCTCATCGTGCTGTTCGGCATCGTGGGCTTCACCTACCTCGGCGTGCGTGAGTTCCCCAGCGTGGACCCGCCGGTGATCACCGTGACCACCAACTACCAGGGCGCCAACGCGGACATCATGGAGAGCCAGGTCACCGAGATCCTGGAGGAGAGCATCAACGGCATCGCCGGCATCCGCTCGCTCACCAGCATCAGCAGCGATGGCCGCAGCAGCATCACCGTGGAGTTCAACCTGGAGGCGGACCTGGAGGCGGCGGCCAACGACGTGCGCGACCGTGTGAGCCGTGCCGTGCGCAACCTGCCGCCCGACGTGGACCCGCCCATCACCGTGAAGAGTGATGCGGATGCCAATGCCATCCTGAGCATGACCATCCAGAGCGACCAGCGCTCGCTCCTGGAACTCACCGACATCGCCACCAACCAGTTCAAGGAACGCCTCCAGACCATCCCCGGCGTGAGCACGGTGAACATCTGGGGCGAGCGCCAGTACAGCATGAAGTTGCTGCTGGACCCGTTGAAAATGTCGGGCTTCGGCATCACCCCGCAGGACATCAGCACGGCACTGGACAAGGAGAATGTGGAATTGCCCAGCGGCAGCATCGAGGGTACGCATACGGAACTCACCATCCGTACCATGGGCCGGTTGACCACGCCCGAGCAGTTCAACGACATGATCCTGCGCGAGGAAGGTGGCCGCACCGTGCGCCTGCGCGATGTGGGCAAGGCCGAGCTGCGCGCCGAGAACGAGAAGACCCTGCTGCGCGGCAACGCCGGTGTGCCCATGGTGGCCGTGGCCGTGACGCCGCAGCCGGGCAGCAACCAGATCGCCATCGCCGACGAGTTTTACAAGCGCGTGGCGCAGATCAAGAAGGAAATGCCGCCGGACCTGCGCTACTCCATGGCACTGGACAGCACCACCAACATCCGCAAGGCCATCAGCGAAGTGGAGGACACCATCATCATCGC
>JAFDZE010000160.1 GCA_018267155.1 Bacteroidota bacterium | reverse complement strand
AACGGCAAGATCGATCGCAAGGCACTGCCCAAACCCGAGAGCGACCAGCGCGCAACGCGAACGGTACAGGAGCATCAGGGGCCACGCGATGCCATCGAGCAGACCTTGACCTCCATCTGGAGCACCGCGCTCGGGGTCGATAAGATCAGCATTAACGATGATTTTTTCGACCTGGGCGGACACTCACTGATCGGCATCCAGGTCCTCTCGAACACCGAACAACAGCTCGGTCGGAAACTCTCGCTGAGCACCCTTTTCCAAGCCCCGACCATCGCCCGGTTCGCCGAGGCCATCCGCGGGCTGGAAACAGTGGAGGGGCCGCGGTACCTGGCGGCGATACAGAAGGAAGGCGGCCGGATCCCCCTGTTCTGCGTGCATGGCGACGAGGCCACCTACTTCCTTCCGCGCGAACTGGGCAACGACCAGCCCTTCTACGGCTTCTTCCACCAAGGGGAGGATGGACATCCGATCCCGTACAGGACGGTGGAGGATATCGCCGCGCATTTCATCAGCGAGATGCGCGAGGTGCGGCCCCATGGCCCCTACCTGCTTTGCGGTTTCAGTTTCGGCGGGCTGGTGGCGTACGAGATGGCCCAGCAACTCACACGGAAAGGTGAGGATGTTCCCTTCCTGGCGCTGCTGGACACCTACGCACCGGGTTTGTACATCGATGTGACACGCGACGAGCATCGTTGGTATTGGCCGTTGCGCGACCTGGTGATGCGCCGACTGGTCAGGTGGCACCACCGTCGCGGGAAGATCCTTCCACCGAAGCTCCGCCACTACCACATCATCGACACGTACGACAAGGCCATCCGCAAGTACGCGATCAAGCCGTACAACGGCACGATGCTCATGTTGAAAGCCCAGGACTCACCGGGACCGGGCCACATGGGCTGGAAGGATCTGGTACGCGGCGGTCTGCGGGTGGAGACCACCCCGGGCGACCACTTCAACCTGATCAAGGAGCCGCACGTGAGAACACTTGCGAAGATCATTGAGCGGTCCGTCTCTCAAACGATGGAAAGCTCCCTGGCCCAAGCGGTGTGAGCAGCATGCCGCCCCAAGGCCGCCCTTTGACGATCCATTGCGCGACCACGGACCCGCTGGAGCCTTCGGTGCCTGACGGCGTCCTTCGCCCGACCGAGGGCTCGGTACATATCTGGTACGCCAAGCTGGACGACATCCGCCCGCGCCATGCGGAATTCGACAGGCTGCTCCAACCCGAGGAACAGGAACGAGCACAGCGCTTCCGTTTCGACACCGACCGCGAGCGCTACGTGCTGGGCCACGGCCTGCTGCGCGTACTTCTTGGCAGGTATCTGACCCAGGAACCCGCATCCATCCGCATGGCGCGCGGCCGCTTCGGCAAACCGTATGTGGAGGGCTCTGACCTGCACTTCAGCTTCAGCGACACGAAGGATGCGATACTGGTCGCCTTCGCCACCGGTGCGGAGATCGGCGCGGACATCGAGACGATGCACCGGAAGGTGGACCACGAAGGTGTGAGCGGGCACTTCTTCACCGGGCCCGAGATCGGGGCGATCACCGCTGCCGGGCCCAACGCCAAACGGCGCTTCCTGGAGTTCTGGACGCGCAAGGAGGCCGTACTGAAGGCCAGCGGCACCGGGATCATGGACGATCTGCACAGCCTGCGGGTGGACCAGGACATCAACGAACTCACCATCAGGCACCCGGAATTCGTGGTCATGGCAGCGCCAGTGTACCACGTACATACCTGGCAAGTGGGAGCGGACCACATTGTGAGTATGGCCAGCCCGCAGCAAAGGTGGGAGGTGAAGGCATGGAACGCGATCGAGGTCTGATCACCCAGGATCCCCCTCCCCGAAGAACCTCGGATGGAAGTTCAACAGGTATAATTTCTCGCTGGCCCGGGTGACCGCCGTGTACAGCCAGCGCACATACTCCCGATCGATCATCTCCTCAGTCACGTATCCCTGATCCACGAAGACGCTCTTCCACTGGCCGCCCTGCGCTTTGTGGCAGGTAACGGCGTAGGCGTACTTCACCTGCAGCGCGTTGGCATACGGATCGTGCTTCAACAGCCGAAAGCGTTCGGCCTTGTTCTTGGCGAGGATGTTCGCCATCACACTCTGAGCGAGCAGCTGCATGCGCGGGCCGGGCAAGGCAGGGCCTTCTGCGGCGAGCACATCCACGATCACCTTCACGTCCATCTCGCGATCCTCCGAGCCGTTCCACCAGCTCACCTCCAGATCAGCGAAGCGCAGGCCGAATTTCTCCTCCACACCTTTCATGCGTTTCACCAGGATCTGCTCACCGTTGGCGATCAGTTCCTTCTTCCCGTTCTCGCCCGCCCAGAAGTAGTTGTTCTTCACCACCATCAGGCGGTCGTTGGCCATCAGTTCCCCATCGAAGCCGTGTATGCGCGCGCGCACCTGCTGGCTGTACTGGTACGCCCGTTTGTTGGACCGACAGATCAAGCAGACCTCGTCGTCGCCGTGGCGGCCGTACGCCTCTTCGAGCGCGTCCTGCAGGTCGGTGCCTTCGATGCGCTGCACATCCGGGAACGCAGCGTTGAAGGTGGGGATCACCTCCGGCGCTTCGTCCTTTGCGGGAGGCTCCGTACTCATATTGGCCAAGGTGTGGCGCAGTGCGGTGGCGTTGGCCAGTATGCCGGAGTCCTCGGCCTGTCGCACCACGTCGGTGAGTTCGATGCTTCCGGCCAGCAGGCCGTGCTGGGCCAGGTCCTGTACCACGAGCGCGGGACTGTGATCGCTGCCCACGGGCGGCAGCTGTGCGGGATCGCCGATCAACAACAGCTTGCAGCCCTGCGCGCTGAAGATGTGCTCGAACAGGTCGCTGAGCAGATCGCGGTCGCCGAAGGAGCCTTCGCCACGGCCGCTGCCGATCATGCTGGCCTCATCCACCACGAAGAGCGCACGGACATCCTTGTTCTGCTTCACACGCATGCCGCCGCCGAAATCATCATCATCCCCCATGGAATAGATGCGACGGTGGATGGTGCTGGCCTCGGCCTGCGCGTACGCACTGAGCACTTTGGCCGCGCGGCCGGTGGGTGCGAGCAGGATGACCTTGCGTCGCTCTTGCGCCAGCACCTTCACCAATGCGCCCACGAGCGTGGTCTTACCGGTACCCGCGTAGCCTTTCAGGATCAGGGTGGCCCGATCCTTCGGTGTGCTGAGCAAGCGGTCCAGCGCATCGATGGCCTTGTGCTGGCCCGGGGTGGGCTCGTGACCCAATGTGGCCAGCAGGCTGTGGATGAGCGAGGACATGGCGGGGAACCCGTCAACGGGCGCGGCTCAAGGTATGATCGTCCTTTTGCGCCAGAGGCGCGGACCTCACACGCCCGCGCTACAAGCGCGGCCGGGCATCGATTCAATTTGGATCGGGACGAAGGTTCTATCCATGATCGTGCATTGCGCCACAGGCGTGGACCTCGCACGCCCACACTACAAGCGCGGCCGGGCATCGTTCAATTTGGATCGGGTCGGGAGGTCCGGTCCATGATCGTGCATTGCGCCACAGGCGTGGACCTCGCACGCCCGCGCTACTAGTGCGGCCGGGCATCGTTCAATTTGGATCGGGACGGGAGGTCCGGTCCATGATCATGCATTGCGCCACACGCGCGGACCTCACACGCCCGCGCTACAAGCGCGGCCGGGCATCGTTCAACTTGGATCGGGTCGGGAGGTCCGGTCCATGATCCCACATTGCACCACAGGCGCGGACCTCGCACGCCCGCGCTACAAGCGCGGCCTGGCATCGATTCAACTTGGATCGGGACGGGAGGTCCGGTCCATGATCATGCATTGCGCCACACGCGCGGACCTCGCACGCCCGCGCTACAAGCGCGGCCGGGCATCGGGTTCGGTGAGCAGGCGGGCGATGAGGGATTCCACGGCGAGGGGGCACAAAGTAGCGGCGGGGACAACGGACCACGACCGCCCTGTCATTCGTTCCTTTGCCGCCCATGCGCGCCTCGGCCTTTTCACCCGCCTACGATCCCGCCCGGGAACGATCCTGGCACCTGAGCATCCAGACCTCGACCGCATCGGGCGGCTGGTGCGTGCATGATCTGGCCACCGGACGCTGCGTCGCGCTTTGCGCTGACCAGAGCACAGCGCTGCCGGAGGAAGGACGTTTGCCGCTCCGTCCGGCCAGGGTATCGTTCACCGTGCTGCCCGAGTTGAGCACGCTTGTACCGGAGAGCGCACTGGCACCGGGCAGCGAAGCGGGTCACCTGCGCACCGTACATGGTATCCTGCCGACCGGTCTGCTGCGGGACGAGCCCATTGGTGCGTTGGGCGCGCGCTGTGTGTACCTGCACAATGAAGCGGTCGAGCAGCGATTGCTGGGGCGCTTTCCAAGCGCGCGTCCGCTGCCCATGCGTGCCGTGCTGGTGCATGTGGCCCTGGACCGGAGCGTGGACAAGACCGCGGCACTGATCCACCGAACGGCCGAGCGGCTCGACCTGGCGATCGCACGCGGCCAGCAATTGCTGCTGAGCAACACCTTCCACGCGGCCACGCCCGAGGACGTGCTGTACTACGTGCTCTACGCACTGGAACAATGCGGCACACGCCCGGACAACGTCAGCGGCCTGATCGCCGGCACGCACCTCACCGGCACCGAGGAGGACCTGCTGAAAAAATACCTCCCGGATATCGGACCCGCGATCACACCGTCGGACCCGAACCTGGCGGGGCTGGACCTGGACCGGCCGCACCGTTTCACAGCGTTGCTCGAACAGCAAGCATGCGCATCGTAGGCGGCAAATACAAGGGGCGGCGGATCCATCCGCCCAGGAGCACGCTGGCGCGACCTACCACCGACTACGCGAAGGAGGGTCTCTTCAACATCCTGCAGCACACCGTGCCGTTGGAGGGTATCCGGGTACTGGACCTGTTCGCAGGCACGGGCAGCATCTCGTTGGAGTTCCTCAGCCGTAAGGCCGGGGAGGTGATCAGTGTTGAACAGGATCGCGAGCTCTTCAGCCACCTGCAGGGCGCGGCCCGGGCGCTTCAAGCGACCAATTGGCACCACGTGAAAGCCGACGCGTTCAACTTCGTGAAAGGCCATCACGCCACCTACGACATCATCTTCGCCGATCCGCCGTTCAACCTGGAAGGGACGGAGCAGTTGCCTGTCCTGATCAGGGAAGCCGGGCTGCTCGATCCGGAGGGCCTGCTGATCATCGAGCACCCGAAGAACGTGAACATGAGCACCGATCCGTGGTTCGACCGGCACCGTCCGTACGGGAACGTGCATTTCAGCTTCTTCAAACCTTCGCCCGCGGCGCAAGCCGGGGTGATCAACGCCGAACGCCAATGAGCGAGCGCATCGCCGTCTTTCCCGGGTCGTTCGACCCCGTGACCATCGGGCATGTGAGCATCGTGGAACGCGCTTTGCCGTTGTTCGACCGCATCGTGCTGGCCATCGGCGTGAACACGACCAAAAAATACATGTTCCCGGTAGAGCAACGGCTGGGCTGGCTGCGCGCCACCTTCGTTGGTCACAAGCAGGTGGAGGTGATGGCCTTCGAGGGCCTCACGGCCGACTTGTGCAAGAGGATGAAAGCGCGCTACATCGTGCGTGGCTTGCGCAACAGTACGGATCACGGCAGCGAGCGCAGCATCGCCCTGATGAACCACGTACTGGCGGGTGTAGACACGATCTTCCTGCCGGCCCTGCCCGAGCACGCGCACATCAGCAGTACCATCGTGCGGGAACTGATCGCCAACAAAGCGGATGTTTCCGCGTTCGTACCCGGGGCGGTACGGCCCTGAAGCCGCGATGGCCGGACCCGGACAACACCCGATCGTGAGGATCCTGATCGCCCTGGTCGCCTGGTGCGCGTTATGCCCGCATGCGCATGCCGCACCTGTGCGGATCGAACTGACGGCGGCGGTGCACGCGGGGGAGCGGGCGCTGTTGTACCGCTACCTGGACCTGTTCACCTTGCGCACCGAACTGATCGGGCAGGCCGAGGTGGATGCCGACGGCAAGGCCGTGATCGAGGCCAACGTGACGGGCACGGTGAAGGCCCAATTGAGGATCGGTGGGATACATGGGGGTCTGTGGCTGCGTCCGGGCACGTACCGCATCACCTTTCCGCCGCCACCGCCCGGTACGCCACGCAGCTTGAACGGCACCACGGAGACCATCCTCGAATTCAGGGATCTGGACCGGATGGACGTGAACGCGTTGCTGGCCGACCTGAACCAGCGATTGGACGACTTCGCCATGGAGGAGGTGGCCACGAGCCGACGGCTCGGCAGCGACACCGCCGGGCGCCCGGAGACGCTGTTCTTGAACCCGACGAAGAGCCCGGCCCGGACCGACAGTTTCGCATTGAAACTACAAGGTTACTACAACGGGGTGCGGGACCCCTGGTTCCTTCAAAACCTGGAATACGGTATCGCGGGCCTGCGTTTCGGCCCCGGGGTGAACGATCGCGAACTGTTCGGGAAATACCTGAAGGGCCGCCCCGTGCTCTACGACGTGCCGGAGTACGTGCGGTTCATCCAGGCTTTTTTCGAGGAGCACATCATGCGGTATCCGTTCCGGAAGAACGAAGCGGCCCTGGTGAACGCCGTGCGTGCTGCGGATCCGGACAGCGTGAGAACACTCTTCGCCGAACACGATCTCCTGAAGGACGATGCACTGTGCGAGCTGGTGATGCTGATGGGACTCCATGCCCAATACCCCGGCAAGACCTTCGACCGCAAAGGCATCCTGGGCATCCTGGACCGGGTGGCCGCCACATCCATGCATCCGGAGAACAGGCGGATCGCCGCCAACATGCTGTGGGACCTGACCACGATGCGTCCCGGTGGCAGGCTGCCACCACTGGTGTTGCGCGACCTGTCCGGGCAACAGGCCAGGATAGATACTGTATTACGAGGAGCAACCTGTCTGGTGGTCACGGCCGCATGGTGTACGTACTGCGAACAGGAACTGGTGGCGCTCGAGACGCTCCGGAAGGAATACGGGCAGGTGATCAACGTGGTGGGCATCAGCCTGGACCGGAGCCCGCAGGAATTGGAGGCCTATGTGCACGCGCATCCGGATCGCGACTGGCCGTGGTACTTCGGTGGGGACAACGCCGTGATCATGGACCAGTTACGGATCCGCACCATTCCAGCCTTCTTCCTGCTGAATGGCGACACACTGGCCCGGGCGCCCGCGCCACCGCCAAGCGATGGTCTGGCGCCGATCCTCCACAAGCTGAAAGTGCAATGGGAGGAGGAGAACAAGTTGCGCCCGGACCAGGGACCACCCCGGAGACGGTGATCGCGGCTCAGGTGGTGGACAGGCCCACGGCCGATGTCCACGCATCGATCACGCTACGCAGGGATGGATAGGTCGCGGCCCGCATGGCCTTCACCTCGGCGCGATCGAGCCAGCGCACCCCGGTGATGTCCTCTTCCGACTGGGCGACCAGCGGATCCCGGCTGTTCCCGCGCATCAGGTACCAATCGGTGCGCTTCAGGTGTTGTTGGCCCTTGCGTTCGTACGTGTGCCAGGTTTCGCACAGGCGGCGCACGGGATCCAGGGTGACCAGCCCGCACTCTTCGCGCACCTCGCGCAGCGCCGCCGCCCCGATCTCCTCATCCGCCTCCACCTTCCCCTTGGGCAGGTCCCACATACCCAGGCGTTGGATGGCCAGCAGCCGCCCGTGCTCATCCGTGACACAACCACCTGCTGCTTGAACGAATACGTGCATCTCCCGGAACAGGTCCCACACGGCCTCCACCGTTCGACCGTGAAGCACGAGCGTTCCCAGGTCCGGTCGCTCCCGCCAGACCGACAACGCACCGGTGATGTCGGCGCGCGAGTTCACCTCGATCGTCAACACCTGTTGACAACCCGTGGAGACATGAGCCTTGTCGCACACGACGAGCAGCCGACCGTCGATCCAGACTTCATACTTTCGCGGCATGGATGCACGACTTGATCCGGCGCTGAAGATCGCTGAATTCCTGTTGCAGATCAAGGCGGTGAAGTTGAGCCCGAAGAAACCTTTCTCGTGGGCCAGTGGCTGGAAGAGCCCGATCTACTGCGACAACCGCAAGACGCTCTCCTACCCCGCCGTGCGCACGTACATCCGTCAGCAGTTCACACAGGCGATCAACACGGGATTCGGTCGGCCGGACATGATCGCGGGCGTCGCCACGGGAGGGATCGCGCATGGCGCACTGGTGGCGCACGACCTGGGGCTGCCATTCGTGTACGTACGCAGCAGCGCCAAGGACCATGGCATGAAAAACCAGGTGGAGGGAGACCTGACGACGGGCCGCAGCGTGGTGGTGGTGGAGGATCTGGTGAGCACGGGCAAGAGCAGCCTGGCCGCGGTGCAGGCCCTGCGCGAAGAGGGTTGCGACGTGAAGGGCATGGTGAGCATCTTCACGTACGGCTTCGATGAGGCCATTCGTGCCTTTGAGCGGGAAAAGGTGAAGTTGCAGTACCTGACCAACTACGAGGTCCTGCTGGAACAGGCACTGCGCGACGGGTACATCACCGAGCAGGACCGGGCCAGCTTGGACGAATGGCGCAAAGATCCCGCGAACTGGGGACAGTCCGCTGCGAAGAAGGAGAAACCGCTGTCGGAAACGCCCACCGCCAGCAACTAGGAACATCGTATGGACGCGCACGGCACGCCAGGCGTGCAGCGGCGTTGCACGCACCCCGCACACAGCACATGACACGGATCGAGAGCAAGCAGGTATCCATCAGCAAGCCCGCACAGGAATTGTACGTCTTTCTGCAGGACATGAACAACTTCCAGCAGTTGTTGCCGCAGGAACGGATCAGTGAATGGAAGAGCGATGGCCGGAGCTGCTCCTTCAAAGTGCAGGGTGCCGCCACCATCGGCCTTGCGCTGAACGGAGGCGAAGCCCCGGGATTGGTGCGGATGAAGGCCACGGAGAAAAGCCCCTTCCCATTCACCCTGGACGTCCATCTGGAGGAGAACGGTGGCACCACGCGGGCCTGGCAGGAGTTCAATGCGGACCTCAACCCCTTCATCAAGGTGATGGTGGAGAAGCCGCTGAAGAACCTCTTCGATCACATCGCGGACAGGATGGTGGCCCTGCACGGGTGATCGCTGGCACGTGCGGGGTGATATCTTCGTACTGGATCGCACCTTCAAGCGCATGAGAACCTGGCGGATCACCCTCCTTTCCGTCGTGTTCCTCACAGCCGTGGGCTGCAAGAAGGAGCAGGATCCTTCGCCTGCGTCCGGACCCGCGTACACCCACATCGCCATACTGATCGACTCCGCCTTCATCCAAGCCCCGAATGTGGTGTCGGCCAATTACGACGGCATCAATGACCTCTTCTGTGTTGCTGTGCATAACGTGGTATCGCTGGATGTGATCGTACAACGGGAGAACGACGACACCGTCTTCCATTCGAACACCTTGGAACAGTGCTGGGCCCCGGGTGCGGTCGACCTGGGACGGTACATCGTATCTGTCCACGCGGTATCCACTTCCGGAAATGCACTCTACGGCCAAGGGGCGTTGGACGTGCTCACCTATGGCAACGACCCTTGTTTACAGTTCATAGGGACACCTGTGACGGCAGACCAGTTCCAACCGGAGGTATTCGGCGTGACCTTGCCGAGCAACGACAATTTTTGTGATTGAACCAACGGTGGCTAGAATAAGCATCCTGCACTAACCCCCACCTTTGGGGCCATGGCCTCCCGCCGCTCCCGCCCCACCGACGACGCGAAACCGGCAAAGCTGACCAAGGTCGCCCTGCGCAAGTTCTTCCGGGTGTTCCGCTACATGCGCGGGCAGCGCGGGCTCTTTGCCGTGGGCATGGTGTGCCTGCTGCTCACCAGCCTGTTGAGTGCGGCCTTCCCCTTCCTCATCGGCAAGCTGATCGACGCCAGGGCCGGCACGGG